>CAIYIS010000040.1 GCA_903926385.1 uncultured Bacteroidota bacterium
AGTCGCTGGTGCCTCAGGATATAACTGGACTATAACAGGAGCTGGTAACAGCATCAGTGGATCTAACACAGGAACCACGGCTACTGCAATTCTTGCTGGACCTGGAACAATTTCTGTTGCAGCTACCAACCTTTGCGGAACCGGTGCTTACAGAGCAATAAACCTTGTGACAACAGCATTACAACCGGGAGTAATCAGTGGTCCACTTAACACTTGCGGATTGACAACAGCAACCTATTCTGTTGCACCAGTTGCCAATGCATCGACCTATAACTGGACCTTAGCGTCAGGAATGACATGGGGAACAGGTCAAGGAACCAATGTAATATCAGTTAACATTGCCCCATCAGTAGGAACGGTAACAGCAACGTCAACATTGAAATTGACTGAAACCAATACCTGTGGAAACACATCATTGTTCAGAACAACAACAATTACACGTTGTTTAACACCGGATGCAATGGCAACAACTGAAGAAGGAGGAAACACCTACTCAAACATTTATCCAAATCCAACCGCATCCGACTTTACAATGGATGTAACAATGGATAAAGATCAGGACATCATATTAGAAGTGTTTGATATCTTAGGAAATGTTGTAATCAGTGAAAAACACAACTTGGTAAGTGGAACATCAACAATGAAAACAAGCTTAGAGCAATTCAACAGCGGAATTTATTTCGTAAGATTGATCGATGCTAATTCAAATGTGTTGCACACCGAAAGAGTGATAAAACAGTAAGACTATAATAAGTCAAAAAGAAATCCCGCTTCGTTAATTCGGAGCGGGATTTTTTATTTGCAGAATTATGATGTAATATTCTTGTCAAAACAAAAGCCCTTCAAACTGATGTTTGAAGGGCTTTGTTAATTTTTAAATTTGTGATCCCATTTGGATTCGAACCAAAGGCCTACGGTTTAGAAAACCGTTGCTCTATCCAGCTGAGCTATGGGATCAAAACAAAAAAAGCCAATTAACCAATTTGAAAATTTAGTCTTCATTGAAGAAAAAATTACGAATTAACTAATTAGCTAATTGATGTGTCGGGGCGGCAAGATTCGAACTTGCGACCTCCTGGTCCCAAACCAGGCGCGATGACCGGACTACGCTACGCCCCGAACTGTAATATTGAAAGAACTATTTTTTTAGAGGTTGCAAATGTACTATAATTTTCAACCCGTCAAAAAGAAATTTTATAAAATACAATTTAAATAGAATTTCTTTAAACCTCGCGGAGAGAGAGGGATTCGAACCCTCGGTACCAGTTTCCCAGTACGACAGTTTAGCAAACTGTTCCTTTCGGCCACTCAGGCATCTCTCCGTATCCCTTTTTTTGGGAGTGCAAATGTAGAAAAAGATTTTATATCTGAGTTAACCAAACTCAGATTTCTGAAATAAAAGAATTTTTTAATGGTTATCCGACAATTTAATTTCGGGTACAAAAGTTTTTTGAAAGTCTTCGTACTTCTGATTTTTATACTGCGAGCTCCCGAAATACTTCATTATTGGTTCAAATTGGTCTGGTTTTAAATACCCTTGTAAAACTTGAATTCTCTGAATATGTTCATCCAAAAATACAATAGAAGGATACATTAATTTAGAGTCGAGAATAGAAACAGCAAAGTCGTGAACAGGACGAGCCGTTCCCTCCGGATTTTTATTTTTAAATACTACACCATTAAAGGCAACCGAATCTCTAGTTTCGGCATTGAATTTTACAGGATAAAAATTAGTGTTCAGATAGTTTGCTATGAGTTCATTTCCAAAAGTGTTAGCCGACATCATTTTGCAAGGACCGCACCAGCTGGTGTACACATCCACCATAATAGGTTTGGGTTGCTTTTTCTGCATTTCCACAGCATCGTGAAATGTGTACCAATGCACAGGGCCTTTTAATTCATCGGCCGGAGCCTGAAAATAATTAATAAATCCTTCGGCAACGGCTATCATGGTAGCTATACATAATACGATTAAAGCCTTTTTAAACATTGGTAATAATAAATAGTTATTAAAAAAAGACAGGTCAAACAATTCATATTGTTTGACCTGTCCTGGAAATGAAATGGATTACCTTACTCCATTCATCATTTGTACTAATTTTTTAGATAAAATGAATAAGATAACGGAAGCTATTCCTGCCATTACAACAAATAGCATAAAGAATGAATACAAACTATTAATAGTGTATCCCGCGAAAGATTTTTCTTTTATCATCGAGCCTTTAAAAATGTTGCTCACAATAGAAGCTTTTTCTTCTTTAGTTTTTACTTCTGCAAAAGAAACTAAATCGATACTCACGTATTTGGTTCCGTTTATTTCTTCCGCTTTATCCAGTTTAGGGCATAAAGTAACCGCATGAGCTGTTTGTTCAGCTTCTACAGCAGCAACAGTAATCATGGTTTCAGGATAAAATGAACTTAATGTACCTGCAAATTTATTGGCTGATGCGGTTGATAAAAACCAAACACCCATTAATAAAGATGCAAATTTTACAGGAGCTAATTTGTTAACCATAGATAATCCGATAGGAGATAGACACAACTCACCGAATGTGTGAATTAAATACAAACTAACCAACCATATCATACCAACTTTGGTTTCCGGAGCAATACCTTTTACACCAAATGCAATTACTAAATATCCGATTGCAAGTAAAAATAAACCTATCGATTGTTTATAAGGAGAAGCAGGTTCCATTCCTCTTTTTCCGAGGAAGCCCCAAAGAGCCACAAATACACTAGCAAAAATTACAATAGCAACTGCGTTGATAGATTGAAAATAACTAGCGGGAATTTCTTTGCCAAATAAGTTACGATTGGTTTGTTCTTCAGCAAAGAAGGTCAGTGCAGCACCTGCCTGTTCGAATGCAGCCCAGAAGAAAATTACGAAGAAAGCGGCAATGTAAATAACCCAGATACGTTCGCGTTCTACTTTTGTTAGGCTCTTATCTGAAATAATAAAACCTGGAGCTGCAATAGAAAGTGAGAAAATGAAACATCCTATAATTCCTTGCCCTAAAGCGAAGAATAAAGAGAACAAACCTACTTCAATACATAGCCAGGTAATAATTTGTGTACTCGAAAATTCCGATTTAGCTTCAGGAGCTGAATTAACATCTGTGTGCTCACGCTTACTGTTTGCTATTTTACCGATAGGTTGCCCATCCGGAGTTACAATGTACTTATCCTTTAACGTTAAAAATAAAATTAAACTTAATATCATACCACTACAAGCAGCAAGGAAACCCCATTTAAAATCCGCAGGATTACCGGTATCGCCCAAAAATCCGCACAAAAGGGGAGCGATGAATGCTCCTAAATTGATCCCCATATAAAAGATAGTGAAGGCAGAGTCTATTCGTTTATCTCCTTTTGGATAAAGTTGACCAACCATTGTAGAAATGTTTGGTTTGAAAAAACCATTACCTATAATTAATGATGTCAACCCAACCAACATTAAAACTCTTGCTAAGTCAATATTTTGAAAAAACGAACCACTCATGAACATAAAAAATTGTCCAATAGCCATCATGATTCCCCCAATTATGATTGATTTGCGGTTACCCCAGTATCTGTCGGCCATATAACCGCCTATCAATGGAGTTAAGTATACCAAACCTGTGTAGCTTCCATATATTTCGCTACCAAAGGCTTTATCATAAAGCAATGCTTTGGTTAAAAACAATACAAAAATGGCACGCATTCCATAATAACTGAAGCGTTCCCACATTTCTGTAACAAACAATACATATAATCCTTTTGGGTGACTTTGCTTTACTTCTGACATATTTATTTTTTTTAGTTAATTTAATATTTGAATTGGCGAATATATATAAAATATCATTCTTGATAAAAAAAAAGTACTTTCCAGTTGGCTTGTTTTGGAAAGTAGTGTTATAAATTATTCAAAATAAAATCCGTCATTTTAGTGTACAGATGAAGACGAGTGTTTCCTCCGCTTATTCCATGATTCTTGTCGGGATAAACAAATAAGTCAAACTGTTTGTTTTCTTTCACCAATGCGCTTATCATTTCCATGGTGTTTTGAAAGTGTACATTGTCGTCTCCGCTTCCATGAATAAGAAGGTATTTTCCTTTTAAGTTTTTTACATAATTAATAGGGGAGTTGTCGTCATATCCGCTGGCATTTTCCTGAGGCAATTGCATATATCGTTCGGTGTAGATGTTGTCGTAATAACGCCAATTGGTAACAGGAGCTACAGCGATAGCAGCTTTGAAATAGTCGGCTCCTTTGGTAATGCACAATGAACTTAAATACCCCCCGAAACTCCAGCCAAACGTTCCGATACGAGTTTTGTCTACATAAGGTAGAGTGCCCAAATATTTGGCTGTCTCTATTTGGTCGGCTACTTCCAGTTTTCCCAGTTGTTTATAGGTCGATTTTTTAAATGCAGCACCTCTGTACATGGTTCCTCTGTTGTCCACACACATTATTATATAACCTTTTTCCGAAAGCAATTGATGCCAGAAATATCCTCTTCCATCAAAACTATTGTTTACCATATTACTTCCCGGACCACCATAGAACACAAGAAATACAGGATATTTTTTTGTAGCGTCAAAGTTTTGCGGTTTAATCATCCAGGCGTTCAGCTCAATATTTTCAGTAGTTTTAAACGTGAAGAACTCTTTTTTTGTAATTGAATATTCTTCCATTTTTTTTGCCAAGGTGGCATTATCTTCTAGTATTCTTATTTGTTTTCCTTCCGCACTGTTAATGGTTATCAGTTCAGGAGTATTGGCATTTGAATAATGACCAAGATAATATTTCATGCCGGAGCTAAATTCAGGGGTATTGAAGCCTTTTGATGATGATATTTTTTTCTTCCCAGTGCCATCTGTTTTTATACAATAAATATCTCTTTCGGTGGCGGTAGTTTCGGAGGCGATATAATATATCATTTTATTCTTTTCGTCAAATCCGGAGTAGCTTACTACATCCCAGTTTCCTTTTGTTATTTGATTAACTAATTTGCCCGAAATGTCGAATAAATACAGGTGATTAAATCCGTCCTTCTCACTTTGAATAATAAAGTTTTTATTGTCAGCAGTAAAATCAACATAGTCGCCTTGCCCACCATGAATATCCAAATAGGTGTCTGACGATTCGGAGTAAACAGTTTTCGATTCTCCTGTTGAAGCATTGGTCAGCATCAAGTCGAGTTGGTTTTGATGGCGGTTCATGCGAAGTATCGAAAGCACATTGGCATCGGCAGTCCATTTTATTCGCGGAATGTATTGATTGGTTTCTTTCCCAATGTCCATTAATTTATCACTTCCCGAAACTAAATCGTACACATGAATGGTAACAATGGAATAATCTTCGCCTGCTTTAGGGTATTTAAATTTATATTCTGAAGGATAAAGCTGATTGTTGAATTCGTTAAACGAAAACTCTTTTACTTTACTCTCATCAAATTTATAATAAGCTATTTTTTTATCATCCTTGCTCCAGAAATAGGCTACCGAAAAGGCAAATTCTTCTTCATGCACCCAGTCGGTAGCACCGTTGATTATTTTGTTTTGCAAACCATCAGAGGTTACCTGAGTTTCCTTATTCGAAATTAAATCTTTTATGAAAATATTATTTCCTCTTACAAAAGCCACCTTGTTTCCGTCATGCGAAAAGTGGGCATATTGCTGCTTTTCGCCACTAGTAAGTAATGTTAATTGTTGAGTTTTTCGATTGTATATATAATAGCTTTCGCGGGTAGAACGTCTGTAAATATGTTCTGTGGCTGTCGAAATAAGTATTTTTGTTTCATCTTCGCTGAATTGATAACCATCAATGGCCACGGGTTTACCATCGTCCATCAGATTATTTTTAGAAATAATAATTTCGGGTTTCGAGACTTTTGCATATTCATAGCAAAATATAGTATCGTTTTTCAGAGTAGTGTAATGCAATCCATCCTTCATTGAAGACAGTCCATAAATGGCTTTTGACGTAAATGTTCCGTTTTTCCAGATATCTTCGTTGGTTATTGTTTTGTTTTGGGCTGTGGCGGTTAATACCAGCAGCATTGCCATAGGAATAATGATTGCCTTTTTCATACTATACTTCTTAAATTTTTTTCACGAATGTAGAAAAAAATGAATTACCAAATAAGTTAACATTAATTTCAAAAAAGTGATGACCAATTTGTCGCCTCTATTTTATTTTTCATTTTCTCTTGCATTCTTGTTCAAAGTCATTTCCTTATCCTGAAATTCTATAAATAAATATTTCTCTTACATATAACTTCTATTTCATATCAAATATCTATTTTTGCAAACATGATTACCTACATCATCATTGCAGTTACCGTCTTTATTTCCATCACAGCCATGGGGAATGATACATTGAAGAATAAAATGATGTTTAATGCCTACATGATTCACAACAGGAAAGAATGGTGGAGGTTTTTTACCAATGGCTTTATTCATGCTGATTTCATACATCTCGGTTTTAATATGTATGCGCTGTATCTTTTTGGACGAAGTTTGGAAACCGCTTTTTGTTATGATGAAATTTATGGAAGTAAAGGAACGTTCTTTTTTGTTCTTTTATACATCGGTGGATTAGTAATGTCTTCGCTTTACTCTTACGAAAAGAACAAAAACAATATCTATTATAATGCACTCGGAGCTTCGGGCGCTGTTTCGGCCGTTATCTTTTCCTTCATCGTTTTAGCACCTACCGCACGATTAGGGTTTATGTTTATTCCTGTTCCCATTCCTGCCTATCTTTTTGGATTAATTATGCTCGGAATAGAGCACTACCTTAGTAAACGAGGAAATACCGGCATAGCTCATGATGCGCATTTCTGGGGAGCTATTTTTGGTGCTGTTTTCACCATCGCTCTTAAACCAGAACTTGCTATGGATTTTATTCATAAAATAATGGGAACTTACTAAATGACAAAAGCTATAATTCTTGACCGAGACGGTGTGATTAATGTTGAAAGAGGCTATACACATAGGTTGGAAGATTTTGTTATTCTTCCTGACTTAGTTGAAGTGTTGCAGACTTTTGTTCAGAAAGGATATTTATTAATCATCATCTCTAATCAAAGTGGTATTGCTAAAGGGTTGTATTTGCAAAGCGAAACGGAATTACTTCATCAATATCTGACAGATGAAATGACTAAGAATAATATCTTTTTTTCGGAAATTTATTATTGTGTTCATCATCCTGATGTTTGCAATTGTATTTGTCGAAAACCAAATTCTTTATTTGTAGAAAAAGCAATTGCACGATTTAATATAGATCCGTCAAAATCTTTTTTTATTGGGGATAAAGAAAGAGATACCGAGGCAGGGGAGAAGGCAGGAGTTAAAGGCATTTTGATAGAGGCAAATTCATCTTTAAAAAACATTTTGAATTATATACCTTAAAATGGAGCAATATATCAACAACAACGGTAAACTATTGTCGGAAGACGAGCCGGTGGTAAAAGCCGGTAACCGTTCCTTCCGATATGGTGACGGCTTATTCGAAACGATAAGGATAACTTACAACCGACCTCAATTTTTAGCCGAACATCTCAAACGATTATTCAACGGTATGAAAGTACTGAAGATGGAAATCAATCCCGATTTTACAGAATCTTTTTTTGAAAAGGCAATAATGGAATTGGCCGAAAAAAATTCCATTACTTCGGATGGCCGTGTACGACTATCTATTTACCGAAATGAAGGTGGTTTTTATGCTCCCGAAACTAATTCAGTGTCTTATCTTATTGAGGCAACTCCGATGGAAGAAGTCGGGTATGTGCTCAATCAGAAAGGTTATACAGTTGATTTGTTCAACGATTTTAAAAAACAACAAAACACATTATCTTCCATTAAGTCAGCCAATAGTTTGGTGTACGTGCTTGCTGGTATAACTAAGAGGCAAATGCAATTAGATGAATGCATAATATTGAATGACAAGAGTCATATCATCGAAACTATTAGTTCCAATATCTTTGCTGTGAAAAACGGAGTACTATACACACCTCCTGTTTCCGATGGCTGTGTAGACGGAGTGATGCGTAAAAAAATAATTGAAATAGCTCAAGCCAATAAAATAGCGGTGTATGAAATTTCGGTAATGCAAAATGTGTTGCTTGGCGCTGACGAATTATTTCTTACCAACTCCTTCAATGGCATCAGATGGGTGGTGGCATACAAGCAGAAACGCTATTTCAATAACACCTCTAAAAAATTAATTGAAAAACTGAATCAGCATACGGCCAATATGGTATAAATATTATGAGAAAAGAATATATAAAACACAAACTCGAAGAAAAGGATGTAAATAAAAATCCAATTTTGCAGTTCGAAGAATGGTTTAATGCCGCTGGCGATAGCAACTTAGTAGAGCATTATATCATGACCTTGGCCACTGCCGATAAACAAGGAAGGCCATCGGCCAGAATAGTACTAATGCGAAATTTTGATGAAAATGGTTTTGTGTTTTTTACTAATTACGCCAGCCGTAAAGGTCAAGATATATTAGAAAATCCAAACGCCTGCTTACTATTTTTCTGGCAGGAATTAGAGCGTCAGGTAAGAATAGAAGGTCAATTAGAGAAAATTACTGATAAGGAATCGGACTTGTATTTTGAATCGCGCCCTTACGAAAGTAGGCTGGGAGCATGGACATCTGAGCAAAGCAAGGTGATAGATGGAAGACATATTCTCGATACTCGATTCGAAGAGTTTTCAAAAAAATATGCTGACGGATATGTACCTCGTCCTCCTCATTGGGGAGGTTATCGTTTAAAACCGGCTCATATTGAGTTTTGGCAGGGGCGACCAAGTCGCTTGCACGACCGTATATTATTTACTCTTGAAAATAGAGAGTGGAAAATGGAAAGGCTAGCTCCATAGCTAATATTAACTATTACATATTTCCGTCTACTGGTTTCTTTCTTTCCCTGTATGGGAGCATAATTCCGAGCGTTCCTATTACTTCGTAAGTAAAGAAGCTTTGCTTGGCTTTTCCTTCGTAAACATTCAATCCCCAGTAATTGGCATAATCTACTTTCTGGGATAAATCAAGAAATACATAATTGGATATCTCAAGGCGATAAGAAGCTTCGATACCTGCATTCAAACCTCCAAACTGAAATCCTGCATTATTCTGGTGTCCCATAATGGTGTTTTCGGTGTGAGGAACCAATGGGCCAATACCTATTTTATAGAGGTTAAAAAATTTAAGAAATCCATTTTTAGTCCCGCAGATGTAAAAACGTTTCATCACATTAAATAGAAAGAAATTTGCTCCATTATTAAGTTTCCAGAAATTCACACTGTCCACTATAACCATATTGGTATCTAAATTTCTTCCTCCTAATGTACCAGTTATATGTGCATACTGCCCAGGAGTCATTTGATATTTAGTATGATCAAAATTAAACTCAAAACCCCAGCTTGGATGTTTCTTAAGGAAAAATCCGAAACGATAGTTGTATTGAGGAATGCTCAGTTCATGCTGAAATAACTTATCCCATCCTATTCTGTCATTACCAGCCACATTGTTGAACTGAAAATTATTTCCCTGCGAGGGTTGCGAAACTTTAATGGTACTGCTGCCGTACCACTCTTTATTGTATCCCCACGAAAAATACATTCGCGAAGTATAAGGATTGGTTATTTGAGCATTTCCAGTTAAGGTTAATGCAGTAATAAGGATGGTTAATGCCTTTTTCATTTGGTTGGTTTTAGGGCGGCAAAAATAATTATTATTTAAAAGCTACCACATGGATAGTCTGATGAATATTGATAAATAAACATAAAATACCAGGCAGTTAAAGGAACTAAAATTGATTTTCATTCTTCAAAATACAAATTAATACGGATATTTGTTTCCTGAAATAAACCTGAACACCAACAAATGACAACCGAAGATATAGCCAAACACCTTAAACTAACAGCACAACTGCTCGAACTGCATGAGCAGAACCCTTTCAAGATAAAATCAATTGCTAATGCGGCTTTCAAGCTAGGGAAAACCGATATTGATTTATCGGGTAAAACAATTGATGAACTCGAGAAAATAGAAGGAATAGGGAAGGGGATAGCCGGAAAGATAATGGAACTTCAAACAACCGGAGGGCTTAAAGAACTCACGGAAATGACGGAGATTACTCCTGAGGGTGTGATGGAGATGCTCAAAATTAAAGGCATTGGCCCTAAGAAAGTGGGTCAACTTTGGCGTGAACTTGAAATTGAAAGTATTGGCGAATTGCTATATGCTTGTAACGAAAACAGGTTGCTTTTGTTAAAAGGTTTTGGAGTAAAAACTCAGGCTGAAGTAAAAAAACAAATCGAGTTTTTTCAATCGAGTGTTGGTTGGTTTCATTATGCTTCTATAGAACAGTCCGCTACAGAACTGGTAAATGATATAAAGAAGCAACTGGAAACGGAATTAGTTTCGCTTACCGGAGCCATGCGCAGAAAGTGCGAAGTGGTTGATAAAATAGAAATACTTATTGGCAGAGATGATAAAAGTTACATAATTCCTGATGGGGGCCGCAACACGATTCATGTTGAATTAATTTATAGCAATCCTCAAGAGTTTTATTCCCGATTATTCGAAACCACAGCGGGCAATGATTTTAATCCTTCACCGTTTGTGCTTCAAAATGTAAATTCTGAAGAAGAACTTTTTGCTTTGAATCAAATGCAATATATACAACCTGAACTAAGGGAGATGAATGATTATGTAGCTTTAGCCAAAGAGAATAAAATTCCGGACTTATTACAAGTTACCGATTTAAAAGGCATTTTGCACAACCATAGCACTTATAGCGATGGGATTAATACACTTGAGGAAATGGCCCTATACTGCAAAGAACTCGGTTATGAATACCTTGGTATGTGCGACCATTCTCAATCGGCTTTTTATGCCGAAGGAATGAAGGTGGATAAAATACTTCGTCAACATGCAGAGATTGATGCGTTGAATAAAAAACTATTTCCGTTTCGGATTTTTAAAGGTGTAGAAAGTGATATATTAAACGATGGCTCTCTCGATTATCCAGAAGAAATTCTAAAATCCTTTGATTTTATTGTGGCTTCTGTGCATTCTAATTTAAAAATGAATGAAGAAAAAGCCACAGCCCGATTAATTAAAGCTGTGGAGAACCCTTATACCACTATATTAGGACATCCCACTGCTCGTCTGTTATTATCACGAGCTGGTTATCCTATTGACCATAAAAAAGTAATAGATGCTTGTTCAGCAAACGGAGTGATTATCGAACTCAATGCTCATCCGTATCGTCTGGATATCGACTGGAGGTGGATTCCGTATTGTATTGAAAAAGGAGTCAGGATATCTATCAATCCCGATGCTCATGAACTAAGCGGTTATCATGATATGTATTTCGGAACTTGTGTAGCTCGCAAAGGAATGCTCACTAAAGAAATGTGTTTTAATTCACTTTCGTTATCCGAAATCGACAGTTATTTTATGTCTAGAAAGAAACTAAACTCTTAATCTCGCATCATGCCCATATTAAACAGCATTGCCAGTTGGTGGATGAGAAAACGAATGCATCAGATTGAGCTTTTTATGAAGTATCCGGATGATGTGCAGGAGGAGAGTTTGCGCAAATTAATAACTGCTGCCAAAGACACAGAGTGGGGGAGGAGATACGATTACAGAAACATTTCTTCTGTGGAGCAATTCAGAAACAATGTTCCTCTTCAGGATTACGACTCTCTGAAACCCATTATCGACAGAGTGCGCAGAGGGGAGCAAAATGTTTTATGGCATTCCGAAATTAAGTATTTTGCCAAATCATCGGGCACAACCAATGATAGAAGTAAGTTTATTCCCGTAAGTCAGGAAAGTCTGGACACCTGTCATTACAACGGAGGGCGCGATATGATAGCTATTCATTGTTCCCTCAATCCCGAAACGCAATTGTTTACCGGAAAAAATCTGGCTCTTGCCGGAAGCATGGTTACAGATAATTTCGGGAGTTACGAATCTCAAAATGGAGATTTATCCGCCATTGTAATCAATAACCTTCCCGTATGGGCAGAGTTTTTTAGAGCTCCTGATTTGTCCATTGCCTTGCTCGACAAATGGGACGAAAAACTCGAAAAACTTGCCAAAGCCACCATGCAGGAAAATATGGTAAGTTTGGCTGGTGTGCCATCTTGGATGCTTATCATATTAAAAAAAGTGCTTGAAGAAACTGGAAAATCATGCATAACCGAAGTGTGGCCCAATTTGGAAGTGTATTTTCATGGTGGTGTAAATTTTAGTCCTTATAAAGAACAATTCAAGAGTATTATCAACAAGGAAGAACTGCAGTATCTCGAATTATACAATGCCACCGAAGGTTTTTTCGGAATTCAAGACCAACGTCATTCCGAAGAACTCTTGCTGATGCTCGATTACGGGATATTTTATGAGTTTATAAAAGCTGACGAAAGCGAACTTGAAAACCCCAAGATGTATTCATTATCAGAAGTAGATCTGTTTACTAATTACGCCCTCGTTATTTCAACCAGTGCTGGCATTTGGCGATACAAACTAGGCGATACAATTCGGTTTACTTCAGTATATCCTTTTCGATTTAAAATTACTGGACGTACCAAACATTTTATGAATGCGTTTGGTGAAGAAATTATAATGGATAATGCAGATAAAGCTATGCTCATTGCTTGCGAAAAATCAGCGGCACTTATTCGCGAATACACAGCCGCCCCTGTATATATGGATGATAATGGAAACGGAGCTCACGAGTGGCTTATAGAGTTTGAAACCGAACCCGAAAATTTGGAATATTTTACAGAAATGCTCGACAATGCACTCAAATCAATTAATTCGGATTATGAAGCCAAACGGTACAGAGATTTGGCATTAAAAAAACCTATTGTATTGTCCTTGCCAAAAGGCACTTTTTACAGATGGTTCGAACGAAAAAATAAACTCGGAGGGCAGCATAAAGTACCTCGCCTAAGTAACGATAGAAAATGTGTGGACGAGATTCTTGATATCCTCAAAAAATAAAACATCATCATTCATGCTGTACGCATTTCGAGTATATTCATTTTTTAAATTAATTTTACATCATCAATGAAATACATCACTTCCATATTATTGTTGCTTTTCTCTGCCAGTTGTTTTTCGCAAAACAATTTCAACTTGATGGCTACCATCAATACCGAATCCGATTTTTTTACAACCGACAATTTATGTAATGTATATGTTGTAAAAAAAAACGAACTCACTAAATACGATAAAACCGGAAAACTGCTTTACAAATACAGCAACAATAGTTTTGGAAACATAACCTCTGTAGATGTTTCGAACATGCTTCGCATTATGGTTTTTTACCGCGATTTTTTACAGGTTGTTTTTTTAGACAATACACTAAGTGTAACTGGAGATGCCATAAGCTTGGAACAACTCGGTTTTCAGCAAACTCAGTTAGCTTGTGCATCTCACAATTCGGGCTGGTGGATTTACGATCAACAAAATTTCGAACTCATTCGTTTAGATCAGAATCTTGCCAAAACACAACAAACAGGCAATCTCAGCACTACTTTATTTACCACCATACAACCTAACCGACTAGTAGAATACGACAATAAAATATTTCTTAACAATCCTTCTTCAGGCGTATTGATTTTCGATGTCTATGGAACTTACAATAAAACCATAGCACTCAAAGGCGCTCTGCAGTTTCAACCCATTGGCGACTGGATATATTTTATGTCGGATAATGGAGTAAAAGCCTATAATTATATTACCACCGACCAAAAACAATTCGATATGCCTGCCGTTCCTTACGATGCTTTTCGTCTCGAATTTGGCACATTGGCTTTGCATACACCTAGAGCCATTTATCTGTACGCTTCAGAATAGTATATTCTTAATTCATTTTTTTGGCTTTTACATATCTTGAAATCATTTTACGAAAAAACTTATTCACAATTTGCACTTTTTTTCTTGTCAGGATTCAAGAATTAGTATTTTCGTTTCGATTTTTAAAAACAATATTTTTTTATGCATATAGCAATAGCAGGAAACATAGGTGCGGGTAAAACTACACTCACTACTTTACTCGCCAAACACTTTAAATGGCAGCCTCATTTCGAAGACGCGGATGACAATCCTTACCTAAACGATTTTTATGAAGATATGCAACGCTGGTCGTTCAATTTGCAGGTATATTTCCTTAACTCTCGTTTCGGGCAAGTACAGAAAATAAGAAACAGCGGCAAAACAGTTATTCAGGACCGTACCATTTACGAAGATGCTTATATATTTGCTCCCAACCTTCATGCAATGGGATTAATGACTACTCGCGATTACAATAATTATTTCGCACTTTTTAAATTGATGGAGTCGTTTATTTCTCCTCCCGATTTGCTTATTTACCTTCGAGCTTCGGTACCTACCCTTGTTCGTCAAATCGAAAAAAGAGGACGAGAATACGAAAACTCTATTAATATTGAATATCTAAAACGATTGAACGAACGTTACGAAGCTTTTATTTCTTCTTATGAAGAAGACCATAAAGATGCTAAACTAATTATCATCGATGTAGACCATAACGAATTTAATGAAAACCAGGAAGATCTTGGTATCATTATCAATAAAATCAATGCCGAAATTAATGGGTTGTTTTAATTTTCCTTCCTTTAACTTCTAATCACAAAAAAGGCTGCATCCGCAGCCTTTTTTGTGATTCAGTTCTTCAATCTTGCATTGCGTCAAACGGAATTAAATCAAATTAGAAAGTGAATGAGGTGAATTGATAGTAAGGTTTCACCACTTAGGAGCTAAGATTTTACAACTTTTTATTTTGATTTTCTTTACGGATAACGTAGAGATACAAACTTTCCACCTTTTCTCTAGCCCACGGTGTTTTGCGCAAAAACTTTAAACTCGAATTTATACTTGGGTCTTTTGTAAAACAATTAATTTTTACTTGTTCCCCTAAATATCCCCAACCTTTGGTTTCTACCAGATACGTTACGATTTGCTCAAGTGTAATTCCGTGAAGTGGATTGTTTTTTTGAACTGTCATTTTGTTTAATTTTTAGTGAATGGGTGATTGATTTAGGCGGGTGTGGAAGTTTATAATTCTTAATTGTAATTCCCTCTACACGTTCCTTTCAAATTTCATTTCCCATTTGCTTCCTTTGCCTGTTTGACCCGGAACTTTAAACTCTCCAAATACCATTTCAATTTGATTAGCCGATTTAATGTAAAACTTCGAATCAGCTTTAAAACAAAGATAATCTCCATCCCAGTCGGCTGTGGCATCAAAGGAGAGTTTGTATTTCCTTTCATCGTTTACAAACAACAGCAATGTAACTTCTTTGGTTGTTAAAGTTACTTTTCCATTGTAATTCGGAAACAGCTTTGTTGGCATGCTTTTCCACGAGCCCTGACAGTTTTCGTTGGTGAGTGCTTTTAGTTTGTCCATTTTTTATTATTAATCAAACGTGCTTTTGCTAATACAAAATTAATATTTTATTTCGAAAATTTGTAACTGTTTTTTATTGCACTGCACATACTGATTTTTAGAAGCCAATAGGGGAGTTTACACTCCGCAGAGGTAAACAACTATTTATTTTTATTTTTTATTAATTGCCTGTAATAGTTTCTTCTTTCCGAATCATGAAAAATAGATTCATTCCATTTTTCGGCCTCCTTGAAGTTTCCTTCGTTTATAAATATAGCTGTAAGGTTTAGCTTTGGTTCATCAAAACGAGGATTAATAGTGGCCGATTCTAAATAATATAACTTAGCAGTGTCAATGGAGTTATTCATAAAATATGCGCTTCCTAAATCGTTTAACACGTAATGATTAAATGGATGAAGACGGAGAGCAGATTTAAAATCAGATAAGGCAGAGGAATAGTTAGTAAGGTTTGCATTTGCATTGCCTCTGTACCAATATATAGGCATGGTGGTGGGATCGACTGTATAGCAAAAGGACATGGCCGAGTTGCATAAACTAATTACATTCGTATCATTCTTCTTTAATCTTTCTACATACATCTTTTTTGTAAAATATTCCCCTTTAAAATTTAATAGTGAAAAGTATAAAATAGCGACAACAGGCAAGAATGCGATTTTCGAAACAAAAGAGGGCAATTTGAACTGTGTAAAATGAATTGCAACTTCATCCTTTTTAATGTAAAAAATAGAAATGCCTAATAATAGTGCATATAATACATTGTGTTCTATTCGTTCTCCCGGAAAATCGAAAAAGGAGATAATTAAAAACCCTGTTATTCCTGAAATCAGAATCAGGTAATAAATACGGTATTGATTAATTAACCTATAGTAAAGCATAAAAATAATGCTCAACGTAAAAATGAGGAAGAGGTTAAAACCTATTATCCCGTATTGCGAAAAATTCCATAGGAAATCATTATGTGGCCTCTGAAAAGTTACATTCAAATCCTGTAAAGGATATATTTTCGGAAGTGATGTTGCAGGGAATTCTATTTGCCAGTTATTAGCACCCACTCCAAACCAAAAATATTCATTAATCATATCGTAGGTTTTTTCCCAGATAAGCACACGCTCCGAAACGGTGGCTAAATCAGTCACGTTTTCAGAATTATAAATTCCGGGTTTATTCTTATTATATACGCTTAAAAAGCGGGGACAGGCATAAATGAAAAAAATATTGAGAATCACTAATGTCGAAGCAGCAAAAAGAATTGTTCGTTTAAAAGTAATGGATTTGATTTTTGTTTTTAAAAAATAAAGTATGGCTGTTGAAATAAAAAATCCCGTAAAGCCCAGCCAAACAGCCCTTGTTTGTAAAATCACTACTAATGCCATTTGAATAACAATTGCAATTGCAGAAATATATTTCCATTTTGTTTCGAGGTAGAACAAGCCAATAAACGAAAATACAGAGCAAAGAAAAATGAAGGATGAGTATAAATTTTTGTGACCACTGCTTCCTGTCAGATTATACAAATAGGTATGCGATAGCTCGGGCAGGTCGATGAGCTGAAGGGTAATTTGAATGACAGAAATTAAAAAAATCACAAGGATTATTTTAAGAAGATCTGCCAAAAAAAACTCTTTATAATGGCAGAGCAAATAATTGGCAAGAATAAATACCAAAAAGAACAACACAATTTTTGAAGATTCGATTATAGCCAACGAAACATTAACCGACCAAAGAGAGGACAACACACAGAAAGTAACAAAACCCAAATAAATAATGGAAAAGAAATCAATATAAAAGTTGAATTTCTTTAAAAAGAAGCTAGTATAGAATATAAAAACTGCAAGAAAAAAAGAAAGGAAAACAAAGCGAGTGCTCAGGGTGCTATCCAGCGCAGTATCTGTAAAAACAAGGCAACTAAGTAATACCCCTAATGAAAATAAATCAATAGAAAAACGTGTTGATTTATTTTCCAGTGGTGCAACGGGCATTCATTAAAAACTAATGAATCTTAAACGAAGAATTCATTTGAAATGGACATGAAGTGGCCGGAGCTACAATGATATTGTATAATCCGGGAGGAGCATAAGCAGGAATATCAAATATTGCATCAAACCTTTTTGGGTTTATGTAATATTCGTCTACCGGATTAATGGTGATTGTATTCGTTCCCTGAGTAAATGTTAAAATGGCATGAGCATATAAATTGGGGCAAGTAGACGATGATTGCGAAAAGTTAGTGTAGCTACCTCCGGAAAATGAAACAGATAATATTTGTCCGGCAGCTGCAATTCTTGGCATTGCACTTAAAGGAATACTGTCGGATAATGACTCTGCGGTTTTTGCATGTAAGGCATAAGGTACACTTAAAAACTGTGTAGTACCCATGGTTAAAAAGTTAGTGCCTCCTGTAGCATCCATTCCTACTTTTATAAAGTAGCTATCAGCGTTCCAGGCTATGCTGTCGAAATAACCTGTCTGCACAGCTCCTCCACCTATTATCAGGTTAAACAATCCGTAAGCATCAGTCATTACCGAATGATTTTCCTTATATTTTAATAAACCTGTAGACGATCCTTTTAAAATACTTATTTGTATACCAACAGTTGTTAAGGCAATTGGATTACCCTGAGGATTACGTGCCACAGCGCTATAATTAAATGCTTGAGGGGGAACCTGTGCGCTTGCAAAACTTACAATAACTACAAGCGCTAAAAGAGTGAGAATGTTTTTCATTATGTTTTGTTTTTAGTGTTTAACGATTTTATAATTTCCTATTGTATTATTTGCCGAATCTTTAAGGTTTAAAAAATAAACTCCGCCTTTCCAGTTAGAAGAATTAAGGCCTATACGATTGGTCATACCTGCAAATTTTTCAGATAAAACAAGCTTTCCTTGTTCATCCATAATTTCGGCATATACCCATTCAAGTTTGGTAGTTACTATGTCCACATAAAGCATATCGCTGGTGGGGTTAGGATAAACTTTTACATTAAGGACAGCAGCATCAGGTTCCTGAATAGCTGTAACAACACTGGCTGCCGAAGAAGTAAAACCACTTCCTAAGGTATTGCCGTTATTATCTGCTTCAGATAGCACTAATAATTCGCCTACCGTAAATGTTAAACTTCCGTTCGTTTGCTGACCGGCTAACCCGGCATTATTAATAGATTGAGGGGAGATGCTTTGAGACTTTACGTTAGTTACCAGCGAAAGCCCAATAAGGATAACCAAAATTTGTTTTAGAAAAAGTGTTTTCATTTTTATTGGTTTTACAATTGATGCACAAAATTACGATTTAAATAATACGAACTGCAATTATTTACATAAATATCGATTAATTATGAACAATTTAGAATTTTAGATTTCGGATTAGCCAATAGCTAAAATTCGTAAATCCGTATTATTCGTATTACGTGAAGTTGACTAATCAATCTACAATATCGAATTGGCAGTAGGGTATGGGAAATAAGCAAACGTTAATCGACAATAAACTAAGGCTACTGAGGACTCTTAACTCCTTATGGAAATAAGATTATCAAATTATTCTTCCCCATCCGGAACATCATGAATAAGTGTGTTTTTATCTTTCAGCATTGAATAGACTTCGCTAAGGGTTGCTTTTGAAGAAAAATGATGTTTAATGCCAAGTTGATTCGCGAGGCGGTTTGCATCAAGCGCATTCATAGCTTTAAATTCTTTGCGAGCTATTAACCTTCCCGGGCGAAGTAAAGCTTTATCAAGTTGTTTCAGATGAACGTTGAAGGTACAAACTATCTGAAGATTGAGCATATCGTTTAGCAATCCATCCGTCATGTTCAGCAAATTTGTAATTCCTTGTATCCTCGACCCTGAATCTCGCTGTGCCAGCAAAGGTTCTGCATCTTCAATCAATAGCACACAAAAATTTCCGTCAGATGAATGTGAAGCAATTTCATTCGATAGGAAAGTCATAAAACTCGGCTCCACCAAATGGTCTACCAGGTTAGGGGGCATATAAATTACAATTTTATTATTGGCAGGCATTTTTCGTAACAAATGCCTGATGTAATATGTTTTACCTGTGCCAGGTTCTCCATGAAAAAGCACCAGACCCTTTGTTTCATGTTTAAAACGGTTCATCAGGTCGTTATGGAATTTTTCGAAGCCATAACCATAATGGATATCCAGGTTTTTAATTTCAAAATTATCATCAACTGAATGTTCCTGCAAATGAAAACCAGTATTATTTACCTCTATCATATAAATAACAGGCTTTTCTTCTACTTCAATTTCCTTAAGTGTGCATTTGTAAATATATTCTTTAAGCCTATCTTCAAATTCTCTGTCGCGCCTACCTGAAGCTATACTAGGAAGAAACAAAGAGAACTGACTTAAGTAGACATAATAAGGTTCATCATTGTCTTCTTTCATAAATTCAGGCACTTTGTAATTATCGGCATCGCGTGGTGATATTTGAACTGCATGGAGTAAATAGGCATCATTAGGGAAACCTAATGTATAACGAATCAATTTATGAACACCATCTCTATTTTCCAATTTGGTTGAATGAAGCACCTTTGCATCCAAACCTGCCATCAATTCTTTCATCAAAACAATGGCTTCTATATCCATATTTACATAAGTGTCCTGCGATGGAACTTCATTGTTCTTGATTGCATAGTAGCGGAGAATAGAAAAAGGTTCGTTAAGACTACCTGCTTCGGCCAGCCATTGTGCTTCGTTAATTGTTAAGTCTGTTGCTTTTATTTTTGCTTTGGCATTTTGATCAATATATACTGGTCTTTCAAAATCGAGAGGAATAACATTAAAGTCCTCGCCATAATAAATGATTTCGCGAATCGTAATAAAATTCACTAGTTTATCATACATTTCCGTTTTCTTTACCCAGTTTCCATGCTTATCGTTTTCGAAAAGGCAAGAAACATTTTTATCTATTTTCTTTTTAGGAGGTTCGTATTTTCTGGGATATCCATTGGCATCTGTGATAGGTTTATGATCTTGGGACAAAACTACTTTTCCGTCTTTATCCAGCTTATGCACTCTTATTATATTTCCTTTTGCATCCAAATCATACTTCGACCAGTTTTTTAAATCGCCTTCGGAGATGTATTTCGTTTCTATCAGGATATTGTTTTCATTATAAACAGAAGTGTGTTCAACGAATGAATCGAGATGTGACCCTTCAGTCCTGTAAGAAATTGTATTTCCTCTTTCATCATATTCATAGGTTGTCCTTCTCCAAGTATTAACATATTTATAATAATGGTACTCTTCTATCAACTGCCCCTTTTCATCATAAGTGCTATTGGTAGGGTTGTACTGCTCCCAAGCACCTGGCAAATTATAAGATGTCCATTTAGATGTATTGTTTCCATTTTCATCAAATACAAAATGCTCAGAATGCCCTTCCTTATCAAAAAACAATTCTTTTGTTTTATGCCCCTTTTCATCAAAGGAAATAATAAAATTTTTCTTGTCAAGATAATGATCACCGAAAATTTTTTCTTGCAACAGTTCGCCCTCATTTGTGGGTTTATAGCAGGTTTCTTTTAGTTGTTTTACCTGCCCTTTCAAACCGGATTTTTCAACATCGCTTTGAGTTGCTGTTGCGTTTGCTCCTTCTTTTGGAGTTGTTTCTTTTTTCTTAGCCATACTATTTATAAATTTAATTTGTTTAAACCTATATGAGAATTATTTTAAAAGTTCCGGGTGTCAAGTTTTAATTGATTCGTAGGGTGTCGTATCACTACTTAATATCAAAACGAGCGAAACAAACTTGCTCCGGCCGAGCATTAACTTAGATATAGTTTTTTGTTTTTCATCTTTTTTGCAGCGTCTTCCATTATTTTGGCAAACTCAACCGTAAGTTTCTTGTATGTTTTATACAAATTGCCTTTTGCAGGCACTGTCACATATATATTCCCATACAAACTATCATCGATAATGAGTTTTTCAAAATCCGTTTTATAATTTAATTTTTTTGCCAGTTCAAAAAATAGAGTCATTTGTTTAAACGGATTTATATCCATATCGAATATTAATTCATTGGTTAAACTAAAGAAAAAATCGAACTCAATGTTATTTTTATCCCGCCAAACATCTACCACAAAAGGGTCTTTACCATTTTCTTCTTCATTTGAATGCGAATAATGCATCATTTCTGGAAATAAGGATGCATCAAAATATAAAACCTGCTTTATTTTAGTTTCTGACATCATAAAGTTTACTCTATTGCTATTATGAGGCACTCCATAGGTACCTCTCGTATCAATTATTTTACCATTACACCAAAGAGTGTAATAATAGTTGTTTGATTTTGATGCTCTGATTTCAAAAACGCTGTTTTTGAATTTCACTTTATTTGAATTCTCCTTTCTGGATTCTAAAAATAATTTGTCTGCTTTTGTCGAAAATACTTTTGCCATTTTTCTATTTTTAGTTAGTTAATAATTTTTATGATTAGGTTTACAAGGTGCTATATATAGTTAAATGCGGGTAACAACTATTTTCAAAAAATTGAGAAGCTACGGGTGTTCTTTCAATCCTTTTTAATTCCATTTGTTTTTTCATAACAGCGAAATTTTTGATTACAATTCGAGACCAAAATTAAAAAATATTTATTTTTTCCAAAAGTTTTTGGATGTTTTTTTACATTGAACAGGTAATTTGGTTTTTGGGTAGGCAATAGAGGAGGGGGATTTCAAATTTTAAATTAGTTAAGCTGCTCACGACATTTATAATTCATAATCTATAATTCATAATTTCCATCACCCTTCTTCTTCCGTTATGGTAATATCTGTAACAAAAACCTTTTTGAGGTGGTGGAGCAACTTAGTTCTGAATTCATCCTGGTCGCCAAGGCGTTCTTGTTCTCCATCTGCTTCGTAACGGAAACAATACTTCTGAAATGTTTCGTTGGAGTGGATGTGTACATAACACGAAAGCTCTATTTTGATATCCGAAAAAACCACCTGATAGGTTTCATCGTCTGCTTCGAACTTTATACAATAATTACGTGGGGGCAATTCCGGAAACTTATGTAAGGAAGCCAAGGCTTCCGGTATACAGCGGGCCGGAGCATAACCTATGGTTTTTTGCTTTACTTGTTCCAAAAATTCCTGCAACAGGGCCAGTGTTTCTTTATCAACATGGGGGTAGGTTTCTTTCAATTTTTTATTGGTTTAATAAATAGTCCGTAACAGCTGCCCAATCGGGAAAACGGGACTGACCAAAGTGAATGTGTTCTCCTGTAAATTTATCTGCTCCGTTTGCTGTGCGGTCGTCTATTAAAAAATCTCCGTGATTCAAATGTTTGTGATGCGATAATATCAAGCGTTTGTAAGCCGCCTGACCAAGGTGCTTTTTTACCCAGCCAAGCTTATCCGATGAGGCCGTGTGGTTTTCCCAGGGCGAAGTAGAAAGTATATAGGTATCATATTTTTCTGCAAGCAGGTTATAGGCTTCTATGGCTCCTGCTATTGGCTCCATCAGCGCAAATATTCCCGGCACTTCATCCAGCCGGCCTATGTATTGGTTTTTTATTTCGGGTGATAACCTATTAATGCCACTCTCAAAATCTACCAACACATTATCCATATCTACATACAGTATCTTTTTCATTTGGTTTATATTTTTAGCGTTTCAGTCGTTACTTTCAAACACCCTCGTTGCAATGGAGTAGGAGAGGAAGTATGTCGCTAATTACTTACTATTATTTTTTTGTACGTTATGTTCTTCTGTTGTGTTGCTGAGCCTGTCGAATTATCGGTTATCTGTACGAAATAGATACCTGCTTTCATATCTCCTTTTTCAATTACTACCTGCCTGCCACATACGTTCGGAATTGTTTTAATTTCTTTTCCTGCTAGGTCTGTTATTTTTATTGTGTGGTTGCCTGTTTGGCTCCCACCAGATTCTTTGCTGAAAGTAATGGTAGTGGAAGATGTGAATGGATTTGGAAATACATTTATTTCGCTTGTCTGGCTTGTTTCATTAATGCCTGCTGAATTGATTGCGCTTACTCTGTAAGTAACAAAATTAAAAGTGGTGGTGTCCATTCCATAACCAGCAATGTACAGCCCGTTTGACGACATACAATTGGCTGCCGAAACCTGTATGGCCCCTGTGGATAAGCCCCAAACCGTATGTATGTAAGTATTCAGATTTTGCAGACCTCCTGAAGAAGTCCAGATAAAAGGTGTTTGAGGGTCTCCAAACATGGCACCATCAAACCAGCCAACTACAATGCTTCCGTCAAAATTTATACCCGACACAAATCCCTGCCCGGTATTGGGTAAGCTCCCTAAATTAATAACCCCGGTGGGTCTGCTCCATATCCAGGGTTGGTTATTGTTGGCATAATCGCCATATCCTCCTACCCAAATTCCGTCACCTGAAACCACACTGCATTCTCCCAACTGGTTAAATTCGTCTGATGCACTTGCAGTGGTATCAATGAGTAAATACTGGTTTGGAAAATATCCGCCAGCCGAATTTTTCCGCCATACTGCCGATTTCCAAGGACCATTAAAATCCTGCCAACCTACCACCACTTTTCCGTCATAGCTGGCAGCATTGGCTCGCGTGCTAGCATGAATACTATCGTGCAGGCTTCCCAAATCTATTATGCCTTCTGCCTGATTCCAAGCCACTGCATGGGCGTAGGCTACATTGCCGGCTGTATCAGCCCACGAAAGACCCACAACGGTATTACCATCGCCTGATATTCCAAAACCACCACCTGCTGTACTGTCTACCACAAAACCCAGAGAACCTAACACCGACCATTGATTCAGAGTGCGGTTATAAATGGAAACTTCGGCACCCAATGCACCATAACTGGTTCCTGATAAAAAATTACCATCATCCGAAAAATGTGCCTGACTGCCTATTCCATTGCCCGGTGCAAGTCCTCCGATAGAGGTGGTAATGGTTGAATCGGGGTTCCAAATTGAATACGGACCTGCCTGCGCCTGGTAATACACCACCAAGCCCTGGTTAGACACACCTGTAGGCTGGGTAAGTACATTGTTTACAATAAACTGCCCGTAACTACTATTAACGGAAAGCAAGCAAACAGGGATAATAAGTAGTAATTTTTTCATCTTAATTTTGTTATTTATTTTATTTTTATTTTATTTTATGATTACCAGTTCTGTATTGGGGTAAAGGTAAGTAGTATTATTCTTTTATTTGTCATAACTAAGTTTACCACCATCGAGGGATTCAAATTTAATTAGCCAAAAGCTATTAGCCAATAGGCAATAGGGGAGGGGATTTCAAATTTCAAATTAGTTTCGCCATAAAGGCACTAATCAGTAAACGATAATCACTAATCGGTTAAAGATGTAAAACCTATGTGGGACAACTGATTTAAAGATTATTGTTTTCTATTTTTGTTTAAATAATATTTTTTGAACCATTCAGGAAAATCATCTTGTTTTATATTGCTCCAGTTTTTCTTACCATCAACTATTTTAAATCTTGCAAACAATTTAAATTCTTTTCCTGTTTCGGAGTTATCAAAAAAGAATGTTTGATAGGATAATTGTGAGGCTTTATATAGCAAGTCCAGCGAACGGTAATATCGGCTTTCTATTTTGTCGGGTGGCACATTATGTCCTCCTTTTTTCTCTCGTAATATTACTCTGCCTTTATTTATTTCGGGACTTTCAGTTGACACAAAATACAGATATACTTTATATCCGGCATCCTTTGCTTCCTGCATGATGTCTAATTTAGAAGGGTGGGAGAAAACGGTTTCGAACGAAAATTTTTTCTTTTCGGCTAATAATTTCTTTCTTAAAAAATCGGCAAGAAGCTGGGCAAACTGTTCAACTATGCTAGTATCGGTAAGTTTAATTTTATTGTTACTGAGCACGTATCCGGAAGTGAATTTTTGTTCCGAAAAGTCTGTATTAATCAGTCCTGAATGAAGAACAATGTGTTTAAATTCATCATTGGTTGTAGTTATGGAATAATCCGAAAAATTAAATTTGTTCTTCAAAAGTAGTTGTACGATGTCGTCTGCATTTATATATATTCCGAAATCGAGTGGAATCGATTTTATTTTATAATCTCTTACTGCCTGTATTATCGTGCTTTTGCCTGAACCGTTAGGGCCGGCAAACACACGCATTCGTAAAGCAGTTGTTGATTTAACCGAGGTCAATGTTTTTAGAGAGTTTTACCTTTTTTATTTTTTCTATTTTTTCCACACTCCCATCTTTAAACTTCTTTACCACCCAACCATCTTCAGTGGTTACTATATAACCCATTAGTTCCATTGCTTCTTCAGTAAGGTTGCGGGTGGCTTTGCTTAATGCTCGTTCCAGTGCACGGGTGGTTAAGTAAGCTGTTTGTGGCTCTTCAGCAGTTTTGGTTTTATGTTTTGCCCCCTTTTTCATTCTGCAAAATTACACATTTTTTTTGTTGTTAGGCAATGGGGGAGGGGAGGGGATTTCAAATTTCAGATTAGCCAATGGCGAATAGGCAATAGGGAATAGGGAGGGGGATGGGATTTCAGATTTCAGATTATCCAATAGCCAATAGCGAATAGGATTCACACACGCTGGCGCGAGTTTTCAACTCGTGACATTTATTATGTGGCGTCTCGCCACAACAAAGACCTCATTCCAAAACCAAAAGACCTCACCCCCGGCCCCTCTCCGAAGGAGAGGGGAGGTGCTTCGTAAATAAAAACAATCATTTTTTCAACAACCAACAACTAACAACTAAATAGCCAATAGGCAATAGTGAATAGGGAGGGGAAGTGATTTTATCCATCATCTATTTCTTACCATTTTTAATACCCATTAGCATTTTGTTTATCATTTTATTTTCCAACTCCTTCAATATCCCGCTTACTAAAATCACTACTTCTTCTATGGTCATATTAAGGGAGGTAGTGAATTCAAACATCAATTCATACATTTCACTCCATTCTTTATCATAAGTTCCCTCAAAACTGCCTTGCCGGCATTTCAGTTTTTTCAATTCATCTTCAATACCAAACGCGATTTTTAAATAATTCAAATTATAATCAATTGATTTATCTTCATCAAACTGACAACCAAACTCTATTTTTCTTTGATTAGAATCTCCTCTGATATAAAAATGGTCGAGCGAAAAGTATTGAAAATGTTTCTTAATACCTATCACCACATCTATATGATCAGGCAGGTCATAGAGGTTTACTTTTTTTATTATCCTGTAACTATTAGTATCCAGTGCATCATACCTGTTTTCAAAATCAATATACTTTGAACCGGTGTTTTTACCATTAATAAATAACATACTAAAGGAATTGCCAGTATTGGGTTCGGGCTCACAGGGAACAAATTCTACTAGGTAGGGTTTGATTTTTGAATTATTCTTTTTCATTTTTTTTATTATCTTTTAGTGTTTCTGTTTTGTTTACTTACTTCTATTATCAATTTATTTTCAGCTTCCTTCATCCCTGCTTCTATTATGTTTATTCCTTTTTCTATATCTGCTTGTATTGTTTGCCCGACAGGGAAATGAATATATACACTGCCTAAATAAGTATAAAATCCACCTTCTTCTAGTAAGGTGTCCAAGTCTTTTTTTATTTTATGTCCTTGCATTTTTAGTACATCCAAAACTCTTTCTATATATAGAATCACATTCCAATAATAAACTCTTTTTTCAAACCTTGCTCCCGGTGAAAATGGAAATTCAATTATTATTTCCTTATTATTTCTCGTAAGGGTAACTGTTGAGATAAGGTTTGAAATCAATTCTTTTTTAAGAAGAACACAAATGCTGACTTTGTTCGGTAAAATTTCAGTGTTTGATTTATAAATATCTTTTAATAAAGTGCGATGAAAATGATCTGATTTATACATACCTTTTTTAAATTCGAGATAAGGCACTGCATCATCTGTTTTACCATCATAGTGCAAATGATATATTCCATTTTTACCTGTTGATTTCAATTCTATTTTTTTCATTCTTAATTCCTAATTTATAATTCCTAATTCATTTTTAACTCCCCCTTAACTACTCCGTTAAGCGTAGCGTCCCGCCACGTTTCATTTAACAAGTCCTCATGACTTATTTCGGCCGCCCACTTTTGTTTTCGGCAAGATGCCGGTTAAGCCGGACGTAGCGAAACCCTACGCCCAGCGGGGTACTATTTTGTTGTTCATGGTTTTGGTTTTTTAAAGATTCTTTTCAGTTTATTTACGTTCCTCCTCGTTAAGCCAGTCTTCTCCTTCTTTCAATATTTCTCTGACTACTTCTTCATAATAAGGTTTTACAACGGCTTTCATTTGAACCACTATTTCCTCAACTGTGGTGGTTTCGTTATATTCAGAGGAGAAAAGAAGTGACATGGACAAACTTTCGCCAAAATCTACTTCGGGGTCTCCGCAGATTTCTGTTTTCAACTGTTCAGTAATCTTTATTTTTTTAATAAGCAATTTGATAAATCTATTATAATTAAAAAAAGAATTCGCAAAATCATATTCAGCTATCGAAATTTTTAAAGTTAAAACATTGTTTGCTTTTATTATCACGAATAATTGCAGTTCCCTATACACAGACAAATCAAAATAACCGAGACGCATATTATCCGGTAGTTGTTTTATTTGCAATGGTAAAATTAAATTATAATCTAAGTAGCTGTGTTCCGAATCATATATCCCATCACTATATATTACATTTTCGGTCAATAATTCATCATTAATATAAAGGGAATGAGTAAAGTGTCCTTTCTTATGCGGAACCAATTTTAACGGGCTTTCATTTGTTGTGTTCATTGTTTTTTTACTCATTCCTGTTTCTTTTTTTAAATAAATGCTGCCCCTGTTAAGCGTAGCGTCCCACTACGCTTGCTTTATCAAGTCCTCCGGACTTATAATCTTTTATTCCTTTTCTTCACCAATTGCTTAATGCGGCAGGATGCCGTGTTAAGCCGGACGTAGCGAAACCCTACGCCCAGTGGGGGAGAAAATTTCAAATAAAATACAAAGTTAGAATAATAATAATTACAACTATTAACAGACCCTTGAAAACACATCCGTTAAATTTGTCAGCTATATTTTTTTGTGGATGTGGGGTTTTGGATACTTTTTCTTCAAGCAATTTTATTTTATTTCTTACCCTCTTTTGTGTGTCATTTGTTACGACTGCTTTTGGGGTTAATTTTTTACTATTCCTGAGTTGCTTGAGGTGTGCAATAAAATCGCTGTTAATTGAATTCTTATTAAATTCTATATTTAATGGAGGTTGGAAATGATTGATTAATTCCAATTCTATTTTATTAAATTCATCAGTAGGATAATAATACATCAACAAGTTTTCATGCATCAATTGCGATATTTTCTTTTCATCACTTGGTTTGAATTTTGTTTTTGAATTGTTGGGTGAGTTGTCTCTATAAATTTGAGGATAACCAAACAAAACACCCAAGCTTTTACGTAAAGTAGATTTACCAGCATTGCCGCTTTTGAAATGTTGTTTGTAATCTCTTTTAAACAAACTGGTACCTGCTTTGCCAGCATAAATTACTTTAACACCGTTAAAGGATTTGAATATGGGAACTACATTTGTGGAAGGTAAGGTCGATTTCTTTTTCAAACAAAAGAGATAAACTCCAGCTCTGTCAGGAATTGTGGTTTCAATATCCTTTACAGGATTAAAACAGTTATTTGCTAGATGTTTTAATACAGTTTGAAGAGCCATTTACTTTCCAAATCCAATCAGTTTATTATCCTTTAAACAATCTAAAACTTACTTGGTACCTGTAAAATTCAATATTAGTAGTTACAGACAAAGCTCGTTTAATTCTTAAATCATCTTCCTGTGCAATGATAATCCCTTTTACGTTTTGGTTTTCTTCTGCCAGTTCTTCTTTTACATAACCCATATAACGTTGGATTTGTCCAACTACATTATCGCTTGCCCTTCCTTTTTTTAATTCTACCACTACCAATGTTTTTTTGTCTTTGCTTATGGCAAGTATATCAAGCGGACCTGTATCGGTTTGATATTGCTTTCCTACTAATTCCCCGTCTTCTTCATAAATATCATATAGTTTACTAAGTTCGGTTTGCTTCCAGTTTTGAACTAAAAAATCTTCAAGGTGTTTTTCAATTGCAAATTCGGAAACATTTTCTACGGTATCATCAGACGAAGAAATAACTGTCGGTCTGTCTCCTCCAATTAATTTCTCTATTTCTTCGGCATATCTTGAAATGGTACTCACCGTACCTATGGAGCCAGAAGAGTTCCGTAATGATTCACTCATTAAATTTCTTTCGATGGTAGCGGTGTACCATTTTACCTTTCTGCGATGAGGCAATACGGAGTCCTGAACATAATAGTAACTCTCTGTTACTTCACCTACATAATAAGTGCCTGTGCCAATGGGACACAACACAATATCTCCTTTTTTAATTCCTTTGGCTATTGTCCATAATGCACCGCAAGCCAAACCTGCTGATACCTTACTTTTGCCGGGATGTTTGTTTATCCAGACAGGAATAAATTTTAAATTAAAATCTCTCCAATTATCTGGTAAGCTATTGGATAAATTAATATCTATATCAAAATTACATCCTATATAATTTCCTTTAAAACATTCTTCTGCAAAAGCGCTTTTAGGACCAAGCATTATTCTGTAATAGTTTTTCATTTTATTTTATTTATAAAAGCATTTTCACCGAAATATGTTTTTGCTGCCTGGTTATATGCTTCGGCTGCTTCCTGTTCATCGCCATAATAACCCAAATGAATATGCTTTTTGTTTACATAAATTTTTGCAGCCCATTTATTAGATTCTTTTCGCCACGAAACACCTTTGTATTTGGATGTAAATTTTTGTTTTGATTTTGGTCGCATCCTTTCTTTTTCCTGGCGGCTGCAAACAATTAAATTTGATTTGCGAAAATCAAGTACCGAAAAATTTCTTCGTATTACTACATTATCACCTTTTTCCTGCATTACTTCGCGGGGTAAATAGATGCTTGTAATTTTTGAATTGTCTGCATTCCAGGTCATACTTATTACCTGCGGCTCATCTTCCGCTTTTTTCCTTTTTCTTAAAATCCATATTTTTTTATTTAACCTTTCGTAATCTTCTGCATCCACCATTACCTGCTCACCTGTTTTTAAGGTTAACCATTTCCAGAATGTGTCTTCGATTTCCATTTTTTTTATTTTTCCGAATCTCCCTTTTTTGTTTGGACGTTTTCTTCCTTCTCTTTTTTCAACCTTTGCTTGTGTTCTTTTATATACTTGTCAATAGCATCATTTAATACTGTTGTCATATCAGTATTATTCATCACACAGGCAACTTTAAAATCAGTATGCTTTTGTTTTTCTACTTTAAATAATAGTTTCATTTCACTCTTAATTTATAATTCCTAATTCATTTTCAACTCCCCCTTAAAAGCCCGTTTGCTCAAGCTTCCATACATCTTCTCCAATTCTGCCAAACTCTTTTTATATTCTCCTTTTAGTGTTTCTTTTTAATCAATTACGAATTTCAAATTACGAATTACGTTTGTTTAGAAGATATTTGAATTTTACCTATTATCTTGCAAATTTCTTCAGCGTCCGATAATAAACTGTCCGACATTTCTTTGTTCAAATAATCTGTTGCGGCTAATAATTTTATCCAATATAATGTTTCTCTAGCTTCTTTGTAGGCGATTGAAAGTTTGGAAATAAAATCCGCCTTTGATTGTCCGCCTATTGATTCTTCTACATTTGCTCCTATAGATGTTCCACTTCTTAACATTTGTTTTGATAATACAAATTCCTGTTTTTCTTTAATCAAATATTTATAAGCGTTAACTATTCTAATAGCAAATGCAAAACTTTTTTGCTGTATCACATTATCACTTTTCATTTCGTAATTTTTAATTCGTAATTCGTAATTGATTCAACTCCCCCTTAAAAGCCCGTTGGCTCAAGCTACCATACATCTTCTCCAACTCTTCCAAACTCTTTTTATATTCCCCTTTTAGTGTTTCTGTTTTGTTTACTATGGTCGCGAATTGGGTTTGGAGAGAAAGCGGACACAATAAGAATGGAAGTTTTTTAATCGCTCCAGTAAATATATTTGATTGACTTGATGTTTTTGCCCCTTTCTTTATTTCATTTTGAAAAAATTTTGATTGCATCCAAAATTGTACATATAATGGATGTACTTTTAATTTGTCAACTTTTAGTATTGCAACACTTCTCACTAAAGACAATTTTTCATCAGTAGTTATTGTACAAACGCGTCCAACAGAACCTGAACAAGACATAAGAATATCTCCGTTTTCCGGTTTACATCTTTTTGCTATTCTTTCATATTCCGCTTCACCGATATAATCAAGTCCTGCATTAAAGTCTAAATAACCATCCTTAATATTTCTCGCTGACAATAATTTAATACCTTTTTCAATTCTAATTGGAGTAGTGTGTTCTCCATCTGTTATTTGAATTGATATATCATTCATGGTAATCAATTTTAATCCCTTTTCATTCCTCACAGGGTCTCCAAACATCTCCAAAAAAGTGCTTTTCAAATATTCATCCAACAAGGTAATGCTTTGTTTGCGTTGCTCTATTAGTGTTTCCGCTTTGCTTAATATATTCGCTATTTGTATTTGGTCGGAAAGGGAAATATCAGGAATATCAATTCTCTTAATTTGTGTTGTTGTAAGGTTTTGAAAAATTGCCCCAACAGCATCCTTCTTTGTTGCATTCTTAAAATAGAATAAGAAATAATATAAATATGGTTTATGTATTCTTTTTGTATCAAGATTTCTTAATCCAACAAAACCATCATGAATACAAGCATCCACATTCAATATGCAAACTCTGCCAGGGTCACCGCTAACAGCTATTATTACATCCCCTTTTTTCATTGGTCTGCTTTTAAGAGCCCCTTCTTCAGTTAATGTATCAATATTAGGTGTAACAAACATCCCATCTCTTGTTGCATCCCTAATCATTAACCTTGGAATTTTTCCTCCATAAAATCTAGGGTCACCTTGTGGTCTTGGACTGCTTCCTCTTACTACATCACATAAATCATCTATTTTCATCACATCAATTCTTTTAATTCAGCCAATCCTTTTTGAATATTACTTTCAATCTTTTCCAGCTTTTCAAAAATTACTTTAGGCTTTTCGTACACCACTTCTTCATACACTTCTTCTTTGTATTTACTTATGCTCAAATCGTAATCGTTGGTTTCTATTTCTTTGCGCGGTACGATGAAATGTTTGCCAATACGGCCTCCCCCTGCACCCTCCGAAGGAGGAGGTAGGATGCGTGACGTATATTGTTTAATAATATCGGGAATATCCGAGGTGTCTATTTTGTTTCGTTTATCGTCCAGTGTATATCCATCGGCTTGCATATCATAAAACCAAACATTGTTGGTTTCACCTCCTTTGGTAAATACCAAAATGGCGGTGCTTACTCCTGCATAAGGCTTAAACACTCCACTAGGCAATGCTATCACTGCTTTCAGTTCAGCTTCGTCTATTATCTTTTTGCGCAACATGGTAAATGCTTTGCCACTGCCAAACAATACACCTTGCGGCACAATTACGGCTGCTGTGCCTCCCATGCGCAGCATGTTAAAGATGCGCTCTACAAACAGCAATTCGGTTTTGGTGGTGGGTAGTTTCAGGGTTTCGTTTATGTCGCCTTTGTCTATATTGCCCGTAAAAGGTGGGTTGGCAAGCACCAAATCGAATTGTGCTGCTTCGTTATAACTCTTGCTCAGGGTGTCTTTGTAATCGATGTGTGGATGCTCAATGCCATGCATCATCAGGTTCATCAATCCCAGGCGCACCATAGTGGTGTCTATGTCATATCCCCACAGGCTGCGCTCTACTATGTCTTTCAACTTATCGTTGAGCATAGCCGAAATGGTGGCACGCAGAAATCCGTCTTCGTCCATCTGCACTGCATCGGGGTTGTCTTTTAATGCCAGTTGGGTAAGTATGTATTGATAGGCTCCTAATAAAAATCCTCCTGTGCCGCAGGCAGGGTCGGCAATGGTTTGGCCCAACTGTGGGGCTACCAGTTCGGCCATCAATTTAATTATATGTCGCGGTGTGCGAAACTGCCCGTTCTTGCCTGCCGATGCTATTTCGCTCAACAACATCTCGTACACATCGCCTTGTATATCCTGAAATGCCTGCCCTCCATCGGTTGCATCTTTTTCTATTTCTACAAATATCTGGTCGATGGTTTTTACTGCCTCTACCAGCAAACTGGCTTTGGGCATAATAAACACGGCATTGCTCATGGCTCGTACAAAGGCATCGCCACCATCTATCTCTTTCATAAACGGAAACACTTTTGTTTGCACATGCATCAACATATCATCGGCAGGCATGTGTTTTATATTGCTCCAGCGCAAGGTGGCTTTGTCAATGGCTTTGTCGGCACCGGGAGGTTTGTAGGTTCCTGCAAATTTCGAAATATAGGTTTCTTCGTTCCACTCGGCATCGCGCTCGCGTTTGTTTTCAATCTCGTCCAACCGTTTCATAAAAATCAAATAGGTTATTTGTTCTATGGCGGTTAACGGATTGGATATTCCTCCCGACCAGAAATTATTCCACAGACGGTCGATTAATGATTTTATTTGGTTGTTGTTTAACATATTTGTTTTTTTTAATGGGTAACCACAAGGGTTACCCTTACCTTAATGTATCGTTATTCCAATTTTTTGGATTGTTGATTATATAATTCGAAATGGTATGGTACGATTGTTCATCACGAATGATGTGTTCGTGGTAATTTCGTTGCCATAATTTACCCAATCGAATATTTTTTTGATTACAAATATCAATACACGCATTTGTTACCAATGATTTATATGCACCCACGATATTGCCAATCGTTGGGGCGACCCTTGCGGTCGCCCTATCGTTATCCCCCACGTTACGTAGGGGCAACCCTTGCGGTTGCCCTTTTTGAATATTCATTTCATTTAGGGCAGGGGTAAACCCTGCCCCTACGGTATTGCCGGGGGTGTTATTGGGGGCGGGGGTAAACCCCGCCCGTACCCCCGCCCGTACATCGTGCAATAATATGATTCCGTGCATATGGTTGGGCATTATTTGAAATACATCCAATTCGAAATTCGGAAATCGTTCGGGTAATTTTGCCCATTCATTATATGCGATGGTTCCAAATTCATTTAAAATCATTTCATCGTTTTCGATTTGTCCAAAGGGCAACCGCGAGGGATTGCCCCTACGTTCACAACAAATGGTTATAAAATACAATCCCGCCTGGGCGTAATCGTATCCTTTTAATCGGATGGATTTGCGGTGGTGAATATGTGGATTGTATCTATTCATTTTGTTTTTTGTTGTTAACGATGGACATCCGCAATGGGCATCCGTAATGGACATCCGTAATGGGCATCCGCAATGACATCCATATGGGCATCCACAATGACATCCATATGGGCATCCACAAGGGATGCCCCTACGGTTACGCAACCAATTTATTTGTTAATTTTAATATTTCATCTATTTCGTGTTGATTAAACACACCGCGAATTCCTTCGGGGTGTAATAATGTAAATGGCGATTGTATCAAATCGCGTTTTTGTAAATCGCCTTTTTCTAAAATATATTTTCGCAACAATTCCAAAAATTGCAATTGTCGGCTGGTTAAAAAACTATGTTGTGCTATAAATGTGCTGAATGCTTCCGACACTGTTTCGGGAAACGATTGTAATCGTTCTATTCCCAATATATGTCTGATGAATTGCACAAATTCGGCTTTCCTGTGGTTGTAAACTCTGCGCAACAAATCGATGGTGATGTGCGGATGTTCGTTGTGCAGCTCTTCGGCCAGTTGTTCGGCTTCGGCTTTGGTTACCTCCTGTCCTTCTTTTATTTTTTGTAAAATAGGATTTGCCAACACCAGTTCTTTTACTTTTTGTTCCAACAATTCGCGGTATTTAGCCACACTCAAGGCTTGATGTTCGGGCCCGAACTCAATGTATTCTTTTTCGTTTACTATATCTTTCAGGTTGAATTTCTCGATAGGCAATGGTGGCAACACCTCTCTGTATTTCATCAGTGGTGCCAGTTTCAATATCAATTCATCCATTTTTTCTTCGGTAATGGTAGCCCAATAGTTATTGGTTTGTGCCTGCCGTATCAATTGTTCGTGCACAGCCACCGTGTTTATCGTGAGGGGTAGTTCGCCTATTTCCTCCACAATGCTGTCTTTTAATGTTTCGAATTTTTCTTTCTCTTCCATCAAATGTGCTACCGATAGTTCTACTATGTCTTTCTCGAATCGCATGGCTTTAAATTCGGCAAAAGGAACAGAAACAGTTCGGAACAGCGGTTTTACAATGCCTTCCAAAAATTCCATTTTATTGTCGGATAAACTTATCCAAAAATTTTCATCATCCAATCGTTGTAATGAGTTTTTCGCTTCCATTATTACAATCGAATTTTGTGGAAGCATAGCAATTTGTTGTTGGAGTTTTTTTGTTTCGCTTAGCGCAATATCATTTTTACTGTGTTCGTTTGCGGCTTTTATTTTTTCGAGGCGCACACCAAACAAACGCACTGGCAAAGGTATTTGTGGCGATAGCTCTTTACCTCTTGGGTTTAATTTAAAATATTCGAAATTGTCCCAACAATCTAAAATCAAGAATGAATCCTTTTTAGTACACCACGGTTTTATTTTTTCCTTTTCTAATAATCGTGTTCCTCGTCCTATCATTTGCCAAAACTTGGTGTAACTATATACTGGTTTTGCAAACACAAGGTTGGTAATTTCGCGGATGTCGATGCCTGTGTCGAGCATGTCGACACTAAGGGCTATGCGAGGCATATCGTTGTTGGTAAACTGGTCGAGCAGTCCACCTTTACCGTACACACGCGGGTCGTCACTCACTATTACTTTGGCAAGTTCGCCTTTGTATTGAGGATAAAGCGAATCGAATATTTCTTCCATTCGCCTTGCATGTGCTTTGGTGGTACAAAAGAAAATAGTTTTGCCGGGCAATACTCCATTTGCATCTTTTATGCACTCTTCCATGTATTCGCGCACTATCAAGGCATTGGTGCCTTTGTTTATTACTTTCTTTTCTATCTCTGTGCCTTCGTAATTTATTTCTTCTATTTCCTTGCCTTCTAATATCAGGTGTTGCTGGTCTTCCAACGAAATGGTACGTTTGTTTATTCCTTCGTCCTGAAACTTCGTTTTAATTTTCATCACCTGAAAATTGCTCAAATAAGGAGGAATATGATTCACCGCCTCGTCATACGAATAGGCATAAGTAGGCACACCATCTTCGGTTTCGAACAATCGGAAGGTGTTATGGTCAATCACATCAGTTGGTGTAGCAGTAAGGCCGAGGGCAATGGTATTAAAATAATCGAGCAGTTCGCCATAGGTATTATATATGCTTCGGTGACTTTCGTCTACCACTATCAAATCGAAAAAATGAGGCGATAAAGCATTTTTCTCATCACGTATAATATTGAGCATGGTAGGGTAGGTGGAAACATAAATTCTACGGTCGGTAGTAATTTCTTTTTCTATAGGCTTAGGCCATCGAGGCTCGTTGGGCAGGTATTCTTTAAACGCATCGAGCGTTTGATTTTGCAAGGCTATTCTATCCACCAAAAACAAAACTCTTTCTGCCCATCCTGCCCGCATAAGTGTATCAACAAGAGCAATGCAAACACGTGTTTTGCCTGTGCCTGTTGCCATCACCAATAAAAATCTGCGTTTACGATTTTCTACTGCTTCCATCACTGCACGTATAGCACCTATTTGATAATCGCGTCCGGCAATATTGGTGTTTATCAATTCTCCTGTGAGCGATTTACGAGCTTTACGAATGTACTTGTAGCGCTCTAAATCATCGCGAGTAGGAAAACCATGCACTTTTTTGGGAGGATAATTATCCAAATCCCAAAAATAAATTTCATGTCCGTTGGTATAAAAACAAAAAGGTAATTCGCCTCCTATTGTTTTTTGAATGTTGTAACAATATTGTTTGGCTTGTTCTCTGCCTATGGCAGCATCGGCAGCAGTTTTTTTTGCTTCCACCACAGCAAGCGGTTTTCCATCTTTACCAAGTAAAACGTAATCGCTGTACTGATGTCCTTCGTATGGTGTTTTGGGTTCTTCCACCACCGTGAGCTGAATGTCGAATTCTTCGATAACATGAGTGCGGTCAGTAACATTCCATCCTGCTTTTTTAAGTCGCAAGTCGATAATTTCTTTTCGAGTATGTTTTTCAGTTTTCAATCGTCCAAAAGTAGCACAATAAACATAAAAAGCAAAAACAAAATTCAATTTATACTCAACAGAAAAATCAACAACCCAAAACACAAAATCCCATCCCCACACTATATATTATAGTATACCCCAAAAAAATTTGGTTTACACATCACCCTAACAAAGCAACAAAGCAATAAAAACAATGTATGGTTTCGTGAAATGGGTGTCTGTTTCAATAGAACGGGTGTCTGTTTCAATAGAACGGGTGTCTGTTTCAATAGAACGGGTGTCTGTTTCAATAGAACGGGTGTCTGTTTCAATAGAACGAGTGTCTGTTTCAATAGAACCGGTGTCTGTTTCAATAGAACGGGTGTCTGTTTCAATAGAACCGGTGTCTGTTTCAATAGAACGGGTGTCTGTTTCAATAGAACGGGTGTCTGTTTCAATAGAACCGGTGTCTGTTTCAATAGAACGGGTGTCTGATTCAATAGAACCGGTGTCTGTTTCAATTGAACGGGTGTCTGTTTCAATAGAACGGGTGTCTGTTTCAATTGAATCAGACAGGATAAAAATAGGGGAGGGGCAACAAATAAAAAACCCACCAACTCTGCTGAGCAGAGAGATGGGTTTTGGTAAGCGGTTGATGTTAGAAAAAAATCTAACTCGGTGTGTTAGCCGATGCTCTTGCTTTGGCTTCGTCTATTTCGCGAAGCTTAGCAATCACTTCATCAATGGGTAGTCCACTTACTTTCGAAAAAGATTGAGCGCTGAGGTATTTACCCACCACTCCTGCATCTTTCTTGAAATTGTTGTACATTTTCCTGGCAGTGTTTTGCACCACACCAAAGAAAATTACAATGTCACTCATGTAAACTACCAATCTGCCGACCGTTACTTTTTTCAAGTTCTGTCTTTTCATTTTGATTGAATCTTTTAAGTTAAACACTCAGTTAATTATCATCCCTACTTATGTAGAGGGCACAAAGTTAAAAATATATTTTTACAAAATACCAACAAAATCAATATTTTTAAAACAAATGCGCTCCGTATGTGCTGATATGAGTATATAGTTTATTATCATAAATTGAAAATATAGGAGGGGGTTGGTATGTAGAATTACGAAGCTTGAAAAGCACATTCTTTATTGGTAGTTGGCGAATGGTAATTATTGGATAAAAAAAGGCAAGAAAATCAACTTATTTGTACTGCCTATTTTTTCAAGTTTAGGGTAAAAGTGAAATTTTTTTCCGAAAAATGCCTTTTTTTTGGGTGTCAAAAAGCATCAAATACTATCAATCCTGGTTTTTTCAACATTTTTTTCTTGGTCAGTTGTGGAGTGGGCTATAATTTTGCTAAAAAAAGGTCATTACGAAATACGAAATATTGAAATTATAAATTATGAATCTTTACGAAATACGAATAATACGAATCTACGAACTAATGAACTTTACGAAATACGAAATATTGAAATTATAAATTATGAATCTTTACGAAATACGAATAATACGAATCTACGAACTAATGAACTTTACGAAATACGAATAATACGAATCTACGAACTAAGGAACTTTACGAAATACGAAAAATACGAATTTACGAACTAAGGAACTTTACGAAATACGAATAATACGAATCTACGAACTAATGAACTTTACGAAATACGAAAAATACGAATATACGAAAACATTGAGCAACTTAGAGTCTTTGTGCCTTAGTGGCAAAAAATGAAGTTAAACTTTTAAAAAAAATGAAAATGAAAAGAACCAAACGAAAAACTAGAAAAGCAAAAGCCATTATCAGAAAAATGACCAAGCGCAACATTAATCCGGGCGAGGAAGTAATTCCGGCCGAAACAGTAAAGAAAAGTTATCTCGATTACTTTAAGAAGATTGGATACGCTATTTGAAATTATGTATTATAGATTATGAATCTATATGAAATTATGTATTTTAAATTATGAATTATAAATGCTTAGTGAATCTTAGTGCCTTAGTGGCAAAACTAATTTGAAATCTGAAATCTAATATTTGAAATCTAATATCTGAAATTTGAAATTCTCTGTACCAATGTGCCAGGCACCCATGTACTAATGACTAATGAACAAATAAGTCGCCATAAATAACAATAATAATAACCGGTTTTGGATTGAAAAAACACAAAAACGAGCCAAAACCACAAAAAAAGTCATCATGAAGTTAGTAAAAACACCCAAAATGACCTCAACTGTTAGGCTTATAACAGATGGTCAGTCGATAATCGACAAGATGACAGCCACCACTAGCTACTTTTCGGGAGCTACTGCGTTGCTGACTGCGGCTCAAACCGCATTAGATAGTTTGAGAGCTGCGGCTGCTACAGCCGAGTATGGGAGTCCGGCCGATACACAAGCCATGTATCTGGCCAGAAACACATTCAAAACCAAACTGATGGTACTGGTATTGTATGTGGATGTGGTAGCAATTACCAATCCCACCGAAGCGGGAGATATTATAGCATGTGCAGGGTTAAACCAAAAGAAAACCCCCACCATTAATATCCAAACCCTTAAAGTAAAAAACGGAACCACATCGGGTTCGGTTATAGTTAGGAGTAAAGCCAAACGCGGACATTCTTATCTGTTTCAGGAATCGAGCGATATAGCCAGTACTTCGGGTTGGACTACTGTTTCGGTAGCCACCTCGGCAGCTATATTGCTTACGGGCCGAACACCAGTAAAAACTTACTGGTATCGAGTAGCGTTGATAAAAGGAAACGTTCAGCAACCTTTTACCGATCCCGTTTCGATAGTAGTTCTGTAATCCATCAAAAAGAATCCTGCGCAAGCGGGATTTTTTTTAGTTCAAAGATTAAAGTTCAAAGTTTCGAGTTTAAAGTTCAAAGTTTAAAGTGACAGGTATAACGTTTAAAGTGCCAAGAATAAAGTGAAAACTGCCGAGAATACCGTTAAAAGTTTGGGGAATAAAGTTTAAAGTTTCAGGATTCTGGAATACCGTTAATAATGCCAAGAATAAAGTGAAAACTGCCGAGAATACCGTTAAAAAAGCCGAGTTTCAAGTTCAAAGTTTAAAGATTCAGGTATAACGTTTAAAGTTCAAAGTGATAGGTATAACGTTTAAAGTGCCAAGAATAAAGTGAAAACTGCCGAGAATACCGTTAAAATTGCCAGGTATAAAGTCAATAGTTTAAAGTTTCAGGTTTGGAGCATAACGTTAATAATGCCAAGAATAAAGTGGAAAGTGTGGAGAATACCGTTAAATAAGTTGAGTTCAAAGTTTAAAGTTTAAAGTTTCAGGATTCTAGAATAACGTTAAAAGGGCAGAGTAAAAAGTGAAAACTGCCGAGAATACCATTAAAATTGCCAGGTAAGGAGTTCATGGTTCTGCCTAAATTACCGTTTTCATAACAATTCCCAAAATCACCAAAATACCCCAAAACTACCCTTTTTTGATTTGATATTATCTAACCATAATTAATATTATGTTAAATAGGTATTTCGTATACCCCAACCCTTTAGGAGTTAAATATGGATTATAAATTATACTTTCGACAAGCTCAGGGTGACAAACAAATTTACGAATTCTTAGTGAATCTTTGTGTCCTTGGTGTCTTAGTGGCAAAAAAAAACTTTACGAAATACGAATAATACGAATCTACGAACATCGTTAAATATGCATCCCTTCCTAATCTGAAATCTGAAATCCGCTTCTAGCCTTGGTGTCTTAGTGGCAAAAAAACTTTACGAAATACGAATAATACGAATCTACGAAAACGGAATCACTTCCCTTAATCTGAAATTTGAAATCCGCTTCTAGTCTTGGTATCTTAGTGGCAAATAAACTTTACGAAATACGAATAATACGAATCTACGAAAACGGAATCACTTACCTAACAACCAACAACTATCAACCAACAACCAAATTTCCTTTACGGTGTCGACATCGATACGGGAATAATCTTACCATTTAGATAATGCTGAGCATTTAATGCGAAATCAGCAATATATGCCGCCATTTGTCCCGCACTTACCGGTGCCTGATAACCCGGAAAAGCTTCTTCCAGCATCTCGGTTTGCACTGCACCCAAAGCCAAACAATTAAACGAAATACGGCTATCTTTGTATTCCTCGGCCAGACATTCCGTAAGGCAAGCTATAGCAGCTTTGCTACTACTGTAAGCCGACAATCCCCCAAACTTTACACTTCCCTGAAACCCACCTATACTACTTATGTTTACCACATGAGCCCTCACGGTGTTATTAAGATGAGGCAAAACCGCCTGAATGATACGAGCAGCCGAAAACACATTAACCGAATATGCTTTGTTAAAATCGCTTAAGGTGAGTTCCATAAACGGCTTGTTTACAAGTGCTCCTGCATTGTTAATTAACACATCAATCGAACCTTCTGTTTGGGCAATAGCCCCCTTTAATTTGTCCAGGCTTCCCTCCTCTTGTAAATCCATTACCAAGGTAATCACTCTGGCATTAGAATTATTTAACAAGCACTCTTTTTGCAATTGGTTTAATTTTTGCTCATTTCTGGCCAAAGCAATTACGGTGTGCTTACCGGCCGAAAAGAGTTTGACCAGTTCATAACCTATTCCTCTGCTGGCACCTGTAACAATTATATTCATGTGTTTTATCTGTTTTAAACGATTCTGGCTTTATGAGTAAACAAAGAACCGTATTATTTATTAATTTTACAAAGATTTTTTTGCACATCAGGGGCTAATGTATATCAATTGCTCTGCATAAACAGCACAATATAACTAAATTAAACCATTGGGCTCGGGCCGAAAAAAGGATTTAAACAGCGATTAAACTTTAGTCCCATAAAAGAGTCAAATTACAGTATTACCCGTTATGTACGTTAAGTCAATAACACCAATATCAATGAAAAAAGCAGCCTTCAGCATCGTTATTCTTTTACTAATGGTTTCTGTTCATTCGTTTGCACAGATAGACGACAGTACCATGTTTAAAAAACACAAGCCCAAAGAACGATTTATTGACAGAATGTTTATAGGAGGAGGATTAGGCGCTCAGTTTGGCAGCAAAACAGCCATAAATATAGCTCCTGTGGTAGGCTATAAAATTACCGACCAGATTACCGCAGGTGTTGGCATTACTTACGAGTATTACCATTATGTGTATTCCAATTATAATTTCGAAACTAATATTTTCGGTGGCAGTGTGTTTGGGCGCTATTATTTCACCAAATTTCTATTTGGTCAAGCCGAAGTAGAATACCTCAATCTGGATGCTTACGATACCTATCCTGTGCGAAGAGTTGGGGTAGAAAGTGTGCTGGCCGGAGGAGGATACATTCAGCGCTTTGGTCAAAATTCCGGAGTTGTGCTTATGTTGCTCTATAACCTCACCGAGTCGCAATACACCCCTTACCAAAATCCGATAATAAGGATGGGGGTTAACATAGGGCTTTAATAGCAGTATGTAATTGTTCAGAATGCGAGCTGTTTAAGGAAATGTTTTTAAAACACAAAACCCTGTTCTGATAGTCAGAACAGGGTTTGTTTTTTTGATTACTTACTCAGTAATTATTCAAAATACTGCTTCATACGTTCGAAAAACCCTTTGTCCTTACGGTTAGGTTTTGGCTTAAAGTTCTCCGAATTTCTTAAGTCTTCCAGCATCTTCTTTTCTTCTTTAGTAAGATTCTGAGGAGTCCATACATTGATGTTTACCAAAATATCTCCTCTCTGATAACTATTTATATCAGGCAATCCTTTTGCTTTCAGACGAAGCACTTTACCGCTTTGGGTTCCGGCATCTATCTTAACTTTGGCTTTTCCGTCAATGGTTGGCACTTCTATTTGAGTTCCAAGAGTAGCATCTACAAAACTGATGTAGTGGTCGTAAAACAAGTGCATGCCATCGCGTTTTAGGAATTCGTGCTCAGTTTCTTCAATCACTACTATTAAATCGCCTGCCACACCACCTCTGGCACCCATATTACCTCTGCCTCCAACAGAAAGCTGCATACCTTCGCTCACTCCGGCAGGTATATTGATGCTGATTACTTCTTCATCCTTAACTATTCCGTCACCATGACATGAAGTACATTTATCTGTTATCGTTTGCCCTTCTCCTCCGCAACTGGGACAAGTGCTTGTGGTTTGCATTGCTCCTAATATAGTTTGCGACATACGGGTAATTTGTCCGCTTCCCTTACAGGTAGAACAGGTATTCATAGCCGAGCCATTTTTGGCACCGGTTCCGTTGCAGGGTTTACAAGCCACATACTTGTTTACCTTAATTTTTTTCTCTACCCCGTTTGCCACTTCTTCCAGCGTCATTTTAACTTTCACCCTCAAGTTCGAACCGCGGTTTACTCTGCGCGAGCGACCTCCTCCGCCTCCAAAACCACCTCCACCAAAGTGACCTCCGAAAATATCACCAAACTGAGAGAAGATATCTTCCATGTTCATACCACCAAATCCACCCTGACCTCCACCTCCAAAACCAGGGTTGTTGCCCAACCCGGCATGACCATATTGATCATACTTTTGTTTTTTAGTTTGGTCGCTTAGTATTTCGTATGCTTCGGCAGCTTCCTTAAACTTTTCCTCCGATGCCTTATCTCCCGGGTTTTTGTCCGGGTGATATTTAATAGCCATCTTGCGGTAAGCCTTTTTTATTTCTTCAGCACTTGCCGTTTTGGGTACTTCCAGTATTTCGTAATAATCTCTTTTACTCATTTTCTAATTGATGATTTTATAATGGTTGATTCACCATTGCCTAATTACCTATAACTACTTTCGCAAATCGAATGATTTTGCCATTCAAACTGTAACCTTTTTCCATTTCTTCTATCACTTTCCCTTTCATTTCTTCTGATGGTGCAGGCAAATTGGTTATGGCTTCGTGAATATCGGCATTAAATACCTCCCCATGACTTTTCATTTCTTCCAGTCCACGGTTGGTTAAGGTCGATTTCAGTTTATTATAAATCAGACTTACCCCATCATTAACTGCAGTTATGTCAGTTGTGGCAGCATTCGATTTAATGGCTCTTTCAAAATCGTCCAAAATAGGAAGAATACTTTTAAAAATATCCTCTCCCCCCGACTGAATGAGTTCCAGTTTTTCTTTGGCTGTGCGTCTTTTAAAATTATCGAACTCTGAATAAAGGCGTAAAAACTTGTCGTTTTGTTCGGCTATCTTAATCTTAAGTTCTGCTATTTCTTTTTCTTTTTCATCCACTGGTGGCTGAGCTGTTTCTTCAACCTTTGGTTCTTCGCTAGCGGTTGCTTCTTCTTTTGGTTTTTCGTTTTCTTCGGTATTCATTTTCTTAAAAATATGTTTAATTTTTTTCATTTGGTTTTCAAAAGGCCAACTCTAAACATTGGATTAATTTTCCGGAAATCCATTATTGATATGTTGAGTTAAAATATCGGCCAATTTTGTTAACCACCTCTCTCAATTTTTTTGCCACCTGTCAAATCAAGACAAATTGACATTGAAATATCAAATAAAAAGACAGAACCCTTTCGAATTCTGTCTTTTTGTACGTTAAAAAGGATGTTTTATTTTTTTATCAATTTGTCGAGTGCTGCTTCAAGTCCCGGTCCGCGAATTTCCTGCCCTTTTGCAAGGATAATTCCATTCTCATCAATTAAGAAAGGTGCCGGAATAGATTGTACTCCGTAAATAGCTGCCGTTTGCGACTGCCATCCTCCCAAATCGCTCATGTGGTTTCCCCAAACAAGTCCGTCTTTAGCTATAGCTGCTATCCATGCTTCTTTTTTCTGGTCAAGCGAAACGCTCATTACTGTAAAACCTTTTGCTGTTTTGCTGAATTTAGTGTCTTTGTATTTACCGTAAGCTTTTACCACATTCGGGTTTTCCATACGACAAGGACCACACCATGATGCCCAAAAATCAAGTAATACAATTTTGCCTCTCAATGACGACAGAGTAATTTCTTTATCATCCGGATTTTTAAATTTAAGTTCAGGAGCAATGTTACCCACGTTAGTTCCCACCACAGCACCTGAAGTTTGGATTTTTTTTGAAAAACCGAAAGCCAGTACCGAAACGGCTGCAAGTACAATGATTACATTAGTTTTTTTCATTCGTTCGAATAGTTTATACAGTTAAATTGATGATTGATTTTCTAATATCTCTTCCTTTTCTTTTTGAAAAGAGGGACAAATATACTTATTTTCTTACAATCTCCGCGCCAAGTTTCTGCAATCGTGTGTCAATGTTCTGATATCCTCTGTCTATCTGTTCGATATTGTGTATGGTGCTCTTTCCGCTTGCCGACAAAGCTGCTATCAGCAAGGATACTCCGGCACGTATATCGGGCGATGTCATCGAAATTCCTTTTAACTTGTGTTCACGGTTAAGTCCTATAACGGTGGCACGATGCGGGTCGCAAAGAATAATTTGTGCTCCCATATCAATAAGTTTATCCACAAAGAACAAACGGCTTTCGAACATTTTCTGATGAATAAGCACAGTGCCTTTGGCCTGTGTGGCTACGACCAATACAATACTCAACAAATCGGGAGTAAACCCCGGCCAAATGGCATCGGAAATGGTAAGTATAGACCCATCAATAAATGTATCTATCTCGTATCTTTCCTGAGCAGGAATAAAAATATCGTCTCCTCTAAGTTCCATTTGAATTCCCAAGCGTTGAAAAACCGAAGGAATAACTCCCAAAGCCTGAAAGTTGACATCCTTTATGGTTATTTCCGACTGTGTCATGGCTGCCATTCCAATAAAACTTCCCACTTCAATCATGTCGGGCAACATGCGGTGTGTAGTTCCGGTTAAGTAATCTACCCCTTCTATAAATAGTAAATTAGACCCGATACCTGTTATTTTGGCTCCCATACGGTTCAGCATTTTGCATAACTGTTGAATATAAGGTTCGCAGGCAGCATTGTAAATAGTGGTTATTCCTTCTGCCAGCACAGCTGCCATCAAGATATTGGCTGTACCGGTTACCGAAGCCTCGTCAAGCAACATATAGCAGCCTTTCAGATTCTCGGCCTCCACTTTATAGAAGTCGTTGCCCTCGTCATAAATAAACTTAGCACCCAAATTTTGAAAACCTATAAAGTGAGTATCCAACCTGCGTCTTCCTATTTTATCTCCTCCTGGTTTTGGTATATATCCTTTACCAAAGCGCGAAAGTAATGGCCCTACAATCATGATGGAACCTCTCAGACTTCCTCCTTTTTTTCTAAACTCTTCAGAGTTGAGATAATCTACATTTACATCATCGGCCTGAAAAGTATATTCTTCGTGACCGGTTTTTTCAATCTTTACTCCTAAGTCGCGGAGCAAATCAATTAGTTTGTTTACATCCACAATATCTGGAATGTTACTTATCACCACTTTTTCGGGAGTAAGCAATACAGCACATAATATTTGTAATGCTTCATTTTTTGCTCCCTGAGGAATAATTTCTCCTTTGAGTTTTTTCCCTCCAATAATTTCAAATACGCTCATGTTATTTATTTTTGATTAAGAATCTAAGAATTGCAGTACGATGGATTAGATTAAGAAAAATCTTATCCATGCAAAGTAAAAGGTTAATGAAACGTAAACAGGAAACAAATACAGTATTTTACTAACTTTAGATTGTTAATTGCTCTAAACAAAAACAGCCTCACCTGAATGGTGCGGCTGTTCTATTATTACAGATAAATTTGGTTTAGAATTTTCGTTTAAATTTTGGGTTGTTTCCAGAGCCTCCTCCTGAGCCTTTCGGGCGGAAAGGATGATTCTGTTTCTTGGCTGCGGCCGGCACTTGACGAGCAACTGTAGCCGTTACGTTCTTTAATACCAAATGGTCTTTCAGTCTTAATCTTCCACCTGACAACTCCTCCATCTGTTTTAAAATGGTTTCATCGCTTACTGTATCGCGATTCCAAGTAAGATATGAGCGTTTCATTAAATTGGCAATCACTTCAGCCAATACATCTTTTTCTTCTCCTTCCGGATATTGAGATGCTTTGGCAATAACATCTTCGGTTATTTTACCATAATGTTTGTAACGTATTTTCTGACTTGGTATTTTAATGCGATCAGGTTTGGTTTGAAAAGTGGCCGGTGTAGGCAACGGATAAGGAGAATCAACATCTAAATCGAAACCCGAAATGATGAACAAATGATCCCATAGTTTATGCTTAAAGTCGGTAATGTCGCGCAAGTGAGGATTTAATTGTCCCATTACATCAATAATAGACATTGCTACTTTATTACGTTCGGAACGATCGGGAACTGTTTTTGCAAAATCAATCATTTTCTGAATATTTCTGCCGTATTCAGGAATGATAAGGTGAGGGAGACTGGTATTGTATTCCATTATTTTTATTGTGTTTTAGGCTGCAAATGTATGAATATTTTTTTGAATAGAATTCTAGCTTTTGCCTGTATGTTTAAAAACAGAGATTCTCTCTTTTTAATTAAAACTATTTGCCCTCTTCTTTTTTCTTTTTGTATTTGATGATATATATAATAGGTAATATACCGACAGTATTAATTAGTGCAATAAAAATAAACCACGCCAGATGATTGTTGCGAGCCGATTTCCACATGGCAATTACTTTCCATACGGCTTCCCAAAGCACCAAAAATATTAATAGAGGAAAAAGCCAAGATAAAGTATCGAGAAATCCGAGATTAGAAAAACTTTCCATTGTTTCTAATTTTAGGTTATGCCTGTTTAATGATTTTGAACAAATCTTCTTCGTATAACTGTCCTACCGGAATCTCTTTTCCTGATACCATAAGTGCTTTTCCTTTCAAATTTTCTATTCCTTTTATCGGAACTATAAACGACCGGTGAACTCGAATAAACTCCTTCTGAGGCAATTTTTCAAGAATTGTTTTCATAGTCATCCTTGTGGTGACACGTTTATTGTTATCAATGTAAATACAAATATAATCACCGAGCGACTCGATATAATGTATTTCCGAAAACGAAATTTTTACCAAACTATAATCTGCGCGTACGTAAATATACTTTGGTTCTTCAGTGGTTTTCTGATTCTGAAACGCATGAAATTCTTTGGCTTTTAGCAAAGCTGCTTCAAATCGCTCGAATGAATAAGGTTTGAGCAAATAGTCTATTGCATTCAGATTAAACCCTTCGAGGGCATACTGACTATGAGCCGTGGTAAATATTACCATTGCCGATTGCTCCAACGATTTGTAAAAATCAATACCCGACATCTGAGGCATGTGAATATCCAGAAACAGTAAATCTACCGGAAATTTTCTCATGTGTTTTTGGGCATCTGCAATTTTTGTAAATGTTTTGTCAAGAATTACAGCATCTGTTCTGCTGCAGTATGCTTGTAAAATCTCGAGCGGCAATGGCTCGTCATCAATGGCTATAGCGTGTATCATTTCCAGAATAATATTAAGTGAACTTTATAATAATGATCGTTTTGTGTTATTTTTAATTTATGTCTAGACGGGTAAAGCAAATTTAAACGGCTTTTGGTTATTTCAATTCCAAAGCCTGATTTCTCTTTAACATCATTGGTTACCGATACTTTGTTATTTTCTACAATCATTTGCAAACTGCCCGGATTGATATCTATTTTTATATCGATATTAGATACCTCATCAGGATTTACACCATACTTAAAGGCATTCTCGATAAAAGGAATTAAGATAACCGGTGCTATTTCCTCTTCTCCTGTACGCCCCGTAACCGTATAACTCAACTTTACATTTTTTGCCAATCTCAGCCTTTGCAGGTCTACATAATTATTAATGTAGGTAATCTCTTTTTCGAGGGGAACATAAACGTTAGCTGCATCGGTAACCACATAACGCATCATTCCAGATAATTTTAACATTCCATCAGCTGTTTTTGGCGCATTTTCTCTCACAGCCAAGGCATAAATACTATTGAGTGTATTGAACAAAAAGTGTGGCTTAATCTGAGATTTTAGATACGAAAGCTCTACATTATGCTTTTCTTCTTCCGTCATTCTTAAATGGTAATTGGTACGAATGAACAAACCAATAAAGAAAATAAGGAGAAACAAAAATACGTTTTCGGTGTATTCAATATTCAAATTGTCAGGAACGGAAGGGTTGCTTACTTCTAAAGGCGTTTGATTAGAACCAGAAACAAAAAGTTCAAGATGAATTTTAAAGTAATAGGTAATGAATACAAAAAAAGAAAAGAAGAAAAAAGTAATGATAATATAAAGCCAATATTTTTTTAGAAAATAAATCTTTGGTAATAGCACATAGATGTTCAAAAAGAAATACCCCATCATTAAGATGTAAATTACAAATTCCGAACGGTCGTGAGGATTGCTAAATATGTCGGGTAAAACAAGCAAATTCCCAAAATTAAAAACATAAGGCAATGCTAGAAATGCTAAAATTCCGAGCACCCGAATGAAATTAAGAACAAATTTGTTTTTTATTAAGAGTAAATTCATTGCCCGAAATTAATAGCTTTTCAATAAATTTAAAAATTTATGAGATGAGTTTGTATATACTTGCGATAGCGGTTTGTTATACATATAAAAAAGAAAAAGAATACCGAATTCCGATATTCTCTTTCTTTCTTTATTTATTCCATACGTTTTTCATTAATTAATGTAAGGTATTAACCCACGCACACCCATATCTACCACCACATCTCCTATTTCCGGCTGATAGCAGCCATCCACTGTTCCGGCTTCGTGCCATTCAAAACTTTTGTTGATAGAAAGTGAAACGGTGATAATGATATCCTGAGTTTCCAGCCCGGTAACCACCAGTGGCGTAATCGAACTTCCAGTGTTGTTTACAAATTTACCTGTAACCACACAGCTTCCTGCCGGTATTGGTGAATTGGCAAAATTAGGATTAGGCACAGTGGTAGCATTAGCTGGTGCTTGCCCGTCATAAAAATAATTACTACCCATTACAGATGTTTCAAATCCCCAATATCCCTGCGCATGATTGCCCGGCCCTCCCGCTGTTGTGCTTGGCACATAATCATGTCCATTTATTTGATATCCGCTGATGTAAGTTTTATAACCTATAAACGAAGCCACTGTTCCGGTTGAGGTATGATTAGGAGTGGATAAATACTGCGATTTATAAATAATATTATAGGTTTGAAAAGCCAGCGACACACGAAGCCAGTTATACGAACCGGGTGCTATCTGACTCAAAGGCTTTGCAAAAAACACCTGATTATTTCCGGTGATGGTAGAAGCACAATAATTAATAGCTGCTGTTCCCCCTCCTGCTGTGGTGGTAGGGCCAAGATACAATACTTGTCCATGCCCCAGCGAATCGAAATCGCCTGCAAGCTCTATGTAATGCTGGCTGATGCGGAAAGAGGTTGGCGTTTGTGCAGAATTGCCTGCTCCCACTGCCACCGGATTGCCGAAATTATCTAACCTTACCTGAGCGGTGTCGAACTTAAATTGAAATACAAGATTAGGACCTGCCGGAGGCGAATAAGATGATGCCGGAATACACGAAGCTGGTGCAGCTGGTGTTACCGGTGCTGGCTCTTCTTCCTGCGGGTGTTTGCACGAATAAAATGTAATGGTTATCCCCATAGTAAATGCTATGATGGAAAAAATGGTTTTAGATTTCATGTTGGTTTACTGTTTTTGGTTGGTTAATCTATTTTGTAAAATATTTACGCAAAATTAGAAATTAAATTTAGATATTTACATTCTCAATTAATCTATCAACTATGAAAAAAATTACTCTACTTACATTATTCGGCTTTGCTGCTGCTTTTGCAAATGCGCAAATTACCATTACACACACCGACATGCCTAATCCGGGCGATTCGGTTTTGGTTAGTATTACCACTTCTACCAATGGAGTAGACCAAACTTTAACCGGGCCAAATTACAACTGGGACTACTCTACTTTAACTTATAATAGTCAGCAGGAGGTAAAGTTTGACAATCCGTTAACCTTTCCTCTTGTATTTGCCGTAATGTTTAATCCGTTTGTCACTTCTTACGGACGCGAAAACAGAAACATTACCAGCATTCCGGTTCCGGGAGTTACTCTATCGGCAGCTTACGATTTTCTGAAAGAATCTACCGGTAGTTTAAAACAAGTGGGCACAGGACTCACCATAAATTCTGTTCCTATTCCTGCTCAATACTCGCCAAACGATGTTATTTATAACTTTCCGATGAATTACTTAAACACCGACAGCTCCGATTATTCTTACCTATTATCCATTCCTACTATTGGCGATTATGGCGAAACCGGACATCGCGTAAATGTAGTGGATGGCTGGGGAACATTAATTACTCCATTTAATACCTATCAAACCCTGCGTGTAAAATCGGTTATTACCAGCATCGATACATTATATGTTACCAATTTTGGCTTTGGAAGCAACATCCCCCGCCCTACCCGAGTTGAATACAAATGGCTGGCTACCGGCAAACAAATTCCCGTTTTAGAAGTAGATGCTAATATTGTAGGCGGAAACGAAGTGGTGTCTAACGTGCAATATCAGGATATTCACCATTCGGCTGCCGGTATTGCCGAAAATTCTATTTCCGCGTTCAATGCCGCCTTGTATCCTAACCCATGCACCGATGGAGCTGTGCTTAATTACAACTTAACCTCTGCTGCCAAAGTAAAAATTACCATTACCGATGTTTTGGGCAAACAAATAGCCACTGTAGCTGACGAAAACCAAAGCAGCAGCATGTATTTCAAAACCATCAATACTAAAGAACTTCACCTTACAAAAGGTATTTACTTTGTTACCATCCAGTCTAACGAAGCTAAAGAAGTAAAAAAACTAATTGTTCAATAACATCTTTTTCTTTCTTTATAACAAATAAAGCCCCGAACATTTATGCTCGGGGCTTTTTGGTGAAATGGCAATTAACTTACTTTGTTCTGAAAGACAGAACACCTCCCCCAACCGTAAATTAACAAAATCAAAATTAGACATACTATTATTATAGTATTATCTCACCTCCAAATACGAAAAACCGACCTTAAAATGTCAGGACATGATTTTAGGATAAAATGACCGAACCTTCCCTAAAAGTTATCTAACTATCTGATAAAGTGATTTAACTTTCCGAAATGTTAACTAACTTTAAGATAAAGTGAGTCGACTTTAGGATAAAATGACCTAACTTTATGGAAAATGATCTAACTTTTCTATAAAGTGAGCTAACTTTATGGTAAAATGATTTCATTTTACGGAAAGTTAATTAACCACCCGA
>CAIYIS010000041.1 GCA_903926385.1 uncultured Bacteroidota bacterium
AACACAAAGCGTTATTGTGAAAGACAATTTAGCGCCAGTGCCGAATTTAGCAGTATTACCAACCATTACTGGTCAATGTTCTGCAACAATTACAACAAAGCCAACGGCAACAGATAATTGTAAAGGAACAATCACTGCAACTACCACCAATCCGTTATCATATACTACGCAAGGAACTTATACAATTGTATGGACATATGCCGATGGTAATGGAAACAGTAGCACGCAAACTCAAACAGTTATTATTAGTGATAATATTGCTCCAGTGCCAACTGTAGCAGTATTGCCAACCATTACAGGTCAGTGCTCTGCCGCAATCACTACTATTCCTAAAGCAACCGATAATTGTAAGGGAACAATTACTGCTACTACAACTAATCCATTAAGTTATGCCACACAAGGAACTTATACCATTGTTTGGAATTATGCCGATGGAAATGGAAACACCACTACGCAAAATCAAACCGTAATTGTAAAAGACAACACGCTGCCAGTAGTAAAGACAAAAGCAGTAACAATTACACTAATTAACGGTGCGGCTACACTAACGGCTAGTCAGGTAGATAATTTAAGTACCGATAATTGTGGTATTGCTACATTCAAGTCCATCTTTTCAAATTCCATGTCCGTTTTTTCTAATAGCATGTCCGACTTTTTCAATAGCATGTCCGGTTTTTATCATTCCATGTCCGGTTTTTAACATTTCATGTCCGACTTTTCACTTTCCATGTCCGACTTTTTTAATTCCGTGTCCGGTTTTAACATTTCCATGTCATGTTTTTTTAATAGCATGTCATGTTTTTCAAATAGCATGTCATGTTTTTCGAATAGCATGTCATGTTTTTTCAATAGCATGTCATGTTTTTCACCACCCCAACCCCATTTTCTGTCATTTCTTCCCTTCCTATTCATTCTAGTATTCTACAAATCTAAAATTCTAAAATTCCTTCCACCTCCCCAATCCCAAATCCGAAATTCCCTATCCCTTCCATCAATTTGTAATCTGAAATTTGAAATCCGATACCCCCCCTAATTATCAAATAAAAATTACCTTTGCCCCATGCGTATAGATATTATAACCGTTTTACCTCAGCTCCTCGAGAGTCCGTTTGAGCACAGCATTCTGAAACGTGCTGCCGACAAAGGATTGGTGGAGGTTAATGTGATTAATCTGAGAGATTATTCAGACCACAAACAAAAAAGTGTGGACGATTATTCGTTTGGAGGAGGTGCCGGCATGGTAATGTGTATTGAGCCAATTGCCAATTGTATCAATGCTCTTAAACGAGAAAGAACCTATGACGAGGTAATTTATACCAGCCCCGATGGGCAGCGCCTCGACCAAAAACTAAGCAACCGACTGTCTACTTTGAACAATATTATAATTCTTTGCGGACATTATAAAGGGGTAGACCAGCGCGTGAGAGACCATTTTATTACCCGCGAAATTTCTATTGGAGATTATGTGCTTTCGGGTGGTGAATTGGCAGCCGCTGTTATAGCCGATAGTGTTATCAGATTGTTGCCCGGAGCCATTTCTGACGAAACTTCGGCTCTTACCGATTCTTTTCAGGATGGATTACTTGCCCCACCGGTTTACACCCGTCCGGCCGAGTATAATGGTTGGAAAGTGCCGGAAATACTGCTTTCGGGGCATAATGCCAATATAGAAAACTGGCGACATGAACAAAGTTTGGAACGAACACGACTGCTTCGTCCGGACTTATTGGACTAAAATTTTTCCTAATTTGTATCTCATCTTGATAATTATACTATATTTGCACTCCTTTTTCAGGAAAAATAATTTTAAATAGAAAAAAACAGAATCATGAGTTTATTATTAAAGTACGCAGAGTCGCAATTGACAACCAAAGCCAATCATCCGAAATTTAAAGCCGGAGATACAATTACGGTTCATTATAAAATTAAAGAAGGCGATAAAGAAAGAGTTCAGCAATATCAGGGTGTGGTTATTCAACGCAAAGGAAGCGGCATCACTGAGTCGTTTACCGTTCGTAAAATGAGTAACAACGTAGGTGTTGAGCGTGTATTTCCTACACATTCTCCTTACATTGATAAAGTAGAAGTAAATAAAGTAGGTGTTGTTCGCAGAGCACGTGTATTCTATTTACGTGCATTGACTGGTAAAGCAGCTCGTATTGCAGAAAAAAAACAATAATTTTTTTATTCAAAATACTGAAACCCTATCATGCACCCGCATGACAGGGTTTTTTTATTTAACTCAGTTAAGCCATTAAATATACTGCTCATGCAGTTTACACATATCCTACAATGACCATTCAAGAAGAAATAGACAGAAGAAAAACCTTTGGCATCATAGCCCATCCCGATGCCGGAAAAACAACCCTGACCGAAAAACTGCTGTTGTTTGGCGGAGCAATTCAAACCGCAGGGGCTGTTAAATCGAACAAGATTAAAAAGCATACTACTTCCGATTTTATGGAGATTGAACGGCAAAGAGGTATTTCTGTGGCCACCTCCGTAATGGGTTTCGAGTACAAAGGAATTAAAATAAATTTGCTGGATACTCCCGGCCACGAAGATTTTGCCGAAGATACTTACCGCACCCTTACCGCTGTGGATAGTGTTATCATGCTTATCGATTGTGCAAAAGGGGTGGAGCCTCAAACTCGAAAACTGCTCGAAGTTTGTCGTATGCGCAATACTCCAGTAATTGTTTTTATCAATAAACTCGACCGCGAAGGAAAAAATCCATTCGACTTATTAGATGAAATTGAAAAAGAATTGAGGATTGATTTACGTCCTTTGAGTTGGCCCATCAGCATGGGTAAAACGTTTAAAGGTGTTTATAATCTTTATGAAAAAAGTTTAACTGTATTTAATTCAGGCGAAAAACAAACGCTTGAAAATTCGATTGAAATAAAAGACCTCAATGATGGTACACTCGATAAGTTAATTGGTGAAGATTATGCCATAACCTTGCGAAACGATGTAGAATTGCTCGAAGCTGGTTATCCTGTGTTCGATGTAGAAGAATACCTCGAAGCAATGGTGTCGCCTGTGTTTTTCGGAAGTGCTGTAAATAATTTTGGAGTTCGTGAATTATTGGATGGGTTCATTAAAATTGCTCCTGCTCCTCGTGGTCGCACTACCAATGTTAGAGATATAAATCCGAGTGATAAAAACTTTTCGGGATTTGTATTTAAGATTCATGCCAATCTAGATCCTAAACACCGCGACAGAATAGCGTTTTTGCGAATTGTGTCGGGTAAGTTTGAGCGCAACAAAAATTATTATCACGTAAGAGAAAACCGCAATCTCAAATTTTCTAACCCTACTGCGTTTATGGCTCAGGAGAAAAGTGTGGTGGACGAAGCCTTTCCGGGAGATATTATTGGGTTGTACGATTCCAACAATTTTAAGATTGGCGATACATTGACAGAAGGGGAGAAGATGACGTTTAAAGGAATCCCTCAGTTTTCGCCCGAACTTTTCAAATATGTAGTAAATACCGACCCTTTAAAAACAAAACAATTGAACAAAGGATTGGAGCAGTTGACAGACGAAGGGGTAGCACAGTTGTTCACCAAACGAACAGACAATAGAAAAGTGTTAGGTACTGTTGGTGCCCTTCAGTTTGAAGTTATTCAGCACCGGTTAAAAAGCGAGTACTCGGCTTCGTGCAGTTATGAACATATCAATCTATTTAAAGCGTGCTGGATTTACAGTATAGACAAACGCAAACTGGAAGAGTTTATTCATGATAAATTGCACCATATTGCTTCAGATAAAGAAGGTCGTCCTGTTTTTCTGGCTGAATCGCCTTGGGCTTTGCAAATGGCTCAGGAGAAGAACCCTGATATCAAGTTTCATTTTATCTCAGAATTCAAAGAAGATTAATCACCAAAATACAAAGCATAAAAAAGCCCTCTGATTATTTATCAGAGGGCTTTTTTGTGTACTTAACTATTATTGATTACTCAACAATTAGTTTTGAAGTGCTGCGTCCTGAATTTGTTTGAACAGTTACAGTGTAGAAACCTTTTGCTAAAGTAGAAGTATTGATGCTAGCAAAATGACGACCTTGGGACAAAGAACCTTTGTTTTCAGTTGAAATTACTTTTCCTGTGATATCATAAACGCTAATTACAACAGATGTTTCAGAAGTTAAAGTATAGATAATAGTTGTATTGTCTGTTGCTGGATTAGGGTAAACATTAAGTGCAATTTCGTTTGAGTGCTCAGTAATTCCGGTTGCTAAAGTACCACGAATCATTACATCATCAAAGGAAATTAAATTATCATCAGCAGAATTGTGATGGAATCCGATAAAAACAGTTTGCCCTGCATAAGCATCTAATGCTACAGAGAAAGGACGTAACTGACAGTGGTGTGAAATTGGGGCAGTGGTTCCAGCCGGATCGATATAGGTTCCGTCAAATCCATGAATAAATGCTGTTGGTGGAGAAAAAGTAAAGTTAGCAAATACTGTATCAGTATTTGCAGAAGGTGTTCCTACCATTTCGGCAGCTCTGAAAAGAGAATGAGTAAAATCAGCAACATCGTTTGATAGTGTTGAAAGTAATACTTCATATCCATCCAAATATCGAGGAGTTTGCAATGAAGCCGATTTCCAGAATAAAGTATCGTGAGCTCCCAAAGGTACGGATGGTGTTACCAACCAATTGTCTTCAGGTGCTGAATCCCCTAAGTTAGTCCATGAGTTACATCCAAGAACGGTGTTTGTGTCAGGAGTAGCTACTGTTCCGTATACTGTTTGATACTGGTCTACAGGAGAAAAAGGTTGAACAGGGAAAAATCCCTGAGGGCGAGTTGCTGTAGTAGAACCATCAGGATGAGCGTCTAAATCGCAAGAATACCACATAGTATCTGTCGTGTTTCCTGGAATAATAGCAATGCTGTCTAAATGATTATAGAAAGAATTTAATTCAAAATCAGAAAATAAAAGTGTGTCCTGTGCTTTTGATTTTAAGTTAACAAAAAGTAATGTTGCAACTAATAATGTGTAAATTTTTTTCATGTTAAAATTGTTTTTTAAGATATTAATAATTTAATGAGTCGCAAAAATAGTTATTTATTTTAAATACAAAAATAATAATTGACGAAATGCTAAATTAGCATGTCAGAATTATAAATTACTTATTTTATTAAGTCTGCTATTATAGAATCCACAGTTATTCCTTCGGCTTCTGCTTTATAGTTTCTAACAATTCGGTGGCGAAGAATAGTTGTAGCTACAGCTTTTACATCTTCAATATCAGGAGAATATTTTCCTTTTATTAATGAGTGGCATTTTGCTCCAATTATTAAGTATTGTGACGCTCTCGGACCTGCACCCCATGATAGGTATTTGTTTGCGGCTTCGGCAGCTAGTTCTGTATTTGGTCTTGTTTTGCTAGCTAATTTAACTGCATATTCCAATACGTTATCTGTTACCGGAATTTTACGAACCAAATCCTGAAAATAAATTATTTCTTCGTTTGATAAGATTTTTTTTAATTCCACCTTTCGGTCAGATGTTGTGTTTTTTACCACTGTTATTTCGTCTTTAAAAGAAGGATAATCCAACCAAACGTTAAACATAAAGCGGTCTAATTGTGCTTCGGGCAAGGGGTAAGTACCTTCCTGTTCAATTGGATTTTGAGTGGCAAGTACAAAAAATGGATTTCCCAACTCATACCTTTTTCCACCTGTAGTTACACTTTTTTCTTGCATTGCTTCAAGTAATGCAGCTTGAGTTTTTGGTGGAGTTCGGTTAATCTCATCGGCTAGAATAATGTTCGCGAATAACGGCCCTTTGATAAATTTAAAATGACGGTCTTCACCCAGTATTTCAGACCCTATGATGTCAGAAGGCATCAAGTCGGGTGTAAACTGAATACGATTGTAACTAAGTCCGAGTGCATCTGCAATTGTGTTTACCAAAAGGGTTTTTGCCAATCCTGGTACTCCTATCAAAAGACAATGGCCCCGACTGAAGATGGAAATCAATACATCTTTCACTACTTCGTCCTGACCTACAATTATCTTTCCTATTTCGGCAGTAAGTTCCTTGTACTTTACAACAAAAGCATCTACAGCTTCTACATCTGATTTATACATATATTTTTATTTGTTGATTTTTAGAATGCACATTGATTAATTATAAATTGTCTCGCGCTTAATCATTAAATGTTGATTTTACCAAGCACCAATATTCTAATTCACCCACTTGTTTGAATAAGCACAATTTTTGTAGTCATCAGAAATATGTACATAGGTGCCGGCTAATTTTTTCTTAATCCACGTCTGAATGGCTTTTTCCTGTTTCTTAGATAAAGCGATCGCCTGAATTTTTTGGTAGTCATCCTTCAAATTAGCTTGATGATGAGATGTTCGTGTTTTTAAATATAAAATGTGATATGCTTGTTTTCCGTCTCTGGTTGCAAATGGAATGGGTTTTGTGTATTCTCCTACTTTTAATTTATCAATAGCAAATGCAACATTCTGGTCCATTTGCCCTAGTTCATCCATTTGAAAACGGCTAGCTCCGGTTTGTGGATTCAGAATCAGTCCTCCACTGTTTTTACTTTCCTCATCATCCGAATACCGTGCAGCCATTTCATTAAAAGTTGTAGTATCCATCGAGAGTTTAGTGAATATAGTATCTAAACTAAGTTTTGCTTTTAATAAATCAGTTGGCTCAACTTTCGGTACAATTAACATACTTCTTGCATCTACTTCTTCTCCTCGTCTTTCTATCAACTGAATAATAAAATAACCATACATAGTTTCAAAAACTTCGCTCACTTCTTTTGGTTTTATTTTAAATGCCTGCGCATCCCATTCAGGCACAAATTGCCCTCGTTGAATATGCTCATACAACCCGCCTTTGTTGGCCGAGCCGGGGTCTTCGGAGTATAAGGCTGCAAGTGCCGCAAAACTTGCCTCCCCTTTCATTATTCTATCGCGGATGGCAGTTATTTTGTCTTTTGCCTCTTTCTTAGCTTCTGGTGTTATAGCTGGTTTTTTTACAATTTGTCCTACTTCCACTTCTGCATTTATTAAAGGTATCGAGTCTTTCGGTATGCTGTTAAAGTATATTTTAACATCATTAGGAGTAACATTAATTTCTCCTGTAACTTTACTTTGCATTTGCTGAGATAGCAACAAATCGCGAACGTTATCTCTCAAATCTTGTTTGTAATCTTCAACAGATTTTCCGTAAAAAGCAGCAAATTTTTCTTCCGAACCAAACTGCATAATATAATAGCGCATTCTGCGGTCGAGTTCCTGATCAACTTGTGCATCAGTTACTGTTAAACTGTCTTTCTGAGCTTGTGCTAATAGCAATTTCTGATACAACAATTCTTCCATTAATTTGCAGTGTGTATCATTGTTCACAGCCTCTTGCTGACTTACCATCTGCTGATACTGCGACTCCAGTTCTGACTGTAACACAGGGTTGCTGCCCACTACACCAATGATGCGGTCTATGCTTTTTCCTTTTTGTTGTGCATTCACCGAAATGGCAATTAATAAGCCTGTACAAAGCAACAGGAATTTATTTCTTAGGTTTTTCATTTAAATAGATTTCAATTTTATTATTATTTGCCGCATCATTATAAACGTCTTCTTTCATCTTCGAAATAAGCTGCAACTTTCGTTTGTTTAGTATTATATTTTTTATGTTCTCTTTTTCAAAACTTAATGGTGATGTACTGTTTCGAGTCTTGAATCCTTTTATGTTTAAAAAGTAACTATTTACTGAATCACTTACTTCTACATATCTGTTATTCTGCAAAAATAACTCTTTATTATAGGTTTGGATAGGAATTTCTTTCAACAAATCATCAAAAAGCAACCAGGAGTTATCATCCAGATAAAAGTTTAAGGCAAATTGATGACAATATCCTGCCAGTTGTTCTCTGTCTTTTGGGTTATCTGATTTATATAGTTGTTTCAGTTTATTAATGTTTGGTGCCTTTTTATTCACCTTTACATAAATTACTTTTATGATATTATCTTTCAATTGAAAATCGGCCTGATTGGCAGAATAATACTTTTCAATATCTTCAGAGGTTATTGTGGTGTCTAGTTTTTGTTTTACAAGTTCGTTTTCATATGCGTATGTTATTAGCGAATTTCGGTATTCCTGCAATTGCTTGTCCACATTTTTTTGTTCGTCTGTTAAATTATTTTCGGCTTTTTGTATTACCAACGATTCTCGTATCCAATTATCAATATATTTATTTAATAGCTCCACACTGTCTTTTGCAGGGGTGTTCTGCGGAATGATATTTTTAATGGCTTCATCATACAGGTAATTATTACCGGCTTTAGCAATAGCTTTCTTGTTTTCGTCTTTCTTAGTTGAACTGCTGCAACCAAGAAGCGCGAAAAGAAAAAGACCAGTAATGAATGAATATTTCAATGTTACTCTCAATTATTTTTGTTTATTTACACTTGTATGTAAAAATACTTCAATTCTGTTTCCCTGTAAATTTTGAATAGAGTAGGGGACTTCAAAAACTAAAAAAGTTTATGACACCATTGCACCATAAACTTTGTTAGTTGTTTTTATTTCTTATTATTTAACAGTTGCAAGTACGGCTTTATCTATTGACACCGGATATTTCGATTTTAACGATGCAATCCATTCTTTTTCCAGGTTATTCTGATAGTCAGCTGTTACCATTCCTTTTGCTTCAGCATATTGTTTTGGTTCAGGTTTCAGTAGTTTATTCGTAACCACAATAATTATTTTTTTATCCTTATCAGACTTAATGTCTATCGAAGTTCCCGGATTCCAGTTTTTATCTACAAACTCATTTTCTCCCTGATTAAATATTTTTGAATCTACATTCAAATTCAGCTGCGAATCTTTGTTTATTTCTTCAATTATTTCTTTATCTGTTTTTTTCTTTTTCATTAACGCTCTAACTTTAGCAGCCACTTTTTCGTCTCCGCAAGTATACACTGTTGCATCAGCACGCTCTTCCCACATATATTTGGTTTTGTTTTTCTCGTAGTATTCTTTAGAACCTGTAGTATCTTTTACTGCTTTGCTCCATACCTTTTTATCTGTAAGTTCAAACAATAAAATGCCATCTCTGTATTCTTGCATTAACGATCTGAACTCAGGATATTTTGCATCTAGTCTGCTTTCTTCATAAGCTACAGCCGATTCGTCAACAAACTGTTTGTAAAGTTGATTCACCACCATGTTTGCATCTGTTTTTGCGCGTTTGCTTTGGTGAGTTGAAATAAAATTAGCAAAATCAGTTTGTGTGTAAACTTTATCGTTAAAATTAAACATTGGTTTGTTAAGTGCTTTAGCTTTGTCCGCATCCCATTTACCTTCAAACAAAGTTGTGTCCATCACCTTGTAAAACTCATCACGTAGTTTGGTGTTGTCTTTGAATTTATAGTCTGACTTTACTTTTGAAATTAGAGATTCTCTGCCCACCTGAGCTCTCGAATCTTTGGTTACTTTAGCCTTTAGTTCAGATTTCATGTCTTCGAATGAAGCCAATCCTCTTTTATCAATTAACTTGATGATATGCCATCCATATTTGGTGCGCATTATTTCGCTGTAATCTCCTTTGTTTTTCATTGCAAAAGCTGATTTTTCAAATTCAGGTGGCATTTTGTTTGTTCCAAACCAAGGTAATTCACCTCCTTTTTTAGCCGATTGTTTATCGTCTGAATACTGCATAGCCAAATCTTCAAATTTCTTTTTACCCGATTTTAAGGTATCGTAAATCTGAGTGATTTTTTTGAAAGAGTTCAACGAATCTTCTTTGCTCATGTTTGGTGGAGTTTTCACCATTATGTGAGCACAAAGTAATTCGCCTTGTGCAGGCCTTCTGTCTACAACTTTTATGATGTGGTATCCATAGCGGGTACGCACAGGTTGTGATACTTCTCCCACTTTGGTAGTGTAGGCAACAGTTTCAAAAGAATAAATCATTTGAAGTGCAGTAAAATAACCTAAATCTCCTCCATTATCTTTTGCCGAAGGATCATCTGAAATACCTTTTTCTTTTGCCACTTTAGTAAAATCTTCCCCTTTCATAATGCGGGCGCGAATTTTCATAATCTTGTTATATGCATCCAATGTATCTTTAGGTAATGCATTTTCGCCCACTTTAACCAAAATGTGACTAGCTCTCACATCTTCTTTCAAACGGTCGTAAGTTTCTTTTAGTAATTTTTCATTTACATCTTTATCTGTTAAATACGGTTGACCAAGTTGTTTGCGATATCCTGCCAATTCATCTCTGAACGACTTAGCTGTGTCCATTCCCTGCTCTTCTGCTTCTTTGACTTTTAATTTAAAATTAACAAATAAATCCACATAATCAGACAGCGATTTGGCGTCATTAGCCGTTTCTTTCGCGTTGTTCTTGTGATACACACTCTCAAACTCACCAACGGTAACTTTTGTTCCTCCAATGGTCATAAGCACGGCATCCTTGTTTTGTGAAATTCCTATGTTTACCATTAGCATGGCCACAGGCAATAAAATTGAACTCTTCAAAATACGTTTATTCATAAGTAATGTTATAGTTTTATTTTCGGGAAGCAAATGTACTTATTAATATGAACTGTCAAAATAAATCTTCTTCTTCTCATACTTCTTTAGGGTGTTAAAATATGTTAAGCTTATTCATTTCGAGGGTAATCTTTACTTTAAGAAATAGAAAAGGGTAGCTAACAAACTTGTGATTCTGTGGCTACCCTTTTCTTATTTGTTATCCCTGCCCTAATCCTCCGTTTGCTCATGCCAAGGGAAATTGCCGCTTCCTTTGGAGTTTTCCCAGTAAAATTTGCTTCGTTTTACATCATAGTTTCCTATTTGGTTCATGGTTTCGGCATCGTACAAACGGCCGTTAACCATCACATATTTTATGCTTTCGGTATTACGAATGTTTTCCAACGGATTTTTATCCATCACTATCAAATCGGCCAGTTTGCCTTTTTCGAGAGAACCAATCTGATCGGCCATGCCTATATAATCAGCACCGTTGAGGGTGGCACAACGAATGGCTTGAAGCGGAGTAAGACCGCCCATTTGCAGCATCCATAATTCCCAGTGAGCGCCAATTCCCTGAATTTGTCCATGAGAACCCATGTTTACTTTCACACCTGCATCGGTTAGTTTTTTGCACGAGCGCGAAACCTGCATCCATCCCCATTCGTATTCGCTGTCGGGAATCATAAGGCGTTCGCGGGAGCGGGCATCAATAATGGAACGAGGGAAAAAGTTGAGCAAACGTTTATTTTCCCACACATTTGTTTTCTGATACCAGTAATCTTCTCCGTTGATAGCACCGTAAGAAACAATAAGCGTGGGTGTATATCCTGTTTTGCTTCCTGCCCATAGTTTAATCACATCGTTGCTCAGGTCGGCAATAGGTACGTTATGTTCTATGCCGGTATGCCCGTCAATTATTTCGCTCATGTTGTCGAAAAAAGTAGAGCCACCTTCGGGAACAACCATTATTTTTAAATCGCGGGCCGCCTGAATAACCTGCTGACGTTGCTCTCTGCGTGGTTGATTATAACTTTTAACGGAGAAAGCACCAAACGCTTTGGTACGAGCAATAGCCGAACGGGCATCATCATAACTATTGATAACTGCTTTAAAATCGCCTTCGGCACCATATAAAATAGTACCGGTAGAGAATATTCTAGGGCCAACCATATAGCCGGCTTTTACCATTTCCGATTGAGAAAACACCATTTCCGAAACCGATGAAGGGTCGTGAGTGGTGGTTACTCCAAAAGCAAGATTGGCATAATAGCTCCATTGTTTCTGAGGAGTAGGCCCCAAACGCCAGGTGCCCAAATGCGAATGCACATCCACCATACCCGGCATAATGGTTTTGCCTGCACAGTCGATGGTTTTAGCATCCGAAGGAATTTTAACTTCTTCGGCTTTGCCAATGGCTTCTATTTTATTGTCGCGAACCAGAATGGTTCCGTTTTCGATTACCTCATCTCCTTTCATCGATATGATGCGCGCACCTTTCAGGGCTATGTATCCCGAAGGTTTATCTGTAGGTAAATCCAAATCAAATTTTACACCCACACTGTCCATTGGAGGCAGTTTGTCGGGAGCGCCTTCCAGAAAAGCAAAGCGTTCTTTCAAATTGTCGGTGTAATATTCGTCACTGTAAGTCCAGTGAATTCGCTTGCTATCTTTGCTCCATACCAAATTAAGTCCTGCATCTTTGGCTATCTGTACCACCGGCATTGCGCCCATATTGCCTGATAATTCTATAGGTTTACCAGTTTTTGGAAATGCTGCTACATAAGCTTTGAACAGTTCGATAAATGCTACCCATTTGCCATCAGGGCTGGGAACAACAGAAGTGGCGTATTTGGATGAAAAACACGTTTTAATTTCGTTGGTATTAATATCAATGGTTTTGTACACTTTGCTGTCGCCTTCTTCGGTTTGAAACAAAACTTTGTCATCGCCCATAAACTGAGGGTTAGCGCCATCTTTGGTTAACAAACGGCAAGGAGCATTCGGAATATTTTCCATTATGTAAATTCCGGGATTGGTGCTAAACGTATAGCCCATGTGGTCGTTTCCGCTTTCTTTAACATACACTACTTTGGTTCCGTTTGGCGAAATGCGAGGAGTTCGGTAAATGCCTTTTTCAAGGGTCATTTTTACTGCAGTTTTCTGCATCATGTCCATTTTCATTACAGCGCCCATGGTTTCATCGTTCCAGGTGGTGTACACAAATTCATCATCCGAAGGATGGTAAGATGGTTCGAATTCAAAATCCTTGGAAGAAGTTAGTCTTACAGGTTTTCCATCGGGCATATCTTTTTTCCATAAAAAACCCGCTGCATTAAACACCACTGTTTTTTCGTTGGGACTAACCGCCAAATTGCGGATAACTTTTACTGTAAATTTATCGGGAGCTACTTCCTGACGGAAACGCAATGCATCGGCCACTTTATGTTTGGCATTTACCGTAAATGCTATTTCGCGGGCAGAGGCATTGTCTATATCCACATTCATTATTTTTCCGTTGGCCCATATAATAATGTGTTTTTCGTTTAGCCAGTTAAAATTGGTGTACACACCAAATATAGCCCAGGCTTCTTGCTGGTCTTTGCTCAACTTATCGTAAACAGGCCATTCTTCGCCTGTTTCCATATTGCGCAGATAAAGCACCGAAGCTTCGTGTACACGTTTTACAAATGCCAGTGTGCGCCCATCGCGGGATATCTGAGGACGAAATGCTCCTCCTGTGCCTCCTGTTATGTCTTCGGTTTCGCCTGTTTGGCGGTCGTAACGCTTGATAACATAAATTTGTTTGTTAGGGTCTTTGTTATACAAAAACATTCCGCCCGGATACATATCTTCGCTGTAATAAACATAGCGCCCGTCAGGCGAACAGCAAGGCTCGCCCACATCTTGCTGAGAATTTTTCTTAACGGTTAGTTGCAGTCCGTCTCCGCCCGAAATATGGTAAATCCACATTTCGCCAGCACCCAGCGAACGGGTAGAAGTAAAATGCTTGCGAGCGATAATGTATTGCCCATCGGGCGTAAACACCGGATTGTTGAGCAAACGGAAACTTTCTTTGGTTACCTGTTTGGCATCTGTTCCGTCAGCATTCATTATCCATATATTATTGCCTCCTCCGGCATCCGAAGTAAAGCAAATCTTTTTTCCGTCAGGCGAAAAACGAGGCTGCACCTCAAAAGGAATTCCGCTTCGCAATACCTTGGCTTCGCCACCTGTAACGGGCATAGCGTAAATATCGCCCAGCATATCAAACACTATTTGCTTGCCATCGGGACTTACATCCAAATTCATCCATGTGCCTTCGGTGGTTGTAAAATCTACTTCTTTAAACGTTCCTTTGGGGTTAGCCACATCCCATTTGGCCGATTTGCCTCCTGCCTCTTTGTCTTTGTCCTTGTCCTTGGTTTTATCTTTGTCTTTTTGGGCCAGAGCCACAGTTGCCACAAGGCATAACGAGAGCAATAATTTTGATTTCATATTAATTGAAGTTGTTTTGTTAAATTAACAGGGCAAATGTAAACTTTAAGTTTGAAATGGAAAGATTAGAGATTTCAAATTGCAGATTTGGGATTTAGGATTTGGAGATTTGGGATTGACTTTACGAAATACGAATGGTACGAATATACGAATAGGGGAACTTTACGAAATACGAATAGTACGAATATACGAATTGAGGGACTTTACGAAATACGAATAGTACGAATATACGAATAGGGGATGAAGAAAGGGGACGGAGAGCAATCTCTAAAGTATCGCCATTCATAAATCTCGTTACCCTGAGCTTGTCGAAGGGCTTGCTTCCATAATTTACCGCAATTCCCTTTTTTACCCCTAAAAAACCCAAAATATTAAATAACAACCACTTTGGAAAACTCAAACACTTGTTTGGAAAACCCAAACACATGTTTGGAAAAATCCTAGGCTTGTTTGGAAAAACCCTAGGCTTGTTTGGAAAACTCAAACAGATGTTTGGAAAACCCAAACACTTGTTTGGAAAACTCAAACACTTGTTTGGAAAACTCAAACACTTGTTTTGAAAACCCAAACACTTGTTTGGAAAACTCAAACACTTGTTTGGAAAACTCCTAGGCTTGTTTGGAAAAGTCGTAGGCATGTTTGGAAAAGTCCCACACCGCTATGGAAAACTCCCACAGGTGTAGGATTTTTCCAAATATGCGAAGTATTTACCCAAACACGTGTTTGGAAAACCCAAACAACCGATTGAAAAGATGCCTCACTTGTATGATTTTTGACCACACATTTTTGCTCAAAAATGACAGAAATAGGCAAAAAATGGGCATACGAATAAAGAGGCTGTGCAGATGCACCAAACATAACTGTGTCGATATGATAAAAATCATATACATTGTTCTTGTTTTTAATTTGAAAACAAAATATTTTTGTAATGTTTATTAACCTATTATTTAAAAAAAATGAAACATAAGTATTATTTCCCGCCAGGGATAGCCGGTAGGCGAGCCTGGCTATTGAACTACAAAACCCAGATTGGTACCGTAGGTGGCGATTTGGGTATGAGCGCTGCCGATATCACTGCCGAAAAAGACGCTTGTCAGGCAATGATTGACAAAATTGACCAAGCAGAAACCGCCAAGGCTAATGCTAAATCTAAAACTACTGAACGCGACAATTCTATTAAAACAGGAATGAAAGATTTGTCGACAAAAATTCGCAATCACAAATCGAATTCGGGTTACACAGAAGTAATCGGAGAGAGCCTTGAAATAATCGGTTCGGAATTGGTGATTGATTACACTACTGTAAAAACTACGGTAAAAGTGGGTAAAACACCTGCCGGAGTTAGCATTAAATTCACTTTAGAAAACTGCGAACGTGGTAATATTTACTGCAAACGCGGCTCAGAAACAGAATTTACTTTAATCAAATCGGTAATGCATCCGCAAGCTGAGGACGCTCGTCCAAACCTAAGCGGTGCTGCTGTAGAACAACGTCAGTATTATGTTATGCTGATGATAGGCGATGAAGAAGTAGGAGTTCCTTCGGCTATCGAAACTATCAACAATTAAGGTAACTGTTGTACTAATGAAAAAATCCCGCTCAGCAATGAGTGGGATTTTTTTTTGTGCATAATAATAGTATATATTTGTAAAAGAAATTAAGTGGGTTCGGTTTGCAGGTGGAAAAACACCTGCAAAGGCGAAATTTAATAAACAGAATGAATATGAATTTTATTTTAGGTAAGTACAACTTACCAAATTATTATGTCACGAAGCCCCAGCGCACTTTTCAACGCTTCAGCTTCGCGCCTACGGGGGTACTCAAAATGTAAAAAGCCCATTTGATGATTTGTAAAAGTAGTATATTTGACAAAAATACCCGAAACAAACCTTCGGGTATCAATACCAATTTGGAGAGATAACCGAAGGTTTGTTTCGGGTATAAACAAGTTATAGGCAATGCTGCGAACCGAACGTAACGAGCAGACACGAACGAGCAAGACGACAATGAAACGACTACTTTTAATCATACTGACATTATCTTCGCTTGTTTGTTTCGGGACAACAACCAAAGCGAAAAGGATAATTGATGGAGATACATTTGAAACGGAGACAGGAGAAAAGGTAAGACTAATAGGTATAAATGCACCTGAAATTTCAGACATCTTTGGAGAAGAGGCAAAGCAACATCTTATTAACTTGATTGAAGGAAAAACAATTGACTTGCAAGCAGACAACATTTCAAATGACAGAGATAGATATTCACGACTATTGCGTTATGTAATTCTTGATGGAACGGACATAAATAAACAAATGGTTTCAGACGGTTTTGCTATCGCATACTTGAAATATCATTTTGACAAATCAGAAGAATATCGGCAAGCACAGCTTACAGCAAGTAAAGACAATCAAGGAATGTGGGGAAACAACAACAAAGATGAAATAATTAAACAACAAGAAACGAAAGAGGGTGCTTCGCACCCTCTTTCGTCAAAAGCATATTTCATATGCGGACTTGTTATAGTTTTAATTCTGTATGGATTTTATCTACGATTCAAAAAATAAACATTAAATGAAATGTTAATAGAAGAAAAGAAAAAATTCAGTGCTTATAGATATTTAGAATATGAATTTTTTAATGCGGATACTGAAACATTAAACAAAATTACAGACCTATACTATGACCTCTATGGTTATGGACCTCATAAATATTTATTAAATACTTATTATGGGTGGAAAAGTGGTAGAGTTAGCACTTCGGGACAAACTATGTATAGAATAATGGAATGTGTTCCAAGATGCCTATCTGATGAAAAACGTTTTTATATTTTAAAAAATGAAATAATATATTTTACAGAGGAACTTCACAAGAAACAACAAAATAAGAAAATATCACTTTCAGAACTTAATGGCGTGTTTGAAAATTATTTCAAAGAAATAGAAAACTTTAATCAATCAAATATACCTTATATGGCAAGTAAGCATATTTTCAAAGAAGAAGAAATTGCGCAATTTTTACATATTTGTAAATATACCTTAATTGAAAAAATAAACTTATCTTATAGTCAGGTTAAAAACGATTTAATCTTAATTAAATCAAAGCTCAAAAATTTTAAAACTGGTGTATTCAACTCCACATATAAAATAGATTTTTTAAATACTACCATTAATCTTTCAAATATTAATGATACAACTTTAAAATTCATAGAATTTAATAAACAAGAAATAAAGCCCGAAGGCAAATACCAGCAATATGCACAACAGTATATTTTAGAAGAATTTATGCGAATGAGTTTTGTTGAAAAGGAGGGTGCATTAAATTATTCTTTTAAATCAAATGACCTGGATTTATTAAATAGTCAATATGAAGAATTTAAAGGACAGGAAAACGAAACTACTCTCAAGTATGATTTTAGAGGGGAAGGCGGTTATCTAAACATAGTTGTAGTTATTAAAACAGAAAAGAAAATTAAGTCTTTAATGTTTCTTACTAAATCAAAGTTACTTTTATACGCTTCAATATTTATTGGCTCTATATTCTTTATTGTTACTTTTGCGCCTTACAAACAAAATGTAGGAGCTTGGTTAGTCTTTGGTGGAATAATATTAACAATTTATTTAATTACAAACTTCATTTCAGAAATACAAAAATTAAAAGAATTAAAACTTGATTTAGAATTATATGGAAAATAAAAACAATCAAATCGCAAGGTATGAGAATACCAAACTTATTGAAATAATCAATAAAATCCCAAACCTTACAGACGAGGATAAACGTGAGTTAACTAAACGACTTGCTGACGATGACCTTGAAATCAGAAAAAAGGCATTGGAAAAAATAGACAAGAGTCTTCACGCACAGAATGATTTAGATATGCTAATTGAATTCCAAACAGCACTTAATAAACAGGGAATGTATATGAAGTCCAAACAAACTATTGAAACAGCTTCTGGAAAGTTTGAAATTGAAATGAAAGGTGGCGACACCAAGTTAATAATTCCAGTTTTGATTATTGTTGGAATCGTACTAATTGCAGTTATGGTAATTGTATTTTGGCACTAACCTGACTTAAAACGACTAACAAAAAAGCCACAAAACCCGCGACACGAAAAGAAAGCACTGCCTATAACATAAGATTCCTCTGTAAATTAATGGGAGTGAATTGGTGAGTATAGGGCAAAGGAAATCTGTGTCACTGGTTAGTGATTTTTAAAATAGTTCGGTTGCCACTTCTGATTATAGTTTTTGTTATTACTGTATACCTGC
>CAIYIS010000042.1 GCA_903926385.1 uncultured Bacteroidota bacterium
GAGAATTTAGAACAAAACGATTTAAAACTAGAAGAAATACTAGCAGACACAGGATACAGCGGAGGAGAAGAATTTGAATACCTTGAAAAAGAAAACATCACAGGCTATATACCCAATCACGGGCAATACAAACCATCTCGCGAAGGATTTATATACAATGAAGAAAAAGACCAATACGAATGTCAGCAAGGCAACAAAGCCATATTACATTATAAAGGAACCAACAGAGATGCCTTAGGTTATAACCGAAAAAGTTATCGAAGCACCGTAAAAGATTGTAAAGATTGCCCATTACTACAGCAATGTGCACCCGGTAAAGGTAAGTACAAAAAAATGGAACACAGCATTTACAGAAAACAATACGATATAATGCATCAACGCTTGCAAAGCAAGTATGCAAAGCGAATGAAAAAACTCCGAAGCAGCACCGTAGAGCCTGTTTTAGGAACACTCATAAATTTTACCGGAATGCGCAGAATATGGACAAGAGGAATAAAGAATGCAAACAAATTTATGATAGGAGCCGCAATAGCTTACAATCTGAAGAAATACATGAAGTTTAAAGCACGAAAAGTAAACATACAGGTAGCAGAACTACCCATCCTACAAAAAGGACTCAACAAATTCCATCAAACTTATTTTTTCGCTTTATAGCGATGGCAATTTAGCAGACTACTTTCCATCCCAAAAATCCCATCCTCTCTTAAAACGCATCTATTGAGGTCGATTTTTCTGGTTTCTGCTTTATTTTTGTTTTAAAAGGGGGTTGTGCAACGGCTACTAATGTTATCAGTAGTTGTTTGTCTTTCTGTTAGTGGTTTACAATTAGTTTTTGTGCTGTTGTTCCTTGCTTTGTCGTAACGTAAACTATGTAAACACCGTTGTTGTCAAGTTGTAAATTTGTTGTCTTTTGTGTTGCTTGTGTTTTTAGTATTTGTTGTCCAAGTATGTCTGTAACGCTAATTATAGCGTTGTCAGTTTGTAGTGCAATTATAAACTGTCCACTTGTTGGATTTGGAAATATTGAAGGTGTCAATTCTTCAACTGTTTCAATTGTAGTTGTAACAATCATTTGACAATTTCCAATTACTTGTGATGGAACATGAGAATCTGTGCCGAAACCGCTGCCATTTCCAAGCGCAAAAGAGCCACCAAAACCTGCTGTCCATAAAGTGCCATCATTTTTAAGCACAAGAGGGTTTTTTAGTCCTGCCGCTATTTTTGAAACGTTTGTAAAATTAGTAAGAACAGGAGAAGTGCTGGAGTTTTGAAAGGTTCCATTAGCAAACTGTCCGTAATAATTAGAACCCCATGTTCTTACAGTTCCATCGTTTTTGAGGGCTAAACTCTGATTGAAACAAGCAATGGCAACAGTCCCAGTAAGGGAATTTATTTGAGTAGGAACATTCAGGCTAGTAATATTTCCCTGTCCAGTATTAGTATAAATTCCCCAAGCCCACACCGAACCATCACTTTTTAAAGCCATACTATAACTAAAGCCTCCTGCAATAGAAACCACACCGGTTAAAGAACTTACCGGAACAGGAATATAACTATTATTATTTGTTCCATCTCCTAATTGTCCTTCAACGTCCCTTCCCCACGACCATATTGTACTGTCATTTTTTAATGCCAAACAATGTAAATCTCCTGCTGAAATAGCAATTATACCTGTAAGAGAAGGAACCTGAACGGGAACACTACTATTATTATTAGTTCCGTCTCCGAGTTGCCCGCCAGCGCAATATCCCCAAACCCATACTGTACCATCACTTTTAAGTGCCATACTAAATTTATTTCTGGCAGATATAGCAACAATACCTGACAGTGATGTTACTTGGATAGGTACATTACTATCGTTAGTAGTTCCATCACCAAGTTCTCCATACTGGTTAAAACCCCACGACCAAACTGTACTATCATTTTTTAATGCAAGCGCATGTAGGTTACCTGCTGTAACTGCTATTACTCCCGTTAATGAATTAACCTGAACAGGAGTAGAACTTGGTACTACACCACCATTTCCGAGAGCACCAAATTGACCACTGCCCCATGCTTGTAAGGTGTTGTCTGCGCAAATGGCGTATTCATTGTAATCGCCAACTGCTATAATTTGTGCATTACTTTTTATAGTTAAAAACAGTAAAGCAATTAAACCTAAAGTGTAATTTTTTTTCATTTTATTGTTGAGTGATGCCTCCGCAATTTAATTAATTATTTATTTTCTATTTGTGTTCTCTTGCTTACTCTGTTCGGTTTTCAGCTACCCCGTTCGTTACGCGCGCTCCTACAATTGCTGATAACGTTTTTGGGCTTGGCGAAGGTGGGGTTTAGAAAGTACTAAAGTTCAAATTTAGTACAAAAGTTTATAGAAACTACAAATGTTCAGCCTAGCACTAAAGCCCCACTTTTGCCAAACCCATGTTAGCGGCAGGTGTTTTGTCTGTCCTCACGATAATAATTGTTTTAAGTTGTCAAACTCTTGCTCGGTCAAAGCGTCATTGTATAACTCGTTTACTTGCCAAAGTCCGCTTGCTTTTATCTTGTCTTTTGTCGAATGGTTACCTAACCATTTTTTTGAAGGTTTTAGTTCGTTTGATTTTGCAAGTGTCGAAACAATTTTGCTTTCCCAAAAAAGTCTTTGTTCTTTAGTGTCAACTTGGAAAACACAAAAAGAAAGATTGTTTTGTATGTAGTCGCTAATCCTTTTTTCTGTCTTTTTTTCAAAGTCAAGGTCAAGTAGTTTTAAATTCTTTTCCTTTTCTGCTTTTGAAGTTATATCAAGTTCCCATAAAGTCAGATATGGACTTTGGTCTTTATTCAATATGCAACGTCCAATATTTTTTCTAAAAATGCTTCTGTTCTTATTTTCCTTTACAAAGTGTTGGTTAAGTCGAGAACGAAGTTGCTTCTCGCCTGTATGAGTTCCTACTCTAACAATTCTGTTTGTGTCGTTAAATGTTTCTCCGTTTTCAAATATTATGTAAATGCCATTTTTCGGAATTTCATTTTCTTTTTGTTTGAAAGGAAACGTAAAACGTGTCTGTTCATTAAATAATTTATGAAGTCTAACAGTTAGTGATATCATTTTAGTTTATTGATTAAAAATTGAACCCTTTCACCTTGTCTAAGTTTCTTTCCGTTTAAAACAAATGGTTTTTCGATGTTTTTTAATTTGTCCTGAATAGGTTTTATATAATCTTCCCCTGCTAAAATGATAAATTTATCATTATCAATGTCGGCAACCTTCCTTAAATCAGCAACAACTTTTTCGCCCCATTTTTTTGTTTCATCTTTTGTCAATACTGTCAGATGAGGCTTTTTTAATAGTTCTTTTGGTGTAATATATTTTAATGTAACATCATAAGGTTCTATTTCTTTGTCAAGTTCAAGTAAATAATGTAAAGCCGATAGAATATAAATTTTGTCAGGTTTTAATTTCAGTCCATATGCCAAACTTTTTGTAAAAAGTGACCCTCTATACAAGTCTTTTGCTTTTGCTTTTGTGTCACCTTTTGAAGCAACACAAGATATTAACACTATTCGTTTCATTGTCGTGATGTCGTTTGTTACACTTGCCGCTAACAGTTATTATGCGCTACTCCAAATCCATTTATAGCGCAATGCATACCTAATTTGGCAGGATTTGCGCTATAACTTGTTTTGTTCAGTAGCGTATATTTATAATAATTTGTCAAGTGGCGATTGTATTTTGCTTAAATGTTTTTTGCCTTTGCAGGTGTTTTTCAACTGCCCCCCCCATTTCAAAATCTTTTACAAATATACACTATTATTATATACCCAAAAAACAATCCCACCCATTTCTGAGCGGGATTGTTGTTTTAATTCTAACCATTTTTTATTGCTGTTAGCAAACCGAGTACTTCATTTGTTAAAGGAAGTACTTCATTTGTTAAAGGAAGTACTTCCCTTGTTAAAGGAAGTACTTCATCTGTTAAAGGAAGCACTTCTCTTGTTAAAGGAAGTACTTCTCTTGTTAAAGGAAGTACTTCTCTTGTTAAAGGAAGTACTTCTCTTGTTAAAGGAAGTACTTCTCCTGTTAAAGGAAGTACTTCATTTGTTAAAGGAAGTACTTCATTTGTTAAAGGAAGTACTTCCCTTGTTAAAGGAAGTACTTCATTTGTTAAAGGAAGTACTTCCCTTGTTAAAGGAAGTACTTCTCTTGATAAATGGATGAGATTAATTTATTATTGTATGGATAATAAATTAGTTAACTACTTGTGGATAGCGAATTTTTTCCAGTCAGTCCAGTCGGAATAGAGGTTTTTTGGTAAAATCTGACGGTTGCGAAGCCAGAAAAACTTGTTTAAATCCAGCCCTTCAATTACTTTTTCGCCTGTTCGGCTGGGGTCAACATCTTTATAGGTTGCTCCCATGTCATAGCTGATTTGAATTTGATGAGGGCCTGCACCAAGCATACGGTAAAGCACCGAGCCGGGCAATGGGCCGTCCAAAATTTCGTCTTGCCTAGGGCCATGAGCCGTATGCGATTTTAACTCCATTTCAAAACTTTCGGCAATGGCTGTTGCGGTGGTTTCGCTGGTGGTGGCGTTTACCAGTTTTTGACAATCGAGGCGGTAGCTCTCTATGTCGGCCTCCATTTTGTTTACTGCCGCATCGCGGTTATTAGTCGTAATCGTGGGCGGGATAGTTTTTGTGCCCGCTTCGGCATCAGATGCCGCCTGAATGTCGGTGTTAAAATTTGCCACTGTGGGGCTGGGTGTGCCGTAATACGTATTGCCCGTTACTCCATTTTTAATAGCTATGGCTTTTACAATTTTGTCGGCCACTGCATCCGGCATGTTTACTACTACTTCAAATTTAGGTGTTGTACTCATTTTGTTTTTTTTTTAGATATTATTAATTAATGTATGGATAATTGTGTTGAAACAATTGACTAATTATTTCGCCTCAAAATTACCTTGCACTTCATTTCAAAAATCGAGAACTAGGTAAAGTTTTTGGTTTACTATGTAAAGTTTTAGGTTTACAAAACTGGCCTGATGTAAAGTTTTTAGTTTACGTATGTAAAGTTTTAGGTTTACAAAAACAGTCCGATGTAAAGTTTTTAGTTTACATATGTAAACTTTTAGGTTTACATAACTCAAGTTTAGCACTTATCAATCAATTTTTTTGCGAAATAATTTGTAATAAAAGATTTTTAAATTTACATTTGTCACTCCATTTCAAATAGTTTAAAAAAATAAGTTGCCATGGAAACAAAAATAAAGCTCGCCATTATAGATGATTTCAAATGTATTCAGGAAGCAATAACCAAATTGTTTCTCCAACAAGCCGAAATGACTGTGGTTACTCAAGCCGAATCGGGCATTGATTTTTTTAGAGAGCAAGAGTTTCAGGCCCACGACATGGTTATTATCGACATGGCAACCTCTGCACATGCGCATGACGACACGCTGAGAGCATTGCAGGAGTTTTTTCCCGAAATAAAAGTTATTGTATTTACTGCCGAAACCAATCCGGAGGCTCTTCTGATGCTTATGCACAAAGGTGCACACGGCATTATCAGCAAAACAAATGACTCCGGTCAAATTATGTGTACCATCAACGAAGTGATGCAACAAGGCAGCAGTTACCCACATGCAGTTTCCAAACATCTGTTCAGCCGCCATTTTAACCCCAATCGTACCGAAGATGTGCATACTCTCCTTGCTGAGTTAGATAAAAAGGACATCGACATTTTGCTTCATTTGGCACAAGGACACAAGCTAGCCTACATCGAAAACCGAGTGGTCATCACCAGACAAGGCTTATACAATAGGAGAACGTATATGTGCCAGCTTTTTCATCTCAACGATATCGACCTTTTACCCGCCTTTGCCAAAAAACACATCACCATCATTCAATCCCTAGCCGATGCTTTTACTAAAAGCGAAGAGAGGGGAGAGTGATTATTAATTATTGATTATTGTTTATTGACTATTGTTTATTGACTATTGCAAAATTGTCCAATTGAATAATTGCCCAATTGTCAAATTGGAGAATTGTCCAATTGAATAATTTCCTCCCTTCATTCGTAAATTCCTACCTGTTCGTATTTCGTAAATACATCATCGAACTTATTTTCTACTTTTGCCGGCCAAACACTAAAGAAAATGATTGCAATAGACAATACCATAATTTCGGAACATCTGCTGGAGAAAAAATTTGTATGCGATATTAATGCTTGCAAAGGCGAATGCTGTGTGCAGGGCGACTCGGGCGCTCCTCTGGAATTTGAAGAAATTGCAATAATGGAAGATATACTGGATGAAGTAGCTCCTTATTTGCCCAAAGATGGTTTGAAATCCATTAAAAAACAAGGGGTTTTTGTGATAGACGATGACGGAGATTACACCACACCCCTGGTTAAAGGCAAACATTGTGCGTTTACTTATTTTGAAGACGGAATTGCCAAATGTGCTATCGAAAAGGCTTATTATGATGGAAAAGTAACATTCAAAAAACCGATTTCCTGCCATTTGTATCCGGTGCGAATAACCAAGTATAAAGACTACGAAGCGGTAAATTACCACAAGTGGGAAGTATGTAAACCTGCCTGCGATTGCGGAGCAAAGCTGGATGTGCCGGTTTATAAATTTTTGCGCGAACCTTTAATTCGCAAATATGGCGAAGATTGGTATAAAAAACTCGAACTTGCCGATAAGATGAAAAAGTAGCGTTTGCGAAACGGTTACTTGGGCTGAGCAACTTGAAACAATTCCATTATCTTTGCGCCCCTATTCAATAAAAAATGGAAAACAGAAGAGTACGATTACGATTTGCACCCAGCCCCACCGGAGGGCTTCACATGGGTGGTGTGCGCACAGCATTATTCAGTTATTTATTTGCCAAAAAACACAATGGCGATTTTATACTCCGTATAGAAGATACCGACCAAACCCGCTATGTTAACGGGGCCGAAGAATACATCATAGCTGCATTGAAATGGTGCGGCATAGAACCCAACGAAGGGGTTGGTTTTGGTGATGGCAAATTTTCGCCTTATCGCCAAAGCGAGCGTAAAGAACTTGGCATTTATGCTAAATATGCTCAACAGCTCATCGACAGCGGACATGCTTATTATGCTTTCGACACAGCCGAAGAACTGGATGCCATGCGCAAACGATTGGAAGCTGCTAAAGTGGCTGCTCCGCAATACAATTCGGTAAGCCGACAGAACATGCGCAATTCGTTAACCCTTTCGGAAGACGAAGTAAAAAAACTAATGGATGCCGGAACTCCTTATGTGGTGCGACTTAAAGTACCGCGCAACGAAGAAATTCGCTTTCACGATATCATTCGTGGATGGGTAGTGGTTAATTCCACTCAGGTGGATGATAAAGTTTTGTTGAAAAGCGATGGAATGCCAACTTACCATTTGGCGCATATTGTTGATGATATTGAAATGGAAGTGTCGCATACGGTAAGAGGCGAAGAATGGTTGCCATCGGCTCCTTCTCATATTCTTATTTACAGATACCTTGGCAAAGAAGAGGTGATGCCCAAGTTGGCTCACTTGCCGCTGATACTTAAACCCGATGGAAATGGTAAACTATCGAAACGTGATAAATCGGGTATCCCTATGTTTCCCCTCAATTGGTTTGACGAACGCACTAACGAAAGTTATACAGGCTACCGCGAGTCGGGATTTTTCCCTGAAGCATTTATCAATATGCTGGGCATGTTGGGCTGGAATCCGGGTACACCACAGGAAATATTTTCGTTGGACGAATTGGTGGAGGCATTTACCTTTGAACGGGTAAATAAATCGGGAGCTAAATTCGATCCGGAGAAAACAAAATGGTTCAATCAGCAATACCTGCGTAAGAAATCGGATACCGAACTGGCAGAATTGTTTATGCCAATCTTAAAAGAAAAACTGGAAGAATCTCAAGTCTCAAATCTCAAATCTCCAGTCTATATTGAGGGTGTTTGTAGATTGGTTAAAGAGAAATCACATTTTGTAAATGAGTTTTGGGAATCGGGTAAATACTTTTTTATTGCGCCAACCTCTTATGATGAAAAAGTGATTTCGAAAAAATGGAATGAGAATTCGAAAACTATTTTCCAGCATATGATGAATGAGTTCAATGGCCTGACCACCTGGGATGCTACAACTGTGCACACTGCCATAACCAATACCGAAGCGGCAACAAGCGCAAAGGTAGATTTGCAATTGCTCAGAGTACTTACCTCGGGTGCAGCCGGAGGTCCTGCCATACACGATATGTTGGTGCTGATAGGCAAGGAAGAAATAGTGAAACGAATAGCTACCGCCATCGAACAACTAAATAAATAACCACGATGCACAAAGTACTAGTAGAAGGAATAAAAGTGTATGCCTATCATGGCTGCATGGAAGAAGAAGCCCGACTGGGAGGAAATTATGTGGTGGATGTAACCATAGAAACCGATTTTACGGAAGCTGCCATCACCGATGATTTAACCAAAACAGTGGATTATGTGGCTGTATGCAATATAGTAAAAGAAGAAATGGCTATCCGCTCTAAGTTGATAGAACAAGTTGGGAAACGTATTGTAGACCGAATAAAGCGAGAAATAAACGGAATACTAAAAGTAAAAGTAAGAGTAAACAAACTCAACCCTCCTATTAACGGGGTGGTGAGCGTAGTGAGTATAGAAATAGAAGAATAAGTTTCAGATTCAAAATTATTTTTACCTTTGCGACCTAAAATTAAAAAGGTCCTGTGGCCGAGTGGCTAGGCTGAGCTCTGCAAAAGCTCCTACTGCGGTTCGAATCCGCACGGGACCTCAAAAAGGTGACCATCTGGTCACCTTTTTTTTATGGGTTAAATCGCCTTAATTCATACCATAACCGAAAGCGAAAGGAAAATTATTATTAGAAAAGAGAAGGTTTAACAACACTGTTTCTCATTTTATCCTCTTTCTTTAAGTATCTATCTCAATTACCAAGCAGGGTATCATATTATCTATAATTTCGCGCAAAATTCATACTAAGTGTCATCGTCCAAAAGGGTTTTTATTGCAGTAATCGTATCCTGTTTGTTAAGCAGCGGTATTACTTATCTGTATTGCAAAAAAACCTCCAAACAATCAGCAGGTAATTCATTATACGAATCAGAATCGGTTAAAGGGGCAGTATCGAACGACTACAGTGTTTACCGAATGAATAGTTATGAATACATCCGTCCGGTAATAGCCATAGAAAAGAAAGAGGAAGCCGACAGCTTACTTGGCCTAAAAAGCAAAATCGTAAATTATATTAAAGAAAAGAAAAAAGCAGGAACTCTCATTTCCGCTTCGGTTTATCTCCGTGTTTTTCATAAAGGAGAGTGGATAAGTGTGAATGATACGGAAACCTATTACCCGGGTTCATTGATAAAAGTTGCCGGCCTCCTTACTTATTTAAGAATGGAAGAACTTCATCCAGGCACACTGGACAAACGCCTTTCGTTCGAATCGCAAAAAGAAATAATTCCCAACCAGACTTATAATTCCAAGCAACTGGAATTTGGCAAATCATACACTGTTCGCGAACTGCTGAAATATATGATTGCTTATTCCGATAATAATGCCACCTATTTGCTGAATAAAAATGTGGACATGAATTTGTTTTTGAAATTGTACTCAGACCTTAATCTCACTCCGCTCGACCTAAAACACAAAGATGTTAAGATGAATATTCGAGATTACTCCACGTTCTTTAAAGTGATTTACAATTCAACTTATTTGAGTCTCGACCATTCTGAGTTTGCTGCCGAACTTCTTTCCCAATGCGATTTTAAAGAAGGAATGTTAAAGGGACTTCCGAAAGGAACCAAGATAGCTCATAAATTTGGTGAAATGGGAGACCCTACTTCCCGACAGTTGCACGAAGCCGGAATTATTTATCTTAAAAACACACAGTATTTACTAACTGTAATGACAAAAGGGTATGATATTACCAAAATGCCCGGTGTGATAAGCGATATAACTCAGATGACTTATGATGATTTGAGTAAAAACACCTCCATTGTCGAATAAGAGTCGACACTAACAATTCCCGAATCATTTTCATCAACTTTTAAGTTAGAACTAACTTTTGCTTATCTTCGCAGATGTTTTAAAAACCATATTCTTAATATGAATCGCCCGATACGAATTTTAATTGCTAAAGTTGGACTTGACGGACACGACAGAGGAGCAAAAGTAATTGCTACCTTTCTGCGCGATGCCGGAATGGAAGTTATATACACCGGATTACGACAGACCCCCGAAATGGTAGTAAATTCTGCCTTGCAGGAAGATGTGGATGTAATCGGTATCAGCATCCTCTCGGGTGCTCACAATACTGTTTTCCCGAAAGTGATAAAACTAATGAAGGAAAAACAACTAAACGATGTGCTGCTTACCGGTGGCGGAATTATTCCTGAGCAAGACATGAAAAAGCTTCAGGACTTAGGTGTCGGAAAATTATTCCCTCCGGGAACCAATACAGGAGAAATTGTTTCCTACATCAAAGAATACGTAGAAAAAAACAGAAATTACTAAACACCTTTCCCCTGCCCATTTTCCACAAAGGGGCAGAGAAAGGCCACTTATAAATCAAATTTCAATGTCAGCATTTCAAAACATTTTAACAGCAGTAGAAAACGGAGTAGAAACCATTACTATCAATCGTCCGGATAAATTAAACGCATTAAACAAACAAACCATTCAGGAGTTGCATCAGGCGTTGGCGGAAGCCGAAACAAATGACCTGGTAAAAATAATTATCATCACAGGTTCTGGACAGAAGGCTTTTGTGGCAGGTGCCGACATTGCCGAATTTGCCAATTTTAACAGAGAACAAGGTCAGGAATTGAGCGATAGCGGACAGAAACTGCTGTTTGATTTTATTCAAAACTTGAGTAAACCTACAATAGCAGCTATAAACGGATTTGCATTAGGAGGAGGATTGGAAGTAGCTGTGTCCTGTCATATTCGTGTGGCTTCCGACAATGCCAAAATGGGTTTACCCGAAGTTTCGCTTGGTGTTATTCCCGGTTATGGGGGCACACAAAGACTTGCACAACTAGTTGGAAAGGGAAAAGCTTTTGAAATGATAATGACAGCTGATATGATTTCGGCTGATGATGCACTTACCTGGGGACTCGTAAATCACGTTACTACTCCTGAAAACCTGATGGCAAAATGCAATGAACTAGCCTCAAAAATCATCACCCGTTCTCCTTCTGCTTTGGCCAGTGCCATTAGGTCGGTGAATGCAAATTTTGCTGATGGTGTAAACGGATTTGAAACAGAAATTGTAGAATTCGGTAAATGTTTTGCTACCGCAGATTTTAAAGAAGGAACAACAGCTTTTCTTGAAAAAAGAAAACCTAGTTTTACTGGAAAATAAATAATTTGAAAAAGTTTCAATTTGAAAATTTGAAAACGATGTGATACTTTCATTATTTTTTTTGTTCAATTAATTTTCAAATTTTCACGTATTCAAATTTTCAAATTAACGAATTGAATCCTCTAAAAAAACTCGCTTCACAAACTGCAATTTACGGCTTACCCACCATAGTGGGCCGACTGCTCAATTATTTACTCACTCCTCTTTATACGTATAACTACGCTCCGGGCGAGTTCGGGGTGAACACCACGGCATACGCCTATGTATCTTTTTTACTTGTTTTTCTGACTTACGGAATGGAAACGACTCTATTTCGTTTTTCTCAAACCGAAACCGACAAAGCTAAAGTATACACCACATCGCTGCTTTCGTTGTTTTTTACATCTGCTTTGTTTATTATTTCTGCCAGCTTCTTTTCAACCAATATTGCTGATGCCGTAAAGTTTACAGGACACCCTGAATATGTAGTGTGGTTTGCTATCATCATCGGGACGGATGCTTTCACGGCTATTCCATTTGCCAAACTTAGAGAACAAGGAAAGGCAAAACGATTTGCAACCATTAAAGCAATAAGCATTGGTGTTAATATTGGCCTGAATTTATTTTTCATCTTATTCTGCAAACATGTTTACGACTCTCCTAATTCGATTTTCAAACCGTTTGTGGATTACGTTTACAGCCCTAAAATAGGAATTGGATATATTTTTATTTCTAATTTGATGGCAAGTTTAATCACATTAGTACTACTAACCCCTGAAATAGTAAGGGTGAGGTATGTATTCGATTCCAAATTATGGAAATTCATGATGCGTTATTCTCTTCCTCTTTTGGTGGCTGGTTTGGCAGGAATGGTAAACGAAACATTAGACCGCATTTTATTATCGCATTTACTGCCAAAAGAAACTGCTATGATTCAAACCGGAATTTACGGTGCCTGCTACAAGATTTCGATTATTATGACCATTTTTGTGCAAACCTTCCGATTCGCAGCCGAACCTTTTTTCTTTAATCATTCCAAAGAAAAAGACTCTAAAAAAACCTATGCCGAGGTGATGAATTATTTTGTGATAGTTTGTACCCTCATATTTTTAGGCACAATGATGAACATTGACTGGATTCAGTATTTCGTAGGAGCGAAATTCAGAGAAGGGCTGGCTGTAGTGCCAATTCTTCTGCTGGCAAATATGTTTCTTGGGATATTTTTTAATCAATCCATCTGGTATAAACTTACAGGCCAAACCCATTACGGAGCTTTACTTACCATATTTGGGGCGATAATCACCGTGGTATTGAATATTTACTGGATACCGCGAATAGGTTACATGGGAAGCGCCTGGGCCACCTTGATTTGTTATGCCAGCATGATGGTGGCTTCTTACTTTTTAGGTAATAAACATTACAATGTTAATTATGATTTAAAACGAGTACTTGGTTACATTGCTTTATCAGTATTTTTGTACTTTATTAGTACCTTTATTCATACCAATTCAAGTGTGATAAATTTAGTGTTGAACAATTTTATACTCATCGGCTTTTGTTTGGTAGTATGGAAATTCGAATCAAAAAAATTAATGCCGATTAAATAGAAATGAAAATAAAAATAATTAACAAATCGAAACACGAACTTCCTTCTTATGCCACAGTGGCGGCTGCAGGAATGGATTTGAGAGCAAATCTGGACGAACCGATTGTATTGAGATCGCTGGAAAGAACATTGGTGGCAACCGGACTCTTTATTGAATTGCCAGTAGGTTACGAAGCTCAGGTTCGTCCGCGCAGTGGACTGGCATTTAAAAACGGATTAACAGTTCTAAATTCTCCCGGCACTATTGATGCCGATTACAGAGGAGAAATAAAAGTAATTTTAGTAAATCTTTCTCATCAGGATTTCACTATTAATGATGGTGAACGAGTGGCACAAATGGTAATTGCAAAACACGAGCAAGCCGAATGGATAGAAGTTGAACAACTCGAAGAAAGCGCCAGAGGCGAAGGCGGATTTGGAAGCACCGGTAAAAAATAAATATACGTTATGAAGATAATTATCCCTATGGCAGGTATGGGCAAGCGAATGCGCCCACACACCTTAACTACACCAAAACCATTAATTCCGATTGCCGGAAAACCGATGGTTCAAAGAATTGTTGAAGATATTACAAAAGTATGTGATGAAGAAGTAGACGAAATTGCTTTTGTTATTGGGCGATTTGGCAAAGAAGCCGAAGAAAACTTAGTGAAAGTGGCAGAAAGTCTGGGTGCGAAAGGAAGCATCTTTTATCAAGACGAACCCCTCGGTACCGCTCACGCTATTATGTGTGCAAAAGAATGCCTCACCGGAAAGGTGGTGGTAGCCTTTGCCGATACTCTTTTCAGAGCCGATTTCAAACTCGATTCGTCTCAGGAAGGTATTATCTGGGTTCAAAAAGTAGACGACCCAAAACCGTTTGGTGTGGTGAAACTTGACGCTAATAATGTGATTACCGATTTTGTTGAAAAGCCAACCACATTTGTTTCTGATTTGGCCATAATTGGCATTTACTATTTCAAGGATGGCGCCTACTTGCGAAGCGAACTTCAATACCTCCTCGACAATGACATTAAAGAGAAAGGTGAATACCAACTTACCAATGCCCTCGAAAACATGAAGGCAAAAGGAACAAAATTCAATCCAGGCAAAGTTACCGAATGGCTCGATTGCGGAAATAAAGATGCTACTGTTTACACTAATCAGCGCATTCTAGAATTTATTCAAACCAAAGAAACACTCGTGCATCCTTCAGTCAAAAATCAGCAATCAAAAATTATTGCACCTTGCTTTATCGGAGAGAATGTACAATTGATTAATGCTACCGTTGGGCCTCACGTATCTATTGGTGCTAATTCTGTAATCGAAAATTCAACAGTAAAAAACAGCATTATTCAAACCAATAGTAAAATTGCAAATGCTGAATTAAGCAATTCAATGGTGGGTAATTTTGCTGAATTTACAGGCAAATCAGACAATGCAAGCATTGGTGATTACACCACCATTCGATAATTTACATATTACTTAACTTTTACTTTTTGAAAATTAATCATCCATACATCACCATAAGAAGTGCAGCTTCGCTGATGGTTTTGTGTATTCTGCTTTTTTCTTCTTCCTGCAAAACGACTCAGTCGGGCGACAAATCGACTTCCGGAAAAAGTGCTTCCGAGATGTCGAATAAAGATAAAGTGACATTCGACATGCTGTTTTTTGATGCGAATAAAGAAAAAATATTGGGTAACCTGGACAAAGCAGAAGTTGCGTTTCTCGAAGCTTTAAAAATTAGTCCCAATAATGGTGCTGCACTTTATGAACTTGCTAACATTTACTTTTACAAAAAAGACAAAGTAAAATCTTTGCTTTATAGTAAAAAGGCAGTAGCCATCGACCCATCTAACGAATGGTTTCAGTTGTTGTATGTCGATTGCTTAAAACAAAACAAACAATCTAAAGAAGTGGCAGAAGTGTATGAAACGTTGATTGAGAAAAACCCTACCAAGATTGAATATTACTATGAGTTGGCCAATTCATATTTAATGTCCAATAAGATTAATGATGCACTGAAAGCGTATGACAAAATTGAAGCTCGCTTTGGAGTTACCGAAGAAGCATCCATGCAAAAACTAACCATATTCAATTCCTTAAAAAGTTTTGATAAGTCGGTAGCGGAAGTACAGAAATTAATAAAAGCATTTCCTAAAGAAGCCAAGTATTATGGTATGCTTGGCGAATTATATCAGTCGAACGGAATGAACGACAAAGCACTTCAGGCCTTCACCGATTTGCTGAAAATAGATTCAACCAATGCATTTGTGCATTTATCACTGGCCGATTTTTATCGCAATACCAAACAAAACGACAAGGCATTTGAAGAAATTAAAATTGCTTTCAAAAGTAATGAGCTGGACATAGACCCAAAAATTAAAATCCTTTTATCGTATTACGAAATCACTGAAAAATTTCCGGAGTTAAAACCGGATGCATTTAAATTATGCGACATTTTGATTGGGGTACATCCCAACGAAGCCAAGGCATTTGCCATGTATGGCGACTTTTTGTTTAGAGACAAAAAACTAAGCGATGCTCGGGAGAAATACCGTAAAGCCATTTCCATTGACAAAGGTAAATATGCACTTTGGGAAAACCTTTTAATCATCGATTCCGACTTAAACGATGTTCCTTCTTTGTCGCAAGAAAGTAAAGAAGCAATGGACTTATTTCCAAATCAACCTCTGCCCTATTTATTTTTCGCTGATTCTAATATAAAGTTGAAAAATTACAAAGAAGCCATTGATGCGCTCAACGAAGGAAAGGAATTTGTAATTGACAACAAAATTCTGACTGCTCAGTTTTATACTTTGATAGGCGATGCACAAAACTCTTTGAAAAATTTTCCGGCTTCCGATAATGCCTACGACAAAGCATTGGAGCTTGACCCCAACAACATTTCGGTACTGAATAACTATGCTTATTTTCTTTCTCTACGTAAAACCAATCTCGAAAAGGCAGGTGCTATGTCGAAAAAATGCAACGACCTTGAACCAAACAACAATTCGTATCTCGACACGTACGGATGGATTTTATATCAGCAAAGCAAATATGACGATGCTAAAGTTTGGATAGGAAAAGCGCTCGATAATGGAGGAAGAAACAATGGAACATTGCTCGAACATTATGGCGATGTATTATTCAAACTTGGCGAAACAGAAAATGCAGTGAAATACTGGATGGATGCAAAGAAAGTTGGAGGCACATCAGATTTTATTGACAAGAAAATTGCCGACAAAAAACTATATGAATAAAGTAAGAAGTATGAAAGCAAGCTTTGTAATTGAAAAGAGTTTTCGATTATTTACCCTGGCTTGCCTTTTTGTTTTGTTCTTCTCTTTTTCTTCATGCAAACATCAGCAGAAACTTGTTTTGAATAATGGTAAATGTCTTTTGAATTACAAAAATGCACGAACCCTAACCACCAATTTAAAAGCAAACGAATTTCGTTTTGACAGAATGAATGCAAAGATGAATGTGGAATCGTTAATCGACAGTGTTTCCAATTCGTTTACCATAAATTTGAAAATAAAACGAGACAGTGTCATTTGGATGTCTATTTCTAAATTCGGAATCGAAGGTGCAAGAGTGCTCATCACAAGAGATACAGTAAAACTGACTATAAGCTTTGGTGATAAAAAATATTTTATTGGCGATTTTTCTTTCATTAGCAAATTGCTCAATGCCGATTTGGATTTTGAAATTATTCAATCATTGCTTATCGGCAACAGTGTTGCATTTTATGACGAAGACAGCAAACTGAAAGCAGGTGTTAACAATTGTCAGTACACATTAGGAACCATCCGCAAACGAAAGTTAAGACGAGTAATGGAGAAAGGAAAAGAACTAAAAGAATCGGCTCAGAGTATTTATATGACTCCCGAGAATTTTAAGATTTCCAGAATACTGTTTTATGAATTCAATCCCGACCGAAGTCTGGATGTGAAGTACAGCGAATTTGCTCAGGTGGACAGCACACAACTGCTTCCCATTAAAATGCAACTCTCTTTTATAGCACAAAAAAATATTAATATCGACATCAATTACACAAAAACAACTTTTGATCAGGAACAAACTTTTTCTTTTAAAATTCCGGAAGGATATGAGCGACTTATTTACAAATAATAAAAACAGATTCTTTTTATTGCTGTTTCTTTGGGCTTCATTCTTGTTGATTCCTGTGCATGGATATGCTCAGAAAACAAAAAAAGAATTAGAAAACAAAAAGAGACAACTTCAAAAAGAAATTGAATACACCAATCAATTGCTGGATGAGACAAAAAAGAACAAAAAACTTTCGTTGAACCAACTGGTAACCCTCAACAAAAAAATAAGTGTAAGAGAGGAACTGATATCAACCATCAACAACGAGATTTACACACTCAACAAACAAATTACAGATGCCAACACTAACATCAAAGGTTTGCAAAACGATTTGGTAAGACTAAAAACCGAATATGCCAAAATGGTTTATTACGCTTACAAAAACCAGGATGCCTACAGCCGACTGATGTTCATCTTTGCCGCCAAAGATTTTGAGCAAGCTTATTCCCGATTAAAATATTTTCAGCAATACAGCGAATACCGCCATAAACAAGCCGAAAAAATCACCGAAACCAATAAGCACCTCGTTGAACAAGTGCAAGATTTAGAACACAAGAAAATAGACAAGCGACTTTTGCTGGGCAATCAGGAAACGGAAAAACAAAGTTTGACAACCGAAAAAGGCGAAAAAGAACAAGTGTTTTCTCAACTTCAGGAGCAGGAAAGCAGTTTAAAAAAAGACCTCGACCGTAAGAAAAGAGATGCCGAGAAATTGCAACTTGCCATACAGCGAGCCATCGAAAAAGAATTGGAAAAAGCACAAAAAGAAGCCGAAACCGAAAACAAACCCAAACCCCTCAAACTGGTGCTTACTCCCGAAGCTCAGGTGTTGTCGAACTCGTTCGAAAAAAACAAAAACAAACTGCCTTGGCCGGTGGCAAAAGGAATCATCAGCGAACGATTTGGTGTACACCCCCACCCTTCCTTAGCAAACGTAGATGTAAATAATAATGGTGTGGATATTTCTACCAGCAAAGGCTCTCTGGCTCGTGCTGTTTTTGATGGAGAAGTAACCGCTGTGGTTAACATGCCCGGCTCCGGACAATTTATCATTGTTCGTCACGGAGAATACCTCACCATTTATTCTAACCTCAAAGATGTATATGTTAAAGTAAACGAAAAGGTAAAAACCAAACAAAACCTTGGCTCCATCATCTCTGACGATGACGACTCTAAAACAATTCTGCATTTCGAAGTATGGAAAGTAAAATCTCGACTCGACCCCGAAGAATGGTTGTACGAGAATAATTAGGCTATTATAATTTTTGTATCTTTGCACCTTATAAAAAAAATCAGCACATGTTAAATTCTGTATTAATTGGATTTTTGGGCTTAGGTGGCTCCGAAATGGTAATCATTCTTGTTATTGTTTTATTGCTTTTTGGCGGTAAAAAAATTCCTGAATTAATGAAAGGTCTTGGTAAAGGCGTTAAAGAATTCAAAGACGCTTCTAAAGGCGAAGAGGAAAAAGGCAACAACTTGCCTTCTGACAAAAAAGACTAACCTTAACTTTTTATAAACCTTTAACTCCCCTGCCTGTGCAGGGGAGTTTGTATTTATTTTTTTCCCTGACATTGTGAAATCGTACCAAGCTCTTTCCGAAGTTCAAGCCGATTTATCTTCCGGCATTATTACCTGCACCGACCTTGTTCAGCAATACCTTCTTCGTATTGAAGAAAAAAAACACCTCAACGCTTTTCTCGAAGTGTTTACTCAGTCGGCTATGCAGAAAGCCAAAGAAGTGGACGAAAAATTAAAAAACGGCACTGCCGGCATTTTGGCCGGAATGGTAATTGGTCTTAAAGACAATATCTGTTATAAAAATCATAAAGTTTCCGCTTCATCCAAAATTCTCGTTGGTTTCGAGTCGCTTTACAGTGCCACTGTGGTCGAACGACTGCTGGCTCAAGATGCCATCATCATTGGCCGATGCAATTGCGATGAATTTGCAATGGGTAGTTCTAACGAAACTTCGGCTTTTGGCAATGTGCTTAATCCCCTCGATACTTCTCGCGTTCCGGGTGGTTCATCAGGAGGGGCTGCTGCTGCTGTAGCTGCCGATTTATGTTTAGCTTCGCTCGGCACCGACACCGGAGGAAGTATCCGTCAGCCCGCTTCGTTTTGCGGTGTGGTGGGACTCAAACCTACTTATGGGCGCGTTTCTCGCCATGGTGCTATTGCTTATGCATCTTCTTTCGACCAGATAGGCCCCCTTACCAAAAATGTTTACGACTCTGCTTTACTATTGCAAGTTATGGCCGGCAAAGACGAGTACGATAGCACAGTGTCGTCCCGTCCCGTTCCTCAGTTTTCTCAATCGCTTACTCCCCCTTCGGGAAAATTGCGAATTGCTTATCTGAGCGACTGTGTAGATGCCAACGGACTCAATCCCGAAATTAAAGACTATATATATAGTGTAATTGATAAATTAAAAAAAGAAGGTCACACAGTGGAGCCGGTGGCTTTTCCTTACCTCGATTACCTGGTGCCTACTTATTATGTCCTCACCACAGCCGAAGCCTCGTCTAACCTGGCTCGTTACGATGGTATAGGGTTTGGCTATCGCAGCCCCAATGCCACCGACCTCGAAAGCACTTACAAAAAATCGCGTACCGAAGGTTTCGGCACCGAAGTAAAACGCAGAATTATGCTCGGTACCTTTGTGCTCAGTGCCGGATATTACGATGCTTATTACTCCAAAGGCCAACGCGTGCGCAGGTTTTTGCAAAACAAAACAAACGATATTTTTAAAAACTACGATTTTATTATTCTGCCCGCCACTCCCGGCACAGCTTTCAAATTTGGTCAGCACAGTGCCGACCCTATTGCCATGTATCTCGAAGATATTTTTACCGTTCAGGCCAATATCACCGGCATTCCGGCCATTTCTTTACCTATGGGCTCTCATTCCAATGGTATGCCTTTCGGAGTGCAGGTATTCGCTCCTCATTTTGCCGAAGACCGCCTTTTTGCCTTTTCGCAATACTTAATGGAAAGGAAATAAGTTTAAAGTTAGGAAGTGTAAAGTTTCAAGTTTAAGGTTTCGGGTTGGCTTACTATAAAAGTTTACAGTATATGGTTACCTAAAAATCTGCTTATTGCAAAAGTTTGCAGTATATGGTTTCTATCCTCCTAATTATTTTTTATTGGCGATAGCTTCCCGAAACTCTAAACATTAAACTCGAATCTGTGAATCTGTGGCTAACTTTCCACTTCATCAATTTTAAAATTCTAGAAATCTAAAATTCAAAATTATTTCCCTGTAATTCGTGTCCGTGTGCTTTTATATTTTGTAGTTTTGCGCACTTTTTTTAAAAACAAAATGTCAAAAGACAACCATCTTGTCCACAAACTCTCAGGAGCCGGACTACTCGTTACCTTAGGAATTATATTTGGCGACATTGGTACATCGCCTCTTTATGTGTATAGCGCCATTGTGGGCAATAAGCCTATAGATATAGATACGGTAAAAGGTGGTCTGTCGTGTATTTTCTGGACACTTACCCTCCAAACCACACTGAAATATGTGGTACTAACGCTCAGGGCAGATAACAAAGGTGAGGGTGGTATTTTCTCGTTATATGCATTGGTGCGCAAAGCCCGTATCAAGTGGCTTTTGTTTCCGGCTATCATAGGGGGCAGTGCTTTGCTGGCCGATGGTATTATTACTCCTCCCATTTCGGTAGCTTCGGCCATCGAGGGTTTGCGCGACCTCAATCCCGATATTCAAACCGTTCCCATCGTATTAGCCATTTTGGTGGGTATGTTTTTTATTCAGCAGTTTGGAACCAAGTTTATCGGTAAGTTTTTCGGGCCGGTAATGCTGGTTTGGTTTTTATTACTTGCGGTGTTAGGGGTTATGGAAATTTCTACCAACTTCAGCATCTTTACAGCTCTTAATCCTTATTATGCTTATGTTTTATTGTTCAATCATCCGGGCGGATTTTTGGTATTAGGTGCGGTTTTTCTTTGTACCACAGGTGCCGAGGCCCTCTATTCCGACCTTGGGCATTGCGGCAGAGAGAATATTCGCGTGTCGTGGATGTTTGTAAAAATTACGTTAATCTTAAACTATTTCGGACAAGGAGCATGGCTTATTTCTCATCAAGGCGAACTGTTGGGAAAAACCAATCCGTTTTATGCCCTTATGCCCGATTGGTTTTTGCCTGTCGGAATTACCATAGCCACCATGGCCACCATTGTAGCCAGTCAGGCATTAATTAGTGGTTCGTTTACTTTAATAAATGAGGCTATGCGTTTAAATTTCTGGCCAAAAGTTAAAGTAAAATATCCTTCCGATTTAAAAGGACAATTGTACATACCAAGTGTAAACTGGCTTTTGCTGGCAGGCTGTATTATTGTTACGCTCAAATTTCAGGAGTCGAGCAATATGCAGGCAGCTTATGGTTTGGCCATAGTGCTCACCATGCTCATGACCACCACCCTGCTTACTTATTATATGGTCATCAAGCGATTTAACAAAATCCTAATTGCCCTCATCATGATTACCTATCTCCTTATCGAAGGGGCTTTCCTTATTGCCAATCTTCATAAGTTTTCGCATGGCGGATGGTTTACATTAATGATTGCAACTTTCCTCATTTCGATTATGCTCGTTTGGTTTTATGCTCGCAAAATACGTAACCGTTATGTGGAGTTTGTAAAACTGAAAGATTACCTGCCGGTGCTCGAAGATTTGAGTCGCGACTTAACCGTACCTAAATATGCTACTCACCTGGTGTATCTAACCAGCGCAAATAACCGCGAAGAAATAGAATCGAAAATTATCTATTCGATTATGCAAAAACAACCCAAACGTGCCGACATTTACTGGTTTGTTCACGTAGATGTGGTGGATGAGCCTTATCTGATGGAGTATAAAGTAAACGAGTTTATTCACGATGATGTTATTCGCATCGATTTCCGTTTAGGATTCCGTGTGGCTCCCCGCATTAATCTTATGTTCCGCAAAGTGGTAGAAGATATGGTTAAAAACAATGAGGTGGATATTACCAGCCGTTACAAATCGCTTCATAAAAACAATGTAATTGGCGATTTCCGCTTTATCGTTATCGAAAAATTCATTTCTTACGAAAACGATTTACCAATTTACGAAAAGATGATTCTGGATGTTTACGACTTCTTCAAACGCATGAGTTTGTCAGAAGAAAAAGCATTCGGTCTCGATACCAGTTCGGTTACCGTTGAAACTGTTCCATTAATTATCGCACCTCCAAAAGAGTTAAATCTGAAACGAGTGCTCTAAAAAACTGCAAAAAATCATATAAAAAAAGTTAAAATAAAAAGGATTGGTATTAATTAAATACCTAAAATTGCACCCGGAAATAAAATAAATATTTTTATGCCAGTACAAAACACCCCGTTAGATTTTTTCCCGATTGCATTGATGTTTATAGTTGCTTTAGCTGTGGTTATCGCCCTGCTTATCGCCACACACTGGTTGGGACCCAAACGTAAAGCCAAAATTAAAGAAGATACCTTTGAGTGCGGTATCGAAGTTCAGGGAAACGCACGTTTCCCGTTTTCAGTAAAATATTTTCTGGTAGCCATTTTATTTGTGCTGTTTGATGTCGAGGTAATCTTTATGTATCCCTGGGCAGTTAATTTCAAACAACTCGGATTAACCGGCTTTGTTGAAATGTTAACATTCGTTGCTTTTTTATTAGTAGGCTTTTACTACATAATAAAGAAGGGCGCTTTGAAATGGGAATAATCTGATTGTGTTGTCGGCAGTTTGGATATAACCTGTTGCCGCAAACCAATGACTAATGAAAAGTTAAAATGAGTTCAATAGAAAAATCAAAAGTTAATATTGTTCAGGCACCTGACGGAATAGAAGGGCCCGGTTTTTTTGTAACCACCATGGATAAAGCCGTTGGGTTAGGCCGCAAAAACTCATTATGGCCTCTGCCTTTCGCTACTTCTTGTTGCGGAATTGAATTTATGGCCACAGCAGCTTCCACTTACGATTTAGGCCGATTTGGTGCCGAGCGTTTGAGTTTTTCTCCTCGTCAGGCTGATTTACTAATGGTTATGGGAACTATTTCTAAAAAAATGGCTCCTGTGTTACGTCAGGTATATCAGCAAATGGCCGAACCGAGATGGGTGCTTGCCATGGGAGCATGCGCATCAAGCGGGGGCATATTTGATACATATAGTGTGCTTCAGGGTATCGACAGAATTATTCCTGTCGATGTGTACATACCGGGTTGTCCTCCTCGTCCCGAGCAGGTAATTGACGGTATTCTCGAAATTCAAAAAATCGCTTCGAGCGAAACCACCAGACGCAGAAATCAGCCTGAATACAAAGCTTTGATGGAAAAATACGGAATGGAATAATTATGGACAAAGAAACATTACTCACTACAGTTCAGGACAAACTAAAAGCACAATTCGGAGGTGGATTTATCTCTTCCGAAATGGTTTCCGATTTCCCTGTGTTTGTTTTAAATCGTGATATTATTTGTGATGCGGTTCGTTTTCTTTATGACGATGCCGATTTGTCATTTCAATTTCTGACTACATTAGCCGGTACACATTATCCCGATAACAAAGGGCACGAACTGGGTGTGATGTATCAGTTGCACAGCTTGCGCAATAATTACCGCATCCGATTAAAAGTATTTGTAAATATTAACGAACCCAATGTTCCTTCCATCACTCCTGTTTTTTTAGGAGCCAACTGGATGGAGCGTCAGGAATTCGATTTCTTTGGAATTAATTTCACAGGTCATCCTAATTTAAAACGAATTCTGAATATGGATGAGATGACTTATCATCCCATGCGTAAAGAGTTTCCGCTCGAAGACGGAACAAGAGAAGATAAGGATGATAAAATGTTTGGACGATAAAATTTTGATTCATACAATCAATGAGTAAAGATAAAATTATAACAGTTTCAGGAAACGACCAGGAAAAAGAGTACACCACTCTAAACCTTGGACCAACCCACCCGGCCACTCATGGTATTTTTCAAAATGTTTTGAAAATGGATGGGGAAATCATTATGTCTGCCGAGTCTACCGTTGGATATATTCACCGTGCATTCGAAAAAATTGCCGAACATAGAAACTACTATCAGATCACCACTCTTACCGACCGTTTAAATTACTGTTCGTCTCCTATTAATAATATGGGATGGCACATGGCGGTTGAAAAATTATTTAACATCGAAGTTCCGAAACGCGCACAATATTTACGTGTTATCATTATGGAATTGTCGCGTATTGCCGACCATTTAATTTGTAACAGTGTTATTGGTGTTGATACAGGAGCATTAACCGTTTACTTCTACATCTTCCAGCTTCGCGAACGTATTTACGAATTGTTCGAAGAAGTATGCGGAGCCCGATTGACTACCAATATTGGCCGTGTAGGAGGTTTGGAAAGAGATTTTTCTCCTAAAGCATGGGCTACTCTTGATAAAATATTAGAAGAAGTTCCGAAAGGATTGAAAGAATTCGAAAACCTGTTGGTACGCAATCGTATCTTTATGGATCGTTGTATTGGATGTGGTCCTATTTCGGCCGAAAAAGCATTGCAATACAGTTTCACAGGCCCGAACCTGCGTGCAGCTGGTGTTGATTATGATGTAAGGGTAATGAATCCGTACTCATCTTACGAAGAATTTGATTTTATTGTTCCGGTAGGAACCAATGGAGATACTTACGACCGTTTTATGGTTCGTGAAGAGGAAATGTGGCAAAGTTTGAGCATCATTAAACAAGCCAGAGAAAAAATAAAGAAAGAACCGGAAGGTGTTTTCAATGCCAATGTACCTGATTTTGTTCTTCCTCCTAAAGAAGAAGTTTACAATAATATGGAAGCATTGATTTATCACTTCAAAATAGTGATGGGTGAAGCCAATGTGCCAAAAGGAGAAATTTATCACTCGGTGGAAGGCGGAAACGGAGAACTTGGATTTTACATCATCAGCGATGGTGGTCGTTCGCCATACCGTATGCACATTCGCAGACCATGCTTCATTTATTATCAAGCTTACACCGACATGATAAAAGGATGTCTTTTATCAGATGCTATTTTAACCATGAGTAGCATGAATGTCATTGCAGGAGAATTAGACGCTTAGGAAATTGAATAAATAGTAAGAAATGAAAATGAAAAAAAGCCTATTAGTTTTATCAATGATGATTGCAGGGATGTCATTTTCATTTGGACAATTTTCTAGTTGCAAGTTTGCAGAAATAGAAAAATTCAAGCAATCAGGAACTGTGGCCGTTGCCATTAGTGACGATGAAGAAACAAATAAAATTGCACAGGAAGTAATGACTTCATACTGGACCGCAAGTAAGGTAACAGTGATTAAAAAGTCGGAATTAGAGGCGTATTTAAAATCAAATCCTGAAAATTATGTGCTGACCTATTTGGAAAATAATTCATCAAGTATCTTCACAATTACGAATACTCAAATGGCTTCAACTAATACATCTGGTGGTAATACCAGAACCAAAACTGTTGCGGACGGATTAATTTTAACAAAGAATTTAAAAAAACTTAGAAAACTTAAACCAACGGATGCGATGGTTTATTGTTTTATTGATGATGAATTGGATGCCGCAGATCAAAAAGCAGAGTTTATCCGTCAAGTAGGTTCAATGAATTCCATACTTACCTTTCCAGGATTAAAAGAGGATAAAATAGGAGGTTGGAAAGTTCCGACTTTAAACCAGAAAGAAATTATTAAGAGTGAACTTTGGATTGCAGATGTTGATTTGAGTAAAAAAGGAGAAGATCCTGCTAAAATGAAAGCTGCCTATAGTCCATTTAAATATAAAGTAGTGACCAAGGAGGAAATTGCTAAAGCAATTATTGAAAAAAAGAAGGGTGTCGTGTATGCGTCACATTGCGAAGATCAATCTGGTTTGTACATGTTCATTATTCATAATACTCAAGACAATCGACCATTGTATTTTATGGAAGGAACAGGAGGGTTTTCTCCAAAAACATTTGATTTGATAAAAGCAAATAAAGTACACGGAAACTAAGGTTTATAGAAAATATAGTTAAGAGATTAATAGATGTCAAAGGAAATAAAATTTAACGAAGAAACGCTTGCTTTGGTTGATAAACTGATCAATCGTTATCCTGCCGGAAAGCAAAAATCGGCATTGATTCCTGTTTTACATATTGCGCAAGCCGAATTCAATGGTTGGCTTAGTTCTGAAACTATGGACTATGTTGCTTCTTTATTAAAAATTAAACCAATCGAAGTATACGAAGTGGCTTCGTTTTATTCTATGTTCAACCTGAAACCGGTTGGCAAATGTTTAATCGAGGTTTGTCGCACTTCTTCTTGCTGGGCTCGTGGTTCAGAGGATGTAGTAAGATATTTAGAGAAAAAATTAGGAATTAAAGAAGGTGAAACCACAAAAGACGGAATGTTTACTATTAAAACGGTAGAATGTCTTGGTAGTTGCGGAGGGGCTCCTATGTTGCAGGTGGGCGCTGCCTTTCACGAAAACCTTACACTTGAAAAAGTGGATGCTATAGTTGAAAATTATAAATCAATTGGCAAGCAAAGAAGTTACACGGATTTAGATTATAAAAACACAATATAACTGAACCAAACCCTCCTGAAAAGGAAGGCAAGGCCACAGAAACGAATAACATGGGCAAAAAGATTTTACTCGAGCATATTAACGTACCAGGCATCAATACGCTGGAAGTGTACCGTCAGAAAGGCGGATATGCATCTGTTGAAAAAGCTTTGAAAACAATGGCTCCTGATGCTATTGTGGAAGAGGTTAAAAAATCCGGATTAAGAGGCCGTGGAGGTGCAGGTTTTCCTACAGGAATGAAATGGAGTTTCCTTGCAAAACCTGAAGGTGTTGAGCGTTATCTGGTAGTTAATGCTGACGAATCGGAGCCGGGAACTTTCAAAGACCGCTATCTGATGGAAAGAATTCCTCATATCTTAATTGAAGGAATGATTACTGCCAGTTTTGCTTTGGGCGCTAAAACATCTTGCATTTACATTCGAGGTGAATATTTTTATGTTTCGCGAATACTTGAAGCTGCCATTGCCGAAGCTTATGCTGCAGGTTGGTTAGGAAAAAATATTTTAGGAACCAATTTCTCTCACGACATATTTGTACAGGTAGGTGCAGGTGCTTATATCTGCGGTGAAGAAACGGCTTTATTGGAATCGTTGGAAGGAAAACGCGGAAACCCTCGTATCAAACCTCCTTTCCCTGCAGTTGCCGGTTTGTATGGATGTCCTACTGTGGTAAATAATGTTGAAACAATTGCATCTGTTCCTTACATTGTAATGAATGGGGGAGATGAGTATGCTAAAATAGGTATTGGAAGAAGTACAGGAACAAAATTAATTTCAGCCTCCGGTCATATTAATAAACCGGGAGTTTATGAAATTGAGATGGGAATAACTGTTGAAGATTTTATTTATTCGGATGAATATTGCGGGGGGATAATTAATGGAAGAAAACTAAAAGCGGTTGTTGCCGGAGGTTCTTCAGTTCCTATTTTACCTGCCGATTTAATTTTAAAAACAGAAAAAGGAGAAGCTCGTTTAATGTCATACGAATCGTTAAGCGATGGAGGTTTTGCTTCAGGAACAATGCTTGGTTCGGGAGGTTTTATGGTGTATGACGAAACTACAAGTATTGTTAAAAACCTTTATACATTCGCTCGTTTTTATCATCACGAAAGTTGCGGACAATGTTCTCCTTGTCGTGAAGGTACCGGTTGGATGGAAAAAATTCTTCACCGTATAGTTGAAGGACATGGGAAACCTGGCGATGTTGATTTGCTATGGGATATTCAGCGTAAAATAGAAGGAAATACAATTTGTCCTTTAGGGGATGCTGCAGCATGGCCGGTAGCAAGTGCTATTCGTCATTTCCGCAAAGAATTTGAAGAATATATTAATCATCCGGAAAGGATAAAAGATGTTAAACATTATTATAGTGTACATCAGTTAGCTTCGGTGTAATTGTAATTTGTAATAAATAGTAAAATGCCAAAAGTAACTATAGACGGACAAAGTATTGAAGTGCCAGATGGGACAACCATTTTGCAGGCTGCACGTATGATTGGCGGAGAAAATGTTCCTCCAGCAATGTGCTATCATTCGAAATTAAAAACGAGTGGAGGATATTGCCGTACCTGTATTGTAAAAGTTTCAAAAGGTTCTGATAAAGATCCTCGGCCAATGCCGAAATTGGTTCCATCGTGCCGTACAACGGTTATGGATGGCATGGAAGTACAAAATAATACTTCGCCAGAAGTACTCGAAGCTCGCAGAGGAGTTGTTGAATTTTTATTAATCAACCACCCGTTGGATTGCCCTGTTTGCGATCAGGCAGGCGAATGTCATCTTCAGGATTTGGGCTACGAAAACGGTGCGGCAAATACACGCTACGATTTCAAAAGAAGAAAATTTAAACAGATTGATATTGGCCCTTACATAAAGTTACACATGACTCGTTGCATTATGTGTTTCCGTTGTGTAAAAGTAGCCGATCAGATTACTGATAATCGAGTTCACGGAATGTTGAACAGAGGTGATGCTTCCGAAATAAGTACCTATATTGAGAATGTAATATCAAATGATTTTTCAGGAAATGTGATTGATGTTTGTCCTGTTGGCGCATTAACCGACCGTACATTCAGATTTAAGAGCCGTGTTTGGTTTACCAAACCGATGGATGCACACCGTAACTGCACTAAATGTTCCGGGAAAGTAACATTGTGGGAAAAAGGAGAGGAAGTTCTGAGAGTTACAACTCGTAAAGATAAATGGGGCGAATCGGAAGAATGGATTTGTAATGAATGCAGATTTGAGAAAAAACATATCAATGATTGGGTAGTTGAAGGGCCACGTCATATTGATCCTCACTCTGTGATTTCATTAAATCATTATGAAAATGTTGCTGCAAAATTGAAATTAGATATTGCCAAACAGCAAAAACAGCTGGCAAGCAAGAAATAAAAAAACAATATGACTTTAGGATACGTAATATATAAATTGATACTGGTGGTAGTGGTTTTTGCCGTAACCCTGCTGATAGCCATGTACAGCACTTATGCTGAACGTAAAGTAGCTGGTTTTTTACAAGACAGACTAGGTCCTAACAGAGCGGGCTGGTTTGGAATTCTTCAGCCTGTGGCCGATGCTGTGAAATTATTTATGAAGGAAGAGATGATACCAAGTGTATCGAATCGCACTTTGTTTATTTTAGCACCGGGATTAAGTTTATTAACGGCATGTATGACCGGAGTGGTTATCCCTTGGGGAACTTCATTAACACTTTTCGGTACATCTTATTCCTTGCAGGTAACCGATGTAAACATTGGAATACTTTATTTGTTTGGTGTTGTATCTATAGGTGTTTATGGAATTATGATCGGAGGCTGGGCTTCGAATAACAAGTATTCATTGCTGGGAGCTTTACGTGCATCTTCTCAAATGATAAGTTACGAAGTGGCCATGGGCCTTTCTATTATCGCTTTGATTATGACAACCGGAACATTAAGTGTAGGACAAATAGCAGCACAACAACACGGTTGGCATTGGAACATTTTGGTTCAGCCGTTGGGTTGTTTAATTTTTATTATTTGTGCTTTTGCGGAAACCAATCGTGCTCCTTTCGACTTACCAGAGTGCGAGCAGGAATTAGTAGGTGGATATCACACTGAATACAGTTCAATGAAAATGGGTTTCTACCTTTTTGCAGAGTACATCAACATGTTCATCTCATCGGCTGTAATCTCTACATTCTACTTTGGAGGTTACAACATGCCTTTTGTAGGGCGCTTTATTCATGACCCAAATCTACTTGCAGTTTGCGGAGTTGTGTTTTTGTTTGCAAAAATATTTTTCGGCATCTTCTTCTTCATGTGGGTTAGATGGACAATACCACGATTCCGCTACGACCAGTTGATGAACTTAGGCTGGAAAACATTAATTCCATTGTCCATATTAAACCTTGTATTAACAGGTGCGTGGATGATGCGCCATGAAATTTTAAGTGTATTTATTAAGTAAGAATAAAGATGCAACCATTAACCAATAGATCGAAAGTTGTAGTTAAAAAAGAAATGTCTTTGTATGAAAGGATATATCTGCCTGCCGTTATTTCGGGTATGATGATTACATTTTCTCACTTTTTCAGAAAGAAACCAACTATTCAGTATCCTGAACAAACACGTGCTTTTAGCGGTGTGTACAGAGGTCAACATGTGTTAAAACGTGACGACAATGGAGCTGAAAGATGTACAGCATGCGGATTATGTGCAGTAGCTTGTCCGGCAGAAGCGATTACAATGACAGCAGCAGAGCGCAAACCGGGGGAAGAAAAATTATACAGAGAAGAAAAATATGCTGCAGTTTATGAAATAAACATGTTGCGTTGCATTTTCTGTGGCGATTGCGAAGATGCGTGTCCTAAGGAAGCCATTTTTCTTACTGACAGAAAAGTTAACAGCGAAGTGAACCGTAAGTCTTTTATTTATGGTAAAAATGTGTTGGTAGAGGGTATTGAAAAAGAGAAACGAGTAGATGTTTCGTTAAGACAGACTGCGGCAGTGCTGGCTTTCAAGAAACATAAAGAATTTGATCACAACAGTTAATTATTCACAGTTTTCTTCTCTTTAGAAGAGAATAGTGCAGAAATACAAATTAATATGATTACAACTTATTTATTTTACTTTCTATCATTTCTTGCAATAATGTTTGCATTAATGGTGGTGTTTTCAAAAAATCCGGTACATAGTGTTTTGTATTTGGTACTGACTTTTTTTATTATTGCAGCACATTACGTGTTACTTAATGCTCAGTTTTTGGCAGCAGTGCACGTAATTGTTTATGCAGGTGCCATTATGGTTCTCTTTCTCTTTGTGATCATGTTATTAAACCTGAATAAAGAAACTGAACCTCACAAAAGCATTTGGTTAAAAGCTTCGGCAGCGGTTGCTTCGGGATTATTGCTGGTTGTTTTGGTTGGGTCAATAAAAGGGGCAGCCACAGTTCAGTCGGTTAACGCATTTAATCCAAACATTGGTTTGATAGAAAATCTAGGTAAAACATTATTTAAAGATTTCCTACTTCCTTTCGAAGTATCATCTGTATTATTATTAGCCGCTATGGTTGGTGCGGTAATGTTAGGTAAGAAAAGTATTAAATAGAAAAAAATGAGCAGCGCTATACAAGTTATTCCAATAGAGTGGTATTTATTGCTAAGCACCGTATTGTTCACCATCGGTGTATTAGGAGTGTTATTCAGACGTAATGCAATTATTATTTTCATGTCAATAGAATTGATGCTGAATGCTGTCAATTTATTATTGGTTGCATTTTCAAGTTTTTTGTCAGACAGTAAAGGGCAAGTTTTTGTGTTCTTTATCATGGCAGTAGCTGCAGCAGAAGTAGCTGTGGGCTTAGCAATATTAATGATGGTGTATCGTAATACAAAATCATCGGATATTAATGTATTGAATAAGTTAAAGTGGTAACAAACAAATAGGCATTGTGCCGGGCAGTTTCTCAGGCAAAATAGCATATTGAAAAGTATATAAATTATGATAAAGTTAGTTGGATTAGTGCCTTTGCTTCCTTTAATCGGTTTCGTGATTATTGGTCTGTTCGGGAAGTCCTTATCGAAAGGAATAGTAGGAATTATCGGTTGCGGCTCAGTGCTTGCAGCATTTGCTGTATCTTTAGGTATATTCTTAGAATTAACTGGTCAAGCCGAAAAATCGGTGACCATTGATTTGTTCAGCTGGATTACCGCAGGAAAATTATCCATACCATTTTCATTTTTAATTGACCCATTATCTTCTTTATTTCTGTTAATTGTTACGGGTATCGGCTTTTTAATCCATGTTTATTCCACCGGATACATGAGCCATGACGAAGGATTCTCTCGGTTTTTTGCTTATTTGAATCTCTTTATTTTCTTCATGTTGTTGTTAGTTTTAGGCTCCAATTATTTAATCATGTTTGTGGGTTGGGAAGGTGTAGGTCTTTGTTCTTATTTATTAATTGGTTTCTGGTTCAAAAATACGGCTTACAATAATGCTGCAAAAAAAGCATTCATCATGAATCGTATTGGTGACTTAGGATTTTTATTAGGCATCATTTTAATTTTTGTGACATTTGGAAGTATCGGATACCATGATGTATTTGAACAAGCAAAAAACATGGCATCCGGAAGTCCTGTGTTAACTTCTATAACACTTTTATTATTCATCGGTGCAATGGGAAAAAGCGCTCAGATTCCATTGTTCACTTGGTTGCCTGATGCAATGGCCGGCCCAACTCCTGTATCCGCATTGATACATGCTGCAACCATGGTAACTGCCGGTATTTATATGATAGCTCGTTCTAATATTTTGTATACGCTTTCTCCGGTTGCTATGGAAACAGTTGCCATTGTTGGTGTGTGTACAGCTCTTTTTGCCGCTACCATCGGATTGGCTCAAAATGATATTAAAAAGGTGTTGGCTTATTCTACCGTATCGCAACTTGGTTATATGTTCCTTGCGTTGGGAGTAGGTGCATACACTGGTGCTGTGTTTCATGTGATGACACATGCATTCTTCAAAGCTCTATTATTTCTTGGTGCAGGAAGTGTAATTCACTCGATGAGCGGTGAACAGGATATTCGCAGAATGGGAGGTCTTAAAAAGCACTTACCTATTACGCATCTAACATTTCTGATAGGTACTCTTGCCATTGCAGGCTGTCCTCCTTTCTCGGGCTTTTTCTCGAAAGACGAGATTCTGGCAGGAGCATTCGAACATAACAAACTTTTATGGTTCCTTGGTGTGTTGGGTGCTGCCATGACAACTTTCTACATGTTCCGTTTGTATTTCCTAACGTTTATGAACGATTTCAGAGGAAGTAAAGAACAACTTCACCATTTGCATGAATCGCCTAAATCTATGACATTGCCATTGGTAATATTGGCTGTACTTTCAGTAATTGGTGGGTTTGTAGGTATTCCGGAAGCACTTGGCGGGAAACACTTTTTAGAAGAGTTTTTAAAACCGGTTTTCGAAGATTCATCTTTCCGTATGGTTCATACTTTATCTCACGATACCGAATATATGTTGATGGGAATAGCAGTACTTGTTATGGCAGGCTCACTATATTACGCTTACACGGTTTATGTAAAGAACAAAACATTGCCTGTTGAAGAAACAGAAGAATTGAAACCATTGCATCAATTGGTATATAAGAAATATTGGGTGGATGAATTGTACGAAAATGTATTTACCAAACCACTTAATTTCTTATCCGATGCTTTACATAAATTATTCGACAATCAAATAATTGACGGATTGGTGAACGGTATTGGACGCTTTATTACATGGCTAAGCGGAATTATTCGTTATGCCCAAACAGGTAATATCGGTTTTTATGTGTTTGTAATGGTTATAGGGATAGCATTAATATTATGCACCCGGATATTTTAAGTAACGCTTAGTTGAGTTTCAAAATTTAAGATTCGCAGAATAGCAAGGGTTAGTAAACAGATTTAGTTAGTAGAATTTAGAATTTTTTCAAGGATATATGATTACATTATTAATAATATTTTTTCCTTTACTGGCAGCCTTGATGCTGTTATTTGTAAAAGGTGAGCAGGTAAAGAATATTGCCCTGGGAGCAGCTATAGTTGAATTTGCTTTGTGCCTGGTTGCATTTGTGCAGTATCAGCATGGAAACACCACTCAGTTTGAAGTTACGTACAGCTGGATTCAATCGCTTGGAATTAATTTCCATGTTGGCATGGATGGAATATCATTGCTTATGGTGGCACTAACCACTTTCCTTGTTCCTGTTATCATTCTTGCATCGTTTTCTAATCAATACCGAAATCCGTCTGTATTTTATTCTTTATTACTTGCCATGCAATTTGCCTTGGTTGGTGTATTTGTTTCGTTAGATGGATTCTTGTTTTATATTTTCTGGGAACTTGCTCTTATTCCAATTTATTTTATCTGCCTTTTGTGGGGAGGAGAAAACAGAGCTCGTATTACATTTAAGTTTTTTGTTTATACCTTAACCGGAAGTTTATTGATGCTTGGAGGATTAATTTACCTTTATCTTCATACCGAAGGGGCACATTCTTTTGATATCAATGCACTATACAAAGCAGGTCAAAGTTTACCATTGTCAGGTCAGGGATATGTATTCTGGGCCATGTTTATGGCGTTTGCAATCAAGATGCCTATTTTTCCTTTCCATACTTGGCAGCCCGACACGTATACAGTAGCCCCTGCACCGGGAACCATGATGCTTTCGGGGATTATGCTGAAGATGGGAACTTACGGTGTTATTCGTTGGTTATTGCCTGTTGCTCCGTTAGGAGTTGAACATTGGGCACATTTAGCTATCGGACTATCTGTAATCGGTATTGTTTATGCTTCGTGTATAGCCATCGTTCAAAAAGATTTCAAACGTTTAATTGCTTATTCTTCTATTGCTCACGTGGGATTAATTTCTGCCGGTATATTGGCTGCCAATGTGCAAGGTGTTCAGGGAGGTGTAATTCAAATGTTGAGTCACGGGGTGAATGTGGTAGGGTTATTCTTTATAGTAGACTTGCTTCAGAAACGGTATGGAACGAGAGAAATAGCAGCATTAGGTGGTATCCGTAATCTAAATCCTCAGTTTGCAGTGTTATTCCTTTTTGTTTTGCTGGGCAGTGTGGCATTGCCATTAACAAACGGTTTTGTGGGAGAGTTTTTATTGCTAAACGGAGTGTATCAGTATAACGCATGGTGGGCAGCATTTGGAGGGCTTTCGGTAATATTGGGAGCAGTGTATATGCTCAGAAGTTACCAAACCATTATGTTGGGCGAAACCAACTCGGTAACCGCCACCTTTACTCCGTTAAACGGAAACGAAAAAACAGTATTAATAATACTTTGTGCAGCTATTATTGTTTTTGGAGTATATCCAAAACCACTATTAGATATCGCTGAACCATCGGTAGTGAAACTGGTGGAAGGGGTTAGAGTTGCAATGGGTAAATAGAAAAAGATTTTAAAAAATATATGAAAGCATTAATATTACTTTCTTCTCTGGGTGTACTTTCTTTACTAGCCGAAATTTTCAGCTTTAAAAAGTTATTGTATCCGTTAGTTTTGTTAGGACTAACCGTAACATTTGTACTAAATATTGGTGAATGGAATACCAATGTGACGTATTTTAAAATGATGACGTTCGACAATTTTGCTGTGGCGTTTAGCTCGGTAATTATTGTTGTTGCCTTTTTGTGGTTTTTGATGGCCGAAGGGTTCTTTAAAGAAGAAAGCAGTCAGACCGATCATTATGCTCTTATTTTGTTTGCTTTGGTGGGTGCTTTACTGATGGTATCGTATACCAATATGACCATGTTGTTTTTGGGTATCGAAATTCTTTCCATTCCGATGTATATACTTGCCGGCAGCAAGAAAGATGATTTAAGCAGTAACGAAGCTGCTTTTAAATATTTAATCATGGGGGCATTTGCCACCGGTTTCCTTTTGTTTGGTATTACGCTGATTTATGGTTCTACCGGTTCGTTCGATTTGACAGAAATACAAAATGCAGTATCGGTGCCGGGTAAAGTACCGGGAATATTTTACACCGGTGTGTTGCTGATGTTGGTAGGTATGGCCTTTAAAGTTTCGGCTGCTCCGTTTCATTTCTGGGCTCCGGATGTTTATCAGGGTGCGCCTACAATGATGACTGCTTTTATGGCAACGATTGTAAAAACTGCCGCAATGGCTGCTTTTCTTCGTTTGTTTGATACTACTTTTGTAAGAGTATCCGGCACGTGGACAGAAGTTCTGTGGGTAATGGCTGCACTTACCTTATTGGTAGGAAATATTACGGCTGTGTTTCAAACCAGCACCAAACGTATGTTGGCCTATTCATCGGTAGCACATGCGGGCTATATGTTACTTGCTCTTATTTCGGCTAATGTGTATTCCAGCCCAGGTATTTTGTTTTATACGTTGGCTTATTCTATTGGTTCGATTGCTACCTTCTGCATAGTGTCGGTGGTGGTGAATGCAAGAGGAGATGATGGGATACATTCGTTTAACGGGTTGGCTAAAACCAATCCGCTATTGGCAGGGATTATGACCATCGCTTTGTTATCGTTGGCAGGTATTCCTCCTACAGCCGGTTTCTTTGCGAAATACTATATTTTTACTTCGGCATTTATGGCAGGTAATGTAGGGTTGGTGCTGATAGCTATTGTGGCATCGCTTATTGGGGTGTATTATTATTTTAGAATTATTATAGCCATGTACTTTAAAGAAGGTAAACACGAAGAAGTGGATGTAGATATGAATCATAAAATTTTACTTATTGTTATAGCATTTGCTATTGTTGCTCTTGGTATTTTCCCGGATGTGGTGGTAAGACTGCTATAATATGTTTTGTGTTGAATTGAGTTGTGAAGCTCCCTGCATTGATTGCAGGGAGTTTTTTTTTGGGGTTAGTTCGTTTTCGCTCGATAATGAAATTATCGTTTTGACTCAATATGAGGAAGAAAAGACTTCAAAATAAATCGAGGAGGATGCAAATCTTGGAAAGGCGAACGGTAATCCAAGAAAGGAGGACGGTAATCCAAGAAAGGGAGACGATAATCCTAGAAAGGCGAACGGTAATCCAAGAAAGGCGAACGGTAATCCAAGAAAGGAAGACGGTAATCCAAGAAAGGCGAACGGTAATATAAGATTTGTATCCTCCCCAAAAGTTCAAATTCCCACTACATTCGTTTTGGCATACCTAAGAAAGGTTCGAAAATTCGACCGAGGAGGAGGCAAAACCGGGTAAGGCGAACGGTAAACCGGGTAAGGAAGACGGAAAACCCGGTAAGGAAGACGGTAAACCAGGTAAGGCGAACGGTAAACCAGGTAAGGAAGACGGAAAACCAGGTAAGGCGAACGGTAAACCGGGTAAGGAAGACGGAAAACCCGGTAAGGCGAACGGTAAACCCAGTTTCACATCCTCCCCGAAATATCTCCTTAAGCTAAAACAAATTGGAAAGATTTGACTTACTTTATTAAAGGTATTACCCCCCGATGTAGGCGCGAAGCTGAAGCGTTGGAATGTGCGATTGAGCTTCGTGACATGTCTAATTTTGTAAGTTTAACTTACATTTGTACATCAATAATTATCAAACATGTCAGAGAAATATAAAACACATGCCGATGGCTTGTACTTTGTAAGTTTTAGCGTGGCGGGTTGGATAGATGTTTTTACTCGAAGAATTTATCAGGAACTTTTAGTGGAAAGTATTACTTATTGTCAACAGCACAAAAATCTTAAAATGTATTGTTATTGCATTATGCCGAGCCACATTCATTTTATAACTTATTCCGAAAATGGTGAACTATCGCACACGTTAAGATTTAAAAGCTTATACGGCCCAACAAATTCTAAAAGCAATTGAAGAAAATCCACAGGAAAGCCGCAAAGAATGGATGCTTCATCAGTTTGAATATTATGGCAGCATTAGTCCTCAAAAACAGAAATATCAATTTTGGAA
>CAIYIS010000043.1 GCA_903926385.1 uncultured Bacteroidota bacterium
CCCTCTCCAAAGGAGAGGGGCCAGGGGTGAGGCGTTTTGCAATTAAATAAATAATCTTAGGGATTAGTGTCAAATACTAAGTTCTTTTTACTAAGATGTTAAATTTTTAGATTAGAAAAGACAACTTTAAGCTATTTGCCAATCATAATAAAGCCTCAAAATATGCTTAACAGAAATTAACATCGTTGCTCAGAGAAAAACTTTGTACTTTCGCCTCATAAAAATAACATCCCCATTATACCTTTTAAATAGTATTTTTGACGCCAATTTATGTTTACATTACTAAAAAAGGAAATTCGTAGTTTTTTAAGTTCGCTGATTGGTTATATAGCCATTTGTGTGTTTTTGTTGCTCATCAGTTTATTTATGTGGGTAATTAATTCCAATTCAAACTCGAGTTTCAATGCCAATGTGCTCGATAGCGGTTATGCCAATATCGACTCCTTGTTTATACTTGCGCCCTGGGTGTTTCTGTTTCTCATACCTGCCATTACCATGCGTTCGTTTGCAGACGAGAAAAAAGCAGGTACTATTGAACTTCTGTTAACTCGTCCACTTACCGATTTGCAAATAATCCTTTCTAAATATTTTGCCGGATTTCTTCTGGTATTGTTTTCCTTACTTCCTACTCTGATTTATTTTTACTCGGTTTACAAACTCGGAAACCCTGTTGGCAATATTGATACCGGAGGTATGTGGGGCTCATATATTGGTCTGTTCTTTTTGGGGGCTGGTTTTGTTTCCATCGGCATATTTGCTTCGGCAATAACCGAAAATCAGGTGGTGTCGTTTATCATCGGTTTGTTTCTTTGCTTCTTTATGTATATCGGGTTTGATTATTTAGGCTCGTTTGCTCTGTTTGGTAAAATAGATAATATCATCATAGCATTGGGAATAAATAATCATTATGGTTCGATGAGCAGGGGAGTGATAGATACCAGAGATGTATTGTATTTTGTAAGTATGATAGCCGTGTTTTTGCTCGCTACACGCACAGTGTTGGAGAGCAGAAAATGGTAAATTTTAGAATTAAGCTTTAGAATAAAAACAATTGAAACGGAATAATAAAAGAAGAGATTTAACTGCGCTTGGTTTAAGTATCGTTGTACTGGTATTATTAAACTATGTTGGTTCGTTTATGTTTCATCGTTTTGATTTAACTACTGAAAAACGATTTACACTTGCCCCCGAAACCAAAACACTTTTAAAGAAATTGAACGATGTGGTGTACGTAAAAGTATATCTCGAAGGCGATTTTCCGGCAGGATTCAAAATGCTGAGAACAGAAACCAAAGAAATGCTGGACGAATTCAGAACGTATTCGGGTGATAATATTGAATACGAATTTATCAATCCTTCGAGCAATCCAGATAAAAAACAACGAGAAGAAATTTACAAGCAGTTGTATAAAAAAGGCCTTCGTCCACGCCCAATACAAGATAGTCAAGAAGACAAAAAAACGGAGCAACTCATTTGGCCTGGTGCTCTGGTAACTTACAAAGGCCACGAAATAGCCTGGAATTTATTAAAAACTCAAATTGGAAAGTCCTCCGAAAGTCAACTCAATACTTCCATTCAAAGTTTGGAATACGAATTTGCCAGTTGTATTCATAATCTTGGATTAATAACTCGTCCCGAAGTAGCATTTATCCAAGGGCATGGTGAGTTAGATACCCTTCAGGTAAAAGATATAACCAAGGCACTCGAAGATTTTTATATTGTTAAAAGAATTACGCTCCGCGAACAAATAAATGCCTTGGATGGTATTTCGGCCATTATTATTGCCAAGCCTGATTCTGCTTACTCAGAAAAAGACAAACTCATCCTCGACCAGTTTATTATGCGGGGAGGAAAAGTGCTATGGGCAATAGACCCGCTTTTGACAAGTGTAGATAGCTTAAAGAAAAATGGAGAAACAATGAGCATTGCCCGCGACCTCAATATTGACAACATGTTGTTTAAATATGGAGTCAGAATAAACCAAAATATGGTGATAGATATGAAATGTTCGTCATTGCCAATCAATCAGGCTATGCGGGGCGAACCACCTAATATTGTTTTAATGCCTTGGGTATTTAACCCATTGGCAACTCCTGTTAACAACCATCCGCTAACAAAAAATCTGGATGTGATTAAACTTGAATTTACATCGGGTATTGATACTATATCTGCATCGGGAATTACTAAAACCATTTTAGCCAAATCTTCTCACGATTCTAAAACATTGGCTTCACCTGTTCGTATTTCGCTCGATTTTTTGCATCATGACCTCAATCCGAAAGCATTTATAAATCCTGATCAAACGGTAGCTGTTTTGTTGGAAGGAAAGTTTAAATCGGTATTTGCCAATCGTGTATTTCTATCCAATCCTCAGCAGGACGAAGAGTTTAAAAAGCAATTGAACTTTAAATCGGAAGGAGTGGCCAATAAAATGATTGTAATTTCGGATGGTGATGTTTTGAAAAACGATATTCAGCCTAGTTCCGGAAAAACCTACCCGTTAGGTTTTGATAAATACAGTAATCAGATGTTTGGCAACCGTAATTTTATTTTGAATTGTATGAATTATTTATGCGATGATTCCGGATTAATTAGTGTTAGAAACAGAGAGCTTACTTTACGATTGCTGGATAAAAAGAAAGTAGAAAGCGAAAAGATGAAATGGCAACTCATCAATACCTTTGTACCACTTTTATTAATAATTGCTTTTGGAGTAATTCAAAATTTCAAAAGAAAAAGGAAATACGCGAAATAATTCAGATTGTAAAAACAATGTTTTTAACCAATCAACTAAACACAAAGAAAAATGAAGAGAAATAGAATAGCAGCTGTATTGGTTATTGTTTTGGGTTCATTATCGTTTTGGTATATTTCGCATAACCAGAATGGAACCATAAAGCAAACCTTGCGTGACTTTGCAGTTCAAGACACAGCATCTATAACAAAAATATTTTTAGCAGATAAAAAAGGCAGAACCGTTACATTAGAAAGAAAAACAAACGGAGGTTGGACAGTAAATGGAAAATATAGTGTTAGGCCGGATGCAATTCAGGTTTTGCTTACCACAATAAATAGGGTAGATGTTAAAGAGCCGGTGGGAAAAAATGCAGTAGATAATATTATTAAACGAATTGCAGGCGGTGCTATAAAATGTGAGATATATCAAAAAGATAAGTTGATGAAAGCTTATTATGTTGGTAGCGAAACTCAGGATCAATTGGGGACTTACATGATATTGATAGATACAAAAACAATGGAAACTTCGGCAAAACCTTTTGTAACTTATATACCCGGTTTTGACGGATACCTAACAACTCGATATTTTACTGAAGAAATGGGATGGAGAGACCGTACCGTTTTACATTATTTCCCAAACGATATTGCGTCAGTCAAAATGGAGGTTCCTGATAAGCCAGAAATGGGTTATGAACTTAAAATTAAAGGAAACAACGATTATGAGGTAACCATGTTAAACAGTCATTCTATGCTGAATAATATAGACGAAATGGCAGTAAAACAATATTTGTCATATTTCCAGCATCAGAATTTCGAAAGTTTTGAGGTTTCCATCACACAGCAGCAAATAGACTCTGTTATGAAATCTCAGCCATTGAACATTCTCACCATAAAAGATACAAAAGGGAAAGCTAAAACGATTAAGTTTTTTGCCCGTAAACCTAAAAGGGGAGAAGAGGTAGATGCTGATGGGAAAGAAATAAAATATGATTTGAACAGAATGGACGCCCGGATTGACAATGAAAAGGAACTTTTAATGGTACAATATCTGATTTTTGGAAAAATTCTACCTCCCGCCAACTATTTTCAGAAAAAGGAAAAAGTTTCTCCTTCGCCTATCATGAAGAAAACTTGGAAATAATTTCAGATAAAGTTATTAACCGAATTCGTTTGAAGATGCCTAAAAAAGGGAGTTTTTTCTGTTAAGAAGTTGTTGTAAACTTAAAGAGTTGGAAGTTTTCATTTTGTATAAATGCTGTACATTTGTTCAAAATTTTTTAATAAAACCAAATAAAAAACACAAATAAGATATGAAATTTATTGTTTCGAGTACATCTTTGTTAAGACAATTGCAGGCGGTTAGCGGAGTATTAAACTCCAATAATGCATTACCTATTTTGGATAATTTTTTATTCGAAATAGATACAAATCAACTGAAAATTTCTGCATCGGATTTAGAAACTACTATGGTAACTATGTTAACTATTGAATCGAAAGATAGTGGTAGTATAGCTGTTCCTGCACGATTATTATTGGAAACTCTTAAAACATTTGCCGACCAGCCCTTAACTTTCAGTATAGACACAAAAAAATTCGGAATCGAGATTATTTCTGATTATGGTAAATACAAACTAACCGGTCACGATGGTGAAGAATTTCCAAAACTACCAAATATAGAATCGGCATCGACTTTAGAAATGGATGCAAGTGCTTTGGGAGCTGCAATTAATAAAACCATTTTTGCAACAGGAAATGATGAATTGAGACCTGTAATGTCAGGTGTATTTTGTCAGTTATCTACCGAAAATATTATTTTTGTAGCAACAGATGCTCATAAATTAGTTCGTTATCGCAGAAACGATGCGCACGCTGAATCTACAGCATCTTTCATTATCCCGAAAAAACCTTTAAATTTATTAAAAAGCACCTTGCCTGGAGTTACTGGAAATGTAAAAATAGAATATAACAGCACTAATGCATTTTTTAGTTTCGAAAACACCAAATTAGTTTGTCGCTTGATTGATGGAAAATATCCTAATTACGAGGCTGTAATTCCCAAACAAAATCCTAATAAGCTAACAATTGACAGGGTTTCATTTTTGAATTCAATCAAAAGAGTTTCTATATTCTCAAACAAAACCACTCATCAGGTTCGATTGAAAATTACCGGAAGCGAATTAAGTATTTCGGCTGAAGATTTAGATTTTGCTAACGAAGCAAGTGAAAGACTAACATGTCAGTACATTGGTGAAGATATGGAAATTGGCTTTAATTCTAAATTTCTAGCTGAAATGTTAAGTAATTTGGGTTGCGAAAACATAAATTTGGAGATGAGTGCCCCAAATAGAGCTGGTATTTTGTTACCTACCGACAACGATAACACATCAGAGGATATATTGATGTTGGTAATGCCTGTAATGTTAAATAGCTAAATAACATAAAAAAACATTCGTAAAGATGTTCTTCCGTTTTTTAACGGAAGAACATCTTTTTTTCTATACAAGAATTGATTTCAAAAACAAATAGAAAAATAAGGAAATGCTCGATATTTTGTTATATTTGCGCAATTATTAAAAAAATATGGCGGAAAAGAAAAAAGCGAATATAATGGACCTTGATGATTTCAGGGTATTCATGAAAATTTTCTCAAAAAATTGGTATATAATTGTATTTTTCGCTGTCGTTTCGATGGTTGTGGCATATTTCTACACCTATAAGCTACCAGAAATCTATGCATCTAAATCTCAAATTCTATTGAAATCAGATGAAACATATGATTACCAGAATAAGTTATATAAAGGGCTGGGATATACACAAGATTATCAGGATACATATAATCAAATTAGGGTAATTACTTCTAACGATTTGATTGAAAAAGCTGTTTCAAAACTGAAGTTGGATGTAGCCTATTTTATAGTCGGCAGATTAAAAACAACTGAAGCATATCAATCTACTCCTTTCGAGGTTTTTATTACCTTAACCAATAATAATCTTTATGAGCAAGATATGAAATTCAAAATGCTCGATAAGAATCATTATCAGTTAAGTTATAAGAAAGATGAAAAGGACGTAACTAAAAATTTTCCATTTGATACTGAAGTAATCGAAGATGATTTTATTCTTAATGTGAAAAAGAATAAAAGTGTCAATGATAAAACAATTTTGAAATTAAAGGAGAACAACTATTTGCTAAAGGTACATAGTAAAAATTGGCTGATAGCAACTTTGAAGTCAGCGCTCAGTGTTGAGACCATTGAAAATACAACTATTTTGGAATTAACAGTGGAGGATGCAATAGAACCAAGAGCCACAACATTTTTAGACACCTTATCAAAGGTTTATTTAGATTATACAGCTGAAGCGCAGTATGTTATTAATCAGAATACTTTAATAAATATTGATAAACAATTAAAAGTAGTCGTTGAGAAGCTAGATTCGATTGAGACTGATATGGAACTATTTAAGTCGAATCGTGAAGTTTTTAACCTTGATAAACAATCAGGTTCTTATTTTGATCAATTAATTGATTACGATTCTCAAAAACGCAAATTACAATTATGGATTGAATCTTTGGAAGCCTTAGAAAAATATATTGTTGCGATTGGCGATTCTAGATATGAAAAATTGTTACCACCTTCATTTTATATTGACCCCACTGATGATTATTTAAAATCTGCTTTGAATGAATTATACACTGATCAGATGGAAAGAAATACAAAACTATTCAATTCTACAGAAGGGAATTCAAACATTTCAGAACTAGACCAAAGAGTGGGATTGTTGAAGAAGAATATCTTAACTTATATTAAAAATTCGAAGACTGGTTTATCATTGAAAATTGACGATTTGGACAAGCAAATAGGTGATTATACCAAAATAATAAAGGGTATTCCCAAAACAGAAATCGAAATGTTGAACATTCAACGGAAGGTGGATGTTAACGAGAAAATGTATGAGTACTTACTGGAACAAAGAGCAAATACTATAATTGCCAGAGCAGGTATATTACCTCAAACTGAAATTATAGAATCAGCTCATCCTGTTGGGATGGTTCGGCCTAACAAGAAGAAAATATTTTATTTCTTCTTGCTTATAGGGTTAGCATTAAGTTTTGTTTATGTATTTATACGTTCGGTGCTTTTTGCTAGCATTGAAAACATAATGGAACTTAAACGTTTGACGAATCTTACTGTTTTAGGTGAAATTATGCTTGCTCCGGAAGCGAGTGATAATTATATTATTGTAAATAAAGATCCGAAGGCAGCTATTACAGAAAGTTTTAGAGCGATCAGGACCAACTTGGAGTATATGGCGAGTGAAGCTAAATCAAAAATTGTTTTGGTAACTTCTTATAATCCTGGCGAAGGGAAGACGTTTTGTTCGGTTAATCTTAGTACGATTTTGGCCAAAGCCGGAAAAAGGGTTTTATTGATTGAGTTGGATTTGCATAAACCAAAAATTCAGAAAGCTTTTAAAATGTCCTCAGATGTAGGTGTAAGTACAATTTTAATTGGAAAAAGCGATGTTGCTTCATGCGTTTTCCCAACTGAAATTGAGAATCTTTCTGTTATTCTTGCTGGACCAACACCTCCTAATGCATCTGAAATCATTTTAAGCCCTCATTTGAATGAAATGTTTGATTATGTTCGGCAGCATCATGATTATATTATAATTGACTCTGCTCCAGTCGGATTAATAACTGATGCATTGGTAATTATGAAAGATGTCGATATTTCACTTTTCGTAATTAATGCGAAATTTGCTAAAAAGCATGTGGTTTCAGTTGCTCAGGACATAGTTGATACTAATAAACTTAAAAACTTTGGATTAATACTGAATGGGGTAAAAAGAAGTCGTTCTCGATATTACTATAATTACGGCTATGGTTATGGTTATGGTTATGGTTATGGTTATGGTTATGGTTATGGTTATGGTAGTTCATACGGCTATGGCAAATCTTATGGCTATGGTCAAGGAGCTAATGGTTACGGTTCAAACAAGAAAGATAATAAATAGGTACTTTATTGTTTTTATTTAGCATGGAGAATAATTATGAAGAGTGGACTTTAGTTGTTAAACCAAATACAAAATGGTTTGAGCTTCACTTGTCAGATTTATGGAGGTATCGTGACTTAATTATGCTTTTTGTAAAACGTGATTTTGTTTCTGTTTATAAGCAAACAATTTTAGGCCCTTTGTGGTATATCATCCAACCTATTCTAACGGCAATAACATATTCTATTATCTTCGGAAGTATGGCTCAGCTTTCTACAGCAGGCTTGCCAAAACTTTTGTTCTATCTGTCCGGAATAACCATGTGGAATTATTTTTCTGAGTGTCTGAATAAAACTTCCAATACTTTTATTCAAAATGCACACATTTTCGGAAAAGTATATTTCCCAAGATTAACAGTACCGGTAGCCATAATTATTAGTAATCTTTTTACTTTTCTATTTCAATTTTCATTATTTCTTACTATTCTACTTTTTTATTACTTTACTCGAACCGATATCCATCCGAATAAGTTCATGTTTTTATTACCTGTTTTGCTGCTCATTATGGCAGGTATTGGACTTGGTTTAGGAATTATTATTTCCTCTTTAACCACAAAATATCGCGATTTAAGATTTCTAATTGCTTTTGGAGTACAACTATTAATGTTCGCTACACCTGTAATTTATCCATTGTCTTCAATGTTAGGTAAAAAGAAACTACTCTTACTTGCAAATCCTATCACATCGCTAGTCGAAACATTCAGAATGGGCTTCACTGGGGTTGGGGGCGATGACTTTAAATGGGGTTATTTAGGTTATAGTTTCTCTTTCATGGTTATAGTTCTTATCCTTGGCGTTATTCTATTCAATAAAGTAGAAAAATCATTCATGGATACTGTTTAATATAGATACACTGTAAAATTGAAAACAGTAATAAGAATAGAGAATATAAGTAAGGATTATCGTTTGGGTGAGGTGGGCACTGGCACTATTTCGAGAGATATTAACGCTTGGTTAGCCAAAATCAGGGGAAAAGAAAATCCTAATCTGAAGATAAATGAAAAAACTAAATTTTTTTTGTCAGGCGAAATACATAAAGCGCTGGATAATGTTTCGTTTGATGTTCAGGAAGGAGATGTCTTGGGGATCATCGGAAAAAACGGTGCAGGAAAATCTACGATGCTCAAAATTCTTTCTCGTGTTACCACCCCAACAGAAGGCACATTCAAAGTTAAAGGCAGAATTGCAAGTCTTCTTGAAGTTGGTACAGGATTTCATCCCGAACTTACTGGTCGTGATAATATCTTTCTGAATGGTGCAATTCTCGGTATGCGTAAACAGGAAATTAAAAGTAAATTTGATGAGATATTAGAGTTTAGTGGAGTAGAAAAGTTTATAGATACTCCTGTGAAAAGATATTCATCAGGAATGTATGTAAGACTTGCATTTGCTGTGGCGGCTCATTTGGAGCCTGAAATTTTGATTATAGATGAAGTTTTAGCAGTTGGAGATATCGCATTTCAGAACAAATGTATGGGTAAGATGAGCGAAGTAAGTAAGCAAGGAAGAACTGTCTTGTTTGTGAGTCACAATATGGCTGCTGTGCAAAGACTATGTAAAACCGGTATTTTGCTTGAGGATGGGAAGATTAAATATTCTGGAGAAACAACTAAAGTAATTGAGGAATACTTTAAATCGAGTTTTGCTTCACGTGCCGTATTTGATATATCTCTTCCTGAAAACACGCAAGATATGGAAGGTTTTGCGTATCGTTTGCAAATTGAAGATTTGGATGGAAATCCTATTTCGACTATTCCTGTTGGTAAAAAATGGCAGGTTAGAATTTATTTTAGAATGAATAAACGCACCTCCCATTTTATTATCGGAATTGGTATAAGCAACACTATGGATGTAAATTTCAGAACCACATGGAGTTCTCCAATGGAAATTGAAAAAGGGGAATATGAAGTTGTTTTTAGAGATACGAATATTCTAATGAGTGCCGGTGAATATAAAATACTAATCGGTCTCACATCGTTTCAACGTTCCATTCAATATGCTGAAAATATTGCTGTATTGCGTATTTCAGAAATTGACGAAATTAATGATGAACGTATTTTACGTATTTCCGGAAACGGACTTGTTCTGAATCCAATGGAAATGGAATTAATTAAAAAATAAATATTTCTGCACATGGGCCTAAAATCTTTTTTTCGAAACATTGTTAAGAAAAGTGTTTCAGAAAAACAATATGAAAAACTGAAGTCTTTCTTTTCTTATGACAACAAGTTCTTCAGAAATTTGGCTTCAGCCATACATTTTGACGATTTGAACAAACTGGCAACAATACATAAAACTGATAAATGGAATTTGCATTGGTACACTCAACACTACCAAAAACATTTCGAACATCTAAAAAATAAAAAAATTAATTTGCTAGAAATTGGAGTAGGCGGGGACGAAGACACTCAGAAAGGCGGAAATTCAGTTCGTATGTGGAAAGCTTTTTTTCCATATGCTAACATTTTTGCATTAGACTTACATGACAAAAGCAAACACAACGAGAAAAGAATAAAAATATTTCAAGGCGATCAATCTGACGTAACTTTTTTGCAAAATGTGGTTAAACAAATTGGCGAAGTGGATATTATTATTGACGATGGTAGTCACATCAACGAACATGTTTTGGTTACTTTCAAAACTCTTTTCCCCCTATTAAAAAAAGGAGGAATTTATGTAATCGAAGATACTCAAACCTCATATTGGCCTAACTATGGCGGCCACCTAAGTGATTTTAATCATCCGGATACAATGCTTACTTTCTTTAAGTCTTTAACCGATTCTCTCAACCATAAAGATTTTAGAATACCTAACTACCAACCGAGTTATCATGATTTGAACATTACTTCCATGCATTTTTACCGCAATCTGGTTGTGATATACAAATAACTACAAATCTGTTTTGATTTTTGAAATCACCAAAAGTTATAGTTAGATGATAATAGTAAAACTATATGGAGGAATAGGAAATCAAATGTTTCAGTACGCCACAGCAAAATCTTTGGCCATAAGAAACAATTCGGAATTAAAATTAGACCTTACTCATTATCAAATTAAAGTACTTCCTCATGGCCTTCCATATCGAACCTATGATTTAGAAATTTTAAATATAACCTCCAACATCGCGTCCGCGGAGGAAATGTCCTTATTTAAAGTCATCAATCCAAATATTGTTACCAAAACTATAAATAAAATCAAAAATATAATTAAACCAGTTTATGTTATTCATGAACCTTATTTTCATTTTTATCCTAAATTATTAAATCTGAAAGGAAATATATATTTGGATGGTTATTGGCAAACAGAAAAATATTTTAGTGAAATTAAAACTGTTATTAAAAACGAATTTCAGATTAAACATACATTAAATGCCGGAGGCTTTGAAATGCTTGATAAAATACATAATTCCGAATCGGTGTGCTTAAACATCCGCAGAAAAGAGTTCGCTACCAATCCTCACTTAAATTTATTTACCGGAATTGAGTACATCCTTAAGTCCATTGAATACATGAATAACAAACTGAACAATCCACATTACTTTATTTTCTCTGATGAACTCGATTGGGTAAAAGCAAATTTACCTGTCAACAGTAATTTCACTTTCGTAGGAAATCATTTATATGGCGAAAAGTTTAAAGATTGCCTATATTTGATGACAAATTGTAAACATTTTATAATTCCTAATAGTAGTTTTGGTTGGTGGGCTGCATGGTTGGCAAACAATAATAATAAAATTGTTGTAGCACCAAAAAAATGGTTTAATGATAAAAGCATTAATACAAACGATATTTTACCTGATAACTGGATAAAAATTTGAACTTATTTCAAAATATAGTCGCATGAAATTTACAATCACTATACAATGAGAAAAGAAATGGGGGATATGAAATTGCCTTTAATCACAGTCGTTATGCCCGTTTATAACGCTGCCGTTTATTTAAATGAATCAATCGACAGTATCCTAAATCAATCATATTCTGATTTCATTTTTTTGATTATTAACGATTGCTCCACCGATAACACCGAACAAATAATTTTAGATTATAATGATAGTCGCATTAAATATATAAAGAACGAAAAAAACATCGGTGTTCGTTATACCCTCAATCGAGCCATCGACCTCACCGAAACCAAGTATTTAGTCAGAATGGATGCTGACGACATCTCACTACCCAACCGTTTACAATGGCAAATCGACTTCATGGAAAAACACCTATCCATAGGTGTTTGTGGAGGGCTTTACGAAATTTTCGGAAATAAAAATCATGTCCCGAAAATTCCAATGAAAGACGAAGAAATTAAAGCCAAATTGATTTTCATTAATCAAATTTGTCATCCAAGCATCATGATTCGAATGGAGGTGTTGCGGAAAAATATTGTTAATTATGGCGTTTCTTTTGAGTTCAACGACACGTTTGGCCCCAAAATTTCCGAATTGGAAGACTTTGCTTTGTGGCATCGTCTCAAGACATTAACCAAATTCGAAAATATCGATAAACTAATTCTGCGTTATCGAATGGAAGGGCAAAACATTTCATACAATAAAGAGACTTTAGTGCTCGAACGTAAAAAAAGTTTCTTCAGATTTGTATTAAACGAACTCGACATAAATCCATCTGATGACAATTTACTTTATCATATTAGTTTTAAATATTTCGAAAATTCCGTTAACAAGTCTCAGATAGCAGAATACCGAAACCATCTTAATCTAATACTTCATCAAAATTCAAAAAAGCTAATCTATTCTCAACACGAATTAATCAAGGTAGTTGACGAAAAATGGGAGCAATTCTTTTATCATTTACCACCTAAAGGCTGGAATTACGTAATGACTTATTTCAAAACTTCAAAAAAAATTAGATTAAAACACCTTATTTATTTTCTCAAATTTTCAATAAATAATCTTACGGGGGCAAAAAATCGGTCTTAAAATTTCCCTTTTTTTCTTCGTATTTGACCTATCTCTATTGACCGCTTCTCTACAAAAACATACAAACTGTATGATATCATAAAGATTATGATAAATACTACTATCGGTCTCAAAAACAAATTCACATTAATGAGGAAAAAATTCCTTACCGTATACGGTATAATATCTACACTCTTAAGCAACCCTCCTAAAAACGATTCGTGAATTAAATATATACTGAAACTACACGTTCCTATCAAGGTAAATACTTTCGTAATTATCCCCTTCTCAAAAATCCATTTCGTATTTATAATCCATTCAAAAAATGCAAACCACCCAAACGTTACAAATAGTACCTGATAAGATGAAGTTACCTCAAAATACTTCGAACCCATTGCCAATCCGAAAAACAATATCGAATAAAACCCCCGGCCTTTAAAAAATACTTGTTCCCCTTTAAAATGACATTCAGCCAAATAAGCTCCTCCGGCCCATATAAACCAAAACTGCATAATAGACCACGAATAAGCAAACGAATAACCTATATGCAACACCTGACCAATAACATTACACAGTATCGAAAACACCACCAAACCCCAAAATGCCTTTCTTACACCCATTCGTTTTCGAAAAAACAAAAATGCAGGATACAATAAATACAATTGTGCCTCCAATGCCAAACTCCAGAAACTCCCGTTCAATGTAAAAAACATCGAATCCGTAAAATTATGCACCAAAAAAACATGTGTCAAAAATTGTTTCAATCCCGTCATCGAATACAAAAATTTGGCCTTTCTATTAAAGCAGATAAAAACCAATATCAGCATATAAGGTGGGTATATTCGCCAAAACCGTTTACTAAAAAAATTCTTCCACGTAAAACTTTCCTCATGCGACAAATAACCATAATGAATCAAAAATCCACTTATTATTAAAAACAACTCCACACCAGACCAACCAAATGCAATAGGCGAAAAATTCAATACATAATCTCTAAATGTTGTCGCTTCTATTATACCATTAGCGTCATACGATGTTATTCCGTAATTCGGAAACAGCCGGCTTTGCGCGTGAAAAATAAACACAAGCAATATCGCAATCGCTCTTACAGCGTCTATTTTCTTCAAATGTGTTCGAGGTTGTTCCAAACTATCCTTCATAAAATCTGTATCTCCTTTTTATTACTTATTTTCTGCAATTATACTATTTTGTTTTTAATCCCTTTTCATATTCGCCAAAATCACCCCTGCATATGTCACAAATCTGAAGTCCATTATCGCCCTTTCCCATCCCAACCGTCACACTTTGGCCCCCTCTCTTTTGGAGAGGGGATTAAGGGGTGAAACCTCCTAATTTACTATTTCCTTTTCAATATTACCTATTTCCTTTTCAATATTACCTATTCCCTTTTCAATATTACCTATTTCCTTTTCAATATTACCTATTCCCTTTTCAATATTACCTATTTCCTTTCCAATATTACCTATTTCCTTTTCAACATTTCCTATTTCCTTTCCATCATTTCCTATTTCCTTTTCAATTTTTGCTATTTTATTTCACTAATGCCAATTGCCAGTTTAGAAATTTCTCACTGCATTCTGAATTACAATTTATGGTTTTTATGTAAAAAGAGGAGACGACTGTTTCATAGCCGTCTCCTCTTTTTCTTCCTCCTCACCAAAAAATGCTTTTAATTCCGAACGAAGGGAATAATCTCTTGTGAATAATTATTAACCAATGAACCTTTGCCTACTGGCTAATTCTAAATCTGAAACTCTAGCGCCCCAATTTTAATTCCTTTTCTATCGAATCAATACGTTTTTCAAGCTTACCTTTTTCCTTAGTCAATTGCGAAACCTGTTTTCTCAATTGTTCCACTTCCTCAGCCTTCTCTTTCAGTTCAGCAGTTCTCTTTGCCAAAGCCTGAACAGCTATCATATTAATACCATCTATATCCAAACTGGTAATGGTAGTATCACTCTCTCCAAAATGTAACGCCTCATATAAATCCTGAGCCATTGGGCCAATATGGCGTATGTTTGATGATTGAGTTTTATAATTCCAGCTTGTAATTTCCAAACTCGATATTTTATTTAAAATCATTTCTCCATCCACATTCCTGAAATGCTCCTTTTTATTTCTATCCGATGTTCCCACCCACGAACCTGCACCTGGAGGAAGAGAAACACTGTTCAGTGCACTTGCACTAGCAGTTGAATAAAATATCGTCCCTCCCGAAGCCTTTACCCAAAACTGATTATTTGCCGTATTTCTCGAAATAGGATAATTTATTGTATCCGTTGCATGCCCATAGTCAGTATTATCAGCCCATATAAAACTACCTGTCTTTCCTCCTGATGTGGTTTGTGTTCCTAGTGCTGTAGAAAATGCTCCATCAGCAATAGTATAATAGCCCAAACCAGTCGAATAGTCCCCCAAAGCATCTACGTGATAGCCTATTGCAGACGATGCAATACCACTCGACAAGTTTCCTCTGCCAATAGATATTGAATAAGCACCTGTTGATGTTGATTGGTTTCCCAAAGCCACTGAAAATTTACCACCTGCATTACAAACTCTTCCCATTGAAACTCCACAAGTATCTCCTGCCTGGCATTGCTGCCCCATCGACACACTGCCATACCCAATAGCACTGCAACTGTATCCTGTAGCGAAAGAATAATTACCAACATTAGCATCGTTCCAAGAAGGATTTACACAAAAGCCGGCTCGAAAAGCAGCTTTCTTTGGATACCATTCCATAAGGCTTCCTAAAGCCGGATTAATAACTGTTCCACTACCAAAAGTTCCCTGTGAAATAAAACCATCATTACCTACAATGTGTACCGAGGCTAAAGGAGTGGTTATTCCCATTCCTATTTTGCCTGCACTAGTAATCCGCATTCTTTCCGCATTATTTGTTTTTAAAACTAAATCCATCGCATTATTAGAACCTATATAGTCTGATGATGATGATGTATTTCCTGTAATATGCCAATCGTTTGTAGCTTGGTTGGTAGCAAATACTGCGGTATCAGAATTATTGTCGTTAGCCGGAACCCAATTAACACCATTCCATTTTAATGTCTTTCCTGTCAAAGTTCCGGTTGTATCTGCATCTGTCAAATCATTCAATGAAACCGGATTATTTGTACTTCCCGATTTTTGCGCATACAAAGCATACGGCACTGAAAGCAATTGCGAATTATCCATCAATGTGTAAGAACTACCACCGGTGGCATCCATTTCTACTTTTAAATACTTTACCGTTGCTCCCCAGTTAATCAAATTAAATGCTGCCACAGAACCAGCTCCTGTTGAAGTTCCTTGTCCTATGGTCAGATGAAATAGTCCAAATTGATTGGTAGTATCCAAATGCGTTTCCTGCCATTCTAGGGTTCCTGTAGAAGAACCCGAAAGTATCCCTATACGAATACTAATAGCAGTATTATTTATCGTATTACCCAATGCGTCTAATGCTATAGCCTGATAATTTATTCCCTGAGGAACATTTTGCGAATACCCTCCTGTAACAGTGAGAAAGAGTATTGCAATAATTAATATTCTTAAGTTTTTTAAATACATGTTTTATCTGTTATTTAAAGTTTTTTCTATTCTGTCAAGTCTGCTTTCGAGGGCATCAAAATTTGCGTCTGTTTTTAATTCCTCTTTTATAGTTTCAATTTGGTTTATTTTTTCTGCCAATGCTCTTGTGGTTTGTTCAAGTGCTTTTATTCCTGCCATACACACACCGTCCATATCCACTGTTCCGATGGTGTAATTATTTTCACCGAAATTAAATGCAGTATAAAAATCTTGAGCCATAGGGCCAATATGATGTATTCTTCTGCTTTGAGCTAAATAGTTCCATTTTGTAATTTTTAACTCACAAATTTTATCAAGTATTTCCTGAGTATTGACTACTGTAAAATTAGCTTTCTTTCTCCTGTCTGAAACGCTCGACCAGCTACCTGCTCCCGGAAATAATTGCACCCCTGTCTGAAGTGCTGTATCAGAATAAAACACAACACCACCAGATGCTCTTACCATAAATTGATTAATAGCAGTATTATAAAGCACGCCACCCGCAGCATCAGCAAAAATAAAACAGCCCTTTAGTGTTGCACTTGATGCTTTTGTTCCAAAAGCGATAGATACAAAACCATCAGCGGTGTTGTCCTTTCCGAATGCAGCAGACGAACTGCCTGTCCGGGTTCTATTTTGATAACCTATAGAAATTCCATCTTCTGACCTGTTATGATAACCAATTGCTACACCTCGCGTAATATTTACATAATTACTGTCACCTATCGCTACTAGGCCTCCATAAGCAATAGCTCCGGAATCGATAGAAGTATAATTATTTCTACCAATGCTAATACAGTTCAATCCTTTTGCCTTATTGTTTATACCCATCGACACACTGCATCTGCCCGATGCCTCGCAGTTTAACCCTTCGGCAAACGAATGTTTCCCAATTTTCGAATTTCCCCAAACACTTGTGTTTGTTACTTGTCCTAACCTAAGTGCAGCATTGTGTGGATACCACATCATTCTTGTACCTGCACTCGAATCGCAAAGAGCTCCCGACAAGGTATCTCCCCTCACTTGAAATCCATCATTACCCACAAATTGTACCTGCGCTATAGGCGATGAAGTACCCACTGCCCATTGCCCATTTGCCGTAATGCGCATGCGTTCCGTATTATTTGATTTAAAGGTTAGGTCCTCCGCATTGTTTGTTCCCAAATAATTTGAACCGGTTACGGTATCTCCAGCAGGCGACCATCCTGGTGAAAGTAAATTTAATGCATACAATACAGTATCATGATGCTTGTCTGTTGCCGGCATCCAGTTGGTGCCGTTCCATTTTAATATTTTCCCTATGGCTATTCCTGCTGTGTCGGCATCTATAAGGTCATTAATACTTAACCCGGTTATTTGATTGGATTGATTTGCATAAAACGCATAAGGTACTGACATTAGTTGAGCATTGCCCATTACCACATATCCTGAACCATAATCAATGGCTATGGCCAGAAAGTAATTATTGTTTTGCCATGAAATAAGATTAAATGCCGACAGTGAACCCACCCCTGTAGAAACACCTATACCTATTTTACAAACATATAATCCGTTTGCATCTGTGGTAACGGCAAAGGTTTCTTCCCAAACCAATGTACCGGAGCCACTGCCGGAATAAATGCCGGCTTTTACAGTAATGTTCTGATTAATGATAGCTGCCCCGAGTGAATTTCGAGCAATACCCTGATAATTGAAAATATCGGGTACTCCCTGAGCAAACATAGTGTTGCCGACTATCAAAAAGAGAAAAAAGTAAAGGGTGTATACAAGTTTTTTCATTCAATAATCAAATCTTAACAAATCTAAATAAATGATTGTTTCCTTTCTCGTCTGTAATATTAATAAAGTATATACCATCCATAAACGAAGCTACAGGTAAAGTATATTGTGTGCTCTTTATTAGTTTCACATTTTCATTCTTTACTAATAAACGACCTTGTGTATCATAAATCGAAACAGTAGCTGTCATGTTTTGCGAAGCACTCAAATAAACAAGGTTGCTCGATGGATTAGGAAACATAGATATTTCCTGTGAAGGTTCATTTTGAGAAGGAACAATAACCGGAAAAGGAATAAATGGCTGAACGAAGCCTTGGGTAATTATATTATTGGGGGCGGTGTAAGTGTTTACCTGCAATTCTCCTATATTGGCATACAATCCACCGTTACTATTAAATACATACTTCCCTCCACTCGAAACCACACTGCGTATGATTGACTGAGCGTTTCCTTTAGCAGAATGCAAAGCAGACAAAGTTAGTACAATATAAAGAAGGCGTAACGGTTTAATCATTATTAATAGTTGATGAGGCAAAAGTAATTGTTTTTTTTATAAAAAATGTTTTACGCGCATCTTATTAACTAAAATGAGACGAGCGAATATTATTTTACCTCTGTTAAATGTTTGACATGTTGTTCAAACAACTCGCAAAACAGTTTAAATGCATCTTCTTCATTTTTTGGATTTATTTTTTTGTAAATCGGATGATGAGAATTAACCAAACATAACATGGTAGCTTTTTTAGATATCTTGTTAGCTACATAATAATGCACGTCTATCTCATGAGGTGTCTCCAGAAATTCTACCAACATACCATACTTTCCTTCTTTTAAATCGGTAGCAATAAAATCGGAAAATGCATTATAACTTTTCCGGAACATCTTAGCTTCATTTATTCCCCATTCTGCATTTGTTTTTGGTGTTCGGTTTACGAATACAGCTTTACATCCAGGCTGAGTATTGATAAAAGCAACCATCTTTTTTGCCAATAACGTGTCGTAAACTTCAGCTTTGTTTATAGGATTAATATGGACAGGATAAACATAAATGGTTTCTGATGTTACAGTTTTCTTTTGTTCCGATAACTTAGTCATTTGCACTCCGCAGCAGCTTGCAAAAAGTATCATCATAATTAAGCTAACCAACCAGGTTCTTTTAATTTGTAATTGTTTTTTCATTTTCTCTTGTATTTTAAGTTTGTATTTAATATGAATTAATTTCGATACAAAATTAGGTGATAAGCAATAGTACGAAAACGGAATTAGACTACTTGTTTTTATCCTTTTTGCAAATTTTACAATTATGGTTTTTAAGTAGTAAGGATATTCGCTTTTTTGTGTTTTTTGCAAATTACATGTGCTGCCTTGGCAACTTTTGCAATTAAATTTAATTCGAATTTGTACTTTTCAATTAAAAATACTGTCCTCCGATTTCAATTTTAATAGGGTTGTTTTTTAGGTTTAGATTGTATGCTCCTCTATTAGATAAAAAAAGTCACGGACATTATCATCCGTGACTTTTAGTTTTTACTCTTAGAGAGAGAGTTGTTTTGTTTATTTTTTAGGAGTTACTTTAAATCCTGACAATATCATTAAAGCATCCGAAGTAGCATCGTGACCTCTGAAATTACGATAAGCTGTAGCTTCATCCACTGTACCTCCAACACTAAATACATTGTCGTATAATTTTTTTGCAACTGTTTTGTCGTATGGCCCTCCTGCTTCTGTAAATGCAGCATAAGCATCAGCACTTAGCACCTCTGACCATAGGTAACTGTAGTAACCTGCCGAATATCCATCGCTAGAAAAGATATGACCGAAGGCAGGTAAACGATGACGCATCACCATTTCCGAAGGTATGTGAAGTTCTTCTAATGTCTTTTTTTCGAATGCTTTTGGGTCGATAAGTTCTGAACCTGCTAAGTGGATTTTCATATCTACCAATGCACTCGATAACGTTTCAACAGTTTTGAAACCTGTATTGAATTTAGAAGCATTATTTATTTTATCTACCAATGCTTTTGGAATAGGAGCACCTGTTTTGCAATTCAGTGCAAACTTATTAAGCACTTCAGGTGTAGACAACCATCTTTCTAATAATTGCGAAGGGAATTCAACATAATCTGTTACCACATTGGTTCCGGACAACATCGGATAAGTAACCTTAGAATTTAACCCATGTAGCGCATGCCCGAATTCATGAAACAAAGTACTTGCGTCTTCCCAAGAAATTAACACAGGCTCACCTTCTTTTCCTTTAATAAAATTACAGTTGTTCGAAACGATGGTAGTAATATCTCCGTTCAATGTTTCCTGGTCGCGATAAGCTGTCATCCAAGCTCCGGAACGTTTACCTTTACGAGCATAAGGGTCGAAATACCACATGCCGATTTGTTTGCCTGATGTTTTGTCCGACACTTTATACACTCTCACATCCGGATGGAAAACGGGTACATCGGTAACTTGAGTAAATTGCAGATTAAATAATTCACCGGCTACATAAAATAAACCTTCGCGCAGATTCTCCAATTGAAGATATTGTTTCACTTCTTCCTGATCTAAGTCGTATTTTGCTTTACGTACTTTTTCTGCATAAAAGCGATAATCCCAAGCTTCAATTTTAATTTTGGCTCCTTCTTTATCGGCTAGTTGTTGCATGTCTTTCACTTCTTCATGCACACGCTCCACAGCAGGAGTCCATACCGATTCAAGCAAAGCCATTGCTTTTTCAGGAGTTTTAGCCATTTTGTCGGCAAGGCGCCAGTGAGCGTGTGTGGCATATCCTAACAATTTGGCACGTTCTGCTCTCAGTTGTAATATTTCCGGAATAATAGCATTGTTATCATTAGCATCTCCGTTATCTCCACGACTGATAAACATACGCCAAGCCTTTTCGCGAAGAGTTCTGTTTTTAGCACTTGCCAAAAATGGTTCGATAGACGAACGGGTATTAGCAATAATCCAGCTGCCTTTTTTACCTTTCTTTTCGGCTGCCGAGGCTGCTGCTGCTTTCAGTTCTTCCGACATTCCATCCAAGTCTTTGGCATCGGTTATCTCCATATATTTATCACCTTCGTCAGCCAACTGATGCTGATTAAACTTGGTGAATAAAGCAGCCAGTTTCTGATTTATTTCAGCTACTCTTGCTTTGCTTTTCTCATCAAGTTTGGCTCCTGCCAGCAAAAAGTTGTTGTAATATTTAAAGCACAAACGTTGTTGCTCTGCCGTAAGTTTGCTTTTTTCGGGTGAGTTGTAAACTGCTTCTATTCGTTTGAAAAGAGTTGTGTTTTGAGTAATAGAATCGCTGAACGCAGCCACACGAGGTTCTATTACCTCTTGCACAGAATCCAGTTCGGGAGAACCCATATTAGCGGTCCATACGTTATAAATAGCTTCCACTTGTTTACGCACTATACCTGTTTTTTCGAGCGCTTCGACGGTATTCGCAAACGAAGGAGCTTCGGTGTTTGTGGCAATTGCATTAATTTCGCTGCGTTGCATTCCTATTGCAATTTCTTCGGCAGGAACAAAATCGGACACTTTTACTTTATCAAACGGTGGTATTCCGTTGTATCTTGCATCCCATTTTTGTACCAATGGATTTGTACTGTTCATAGCTGATGTTTTTGAATCATCCGATTTTTTGGGACTGCAACCACCAATCACTACTAGCGATGCAAGCAAAAAAGGATAATACGGTTTGATTTTAGATATTCTTTTTTTCATATTAATATAATTTTGAGCGGCTAAAGTAAGTAAAAAGTTCATAGTTGTGGGTGGTTAGTTTCCGTGTAGGGTATGATTGAAATCAGCTACATAAAGTTAACCACACAAACACGTTGTTCGACTCTTTCCTTAATTATAACTGTTTCTTTGTTGTACTTTTGAACCATTATTTATTTGCCGTTAAACCTTTTCGAAAAGAAAGCGTCCAATGCGTAGTTAAACCAAATTTATTTAAAATATGAAAAAACCAATCTTACTTTTAGTAACAGCATTTACTATTATTTCTACCATTCAATCATGTAAAAAAAAGGAGTCTCCTTTACCTCCAGTTATTACAAATTTGAATATCGACTTAAACAAAAATCAGGCTTATACTTTTGTTTTGCCCGAAAACACATCAGATACACCTTACAAAATAACTTTACAGGCGGTTCATTATAATTTAAGTACCGTTGGTAAAGATGCTTCCGGAAATGAAATTTACCAATACACTCCCGAAACTGATTTTATAGGTAATGATGTGATGAGTGTCGCCAATACTGAAGAACATAGATGCAACGGTCATCACCCTCATCACGGGTTCGGGAAAATACATATCGGGCACCATGGTAACGATCACGATGCTGATGATGTAGCTCCGAATATTGTAAACATTCATTTTTCTGTTGGAACTTCCGGTACCATAACCAAAACTTCCCAAGTTAGTTCAGAAAGTAAGTAGCATTGGATTAGATTAAATAAAAAAGCTACTGATTTTATGTCAGTAGCTTTTTTGTTAATTGGTAGAAAACACTCTCTTCTCCGAAGAAATGAATAACTCTTGATTTATTTTCCTCTGAATTTTTTCTGCTTTCCGGTAAAAGTAAATTCTGCTTTGCTTTTTCCTTTTTTGTCTGTAATAACCGCTGTACCTTCCATTGTTTCACCGGTAACTGTTCCGTTCCATTTCAATTTATCTCCGTCAGCATTTTTGGAGTCGGAAACAAATGTAATGATTGCTGTTCCTGATGTTGAATCGACAGAGGCGGTGAAGGGACTGGCAGTAAACACATATTCCTTTAACATAAATGTAGAACTTAGTTTATCTGCCCTAAACAAAATCTGGTCTTTTTTAACTTCGTCATTCTTTTTCTTGCCTTGCAGAGTTAATTCTACATCATAGTTTTTTTCGCCAAGCAGTTTATCTTTTTTCTGAGCAAGTGCTTTATTCGGAATACCTGCCATACAAGCAAACATTATTATCGCAAAAGATATATTGGTTATAAAATGTTTTTTTATTGTTAAACTGTTTTTCATTTTTAGATTGTTTTAAGCATTAATAAAAGTTAATGATTGAGATGCCAAAGGTAGTAAAAAGAAAAGTTTTTTATACAATCGATCCTTATTTAAATCGCTAAAAGCCCTATAGCATTTCTTAGCAACTTATGCTTTATTTATAATATTACTATATTTGTAATCACAAACTCTAATACTTTAACACATAAAAAAATACTTACTACTTTTTTTAGCTTGTTTATCCTGCTACATTCCATAGCTCAGGTGGTTTATATACCTGATGCCAATTTCAAAACATTATCGCTTAATAATACTGTAATTAATACCAATTCAGATACTTAAATTCAAGTGAGTGAGGCTATTGCTTACACCGGTGCCATTAATGTAGTCAGTCATTCAATTGGTGATTTAACAGGCATTTCAGCATTTGTAAATATCACTTCACTTAATTGTTATAACAATCATATTACCTCGTTGAACTTAAGTGCTAATGCAGCCATTACCAGTTTAGGTTGTTCTGTCAATCAGCTTACCAGTTTAGATTTGAGTGCCAATATTGCATTAACTAATGTTACCTGTGTAAATGATCAATTGACAAGCTTGAATTTGGGCACTAATACCGTTTTGAGTGAATTATACTGCAACGGCAATCAGCTTACTTCTCTGGATGTAAGTGCCGAAACCGCTCTTACTGTATTGTATTGTTTTACCAATCAGTTAACCAGCCTGAATTTAAGTTCAAACACCTTGCTTACCGATATGTATTGCATGGGTAATCCTTATTTATACTGTATTCGGGTGCCTGATGTGGCTGCTGCCACAGCTAATCAAAATTGGCTGAAAGATGCCGGTGCTATTTATTCGCTCAATTGCAATGCCGCGGGTATTGCCGATGTGTCGGCTGTTTCTTCGGTTTTGTTTCCAAATCCGGCAAGCGATGAACTTACTTTTACCGGTTTGCAAATAAATGCTGAATGGAGAATTTACAATACGCTTGGACAATTACTACTTTCCGGAAAAGTCAACAGTTCGGATGCTAAAACTGTGAATATTCAAGCACTGTCAAGTGGAGTTTATTCTGTTAAAATTACTCATAATAGCCAATTTCATACTTTTAAACTTGTGAAAAATTGATAAGTTGGCTATTTATCATAATTTGTTAATTACTGTAAAATTCCTGAAAAACGAAGGAGTGCTGAATTTTTAATGAAGAAATCAGTTTAGTGTTTATGAATATTGCCAACAGCAAATGAATGTGCAAGGTACACCCTAAATTCTCATAAGAAGTTTATAGCATTCCTTTGGATTCTATAAGGTTAAGTCGTTTTATTTTTCCGTTTCCATAAAATCAGTCAAAGGATAACCGCTTTATTCAAATTGTTCTGCTTGTATAAATACTTGATATAGCAATTGTTTTATCAAAGTTTAAGGTAATTGGCACAACAACTCAAATTGTTTGAACAATCACTTATATTGTTATTAGATATCTCGAAAACCAAGAGAGATGTCTTCCCTCAATTGCTTATGGGTTTATAATGAGTAAGGAAAGGGGAGGGAGCTAAATGGTGATTTGGCAAAAGATGTTTGAAAACGAATACCCTAGAAAGAATAAAAGTCAAATAGTCTGAAATGGCAAAATCGGGGTAATGAGTTTTATTTTTTCTTCAGAACAAAAATATTGAAACCAAACCCAAAAGCAATATGGAATTCGCTAAGCGAAACAGCGGGGATATCTGACAAATGCATACCATTGATATAAGATACTTCCATAAAAAGATGAGTAAACCGGGCGGCATAATAATTAATGCCCAGAGTGGCAGATGCCACAGGGCTAATGGTGGCTTTATAGTCCGAAATATTATAAGGATAGGTTTGTAAGGCTTGGTTTTCGGGAGCTTTAAGCTGAGTCCAGCTAACACCAGGCTCAAAACCTATGTAAGGGTCGAGGTGATTATGAGTAGTTAAGTGATAATTATAACCAAAAAAGCAAGTGCTGTTTTGAGATAAAACGATAAGCGATTTAGGACGCGAAGCCCCCAGAAACACATAGAGTCCGCCTCTGAACGATATATTGTCTTCGGTATAGTATTCAATATTTCCGCTTACATACATATTGGTGGCATCATAAGCAGTAGGTATACCGGCAGCCAGTGTGCCTTTTCCGCTTAATAATCCTTTTGCAATAAACCGTTCGGAGGTTTGAGCAAACGCCATGATGGGCAATAAAAGTAAGATTGCACTAATTCTTTTCATGATTGTTTACATTAATAAGGTTATAAATACTAAAATGGGCTATTTGTGTTTTCTGAAATCGGCAATAACGTAATTGGCGCTTAAGGTAAATAGCAAATGGCCTTCGAGGACATTGTCTTTGCCTTCGTTTATCTGTAAATATTTTTCTCCAAGTCGGTTTGTTTGAATAACGGCATCAATATCGCTTCCAAAATGAATCATATATTGGCCTGTGAATGAAAAATCAAAACGTTCTGTAAGATTAAAATGAGTTCCCAACCCCAGTTGAGTAGCAAAACTCCATCTGTCCTTTTTCTCTGTTCGGTATTCACCAAGGACATCATCGTAAAATAAATTAGTTTGTGTTTTGGTATAATCTCCGCAAAACCCACCTAAAATATAAGGTGTGAAACTCATTTTGTTGTTGACTAGTTTAACAGGATAAATCATCATCGATTCGCCAATGTGGGCATCGTATCGCTGACCGTAGCCACCAATGTCGGTATTCATCCAGTCGCCATACCATTCTGAATTTAATTTTCATCTATTCGGTAACGCCATTGTCCACCAGCACCTACACCAAAATAATTACCGCTCGAACTGAACAAACTTCCCGTTGTTCTTGCTCCAAACGAAAACTCACCTCTGTGTGTATTGGTTCCGGCCTCCTGACTGTAACCCGCAATGCTTATGGTAAACAAGAGCAATAACAGGATGGTGGTAGATTTTGCTTTTTGAAAAATGCTTGAATAAATGGTTTGTTTCATTCCTGAATGAATTAAGGTGTGTTGTCAATCAATTTTTGTTCAAAGATAATTTTTATTTTATTTCAGTTTTTTATTTAACTGGAAAAAAATAAAGATGTTTATGATATTAACAGAATTTTAAGTTGATGCTAATTGCTATATTTGCCCACTTTAAAATTTAAAAAATGGCAAAGAAAAAGGTACTTATATTTATCGACTGGTACCTGCCGGGTTACAAAGCTGGCGGGCCAATACAATCAGTAGCTAATCTGGTAGAGCATCTCAAAGATGAGTTTGAGTTTTCTATCATTACCCGTAATACCGATTATTGCGAAACTACACCTTACCCTCATATTAATAGTGATGCATGGAATACACTCCCAAATGGAGTTAAGGTTTACTATTTTTCGGAGAATGAACTTACACATAAAAATATTCGCAATCTGATTCGCAAAACCGATTACGACTGCACCTATCTCAATGGTATATATTCGTTGTATTTTACACTTATCCCATTATTTTATTTGCGAAAAAAACATCATAAAACAATTGTTATAGCAGCAAGAGGAATGTTTTCGGAAGGTTCGTTGAGTGTAAAAGCTACCAAGAAAAAGTTTTTTATAAGAGCAGTAAAAGTGTTGCAGTTTTTTGATAAAGTTATTTTTCATACTGCATCAGAAATCGAAAAACATGAAATCAGAAAAGTACTTGGTAATATGGTAATGATTAAAACAGCTGGTGTACTTCCACAGAAGTCAGCCATTCCAGTTTTGGTAAATCGAAAAAAGAAATCTGGTTATGCACGAATAGTGAATATCGCTCGTATTTCACCTGAAAAAAACACATTGTATGCATTACAAATATTAAAACATTGCAAGCAAAATATTCAGTTCGATTTTTACGGGCCCGTATATGATAAGGAGTATTTTTTATTATGTCAGCAGGCCATGGCCGAATTGCCCGCAAATGTGGTTGCCAATTACAAAGGAAGTGTGGAGAGCAACCATGTTATAAATGTACTTTCTGATTATGAATTTATGTTTATGCCAACCACAGGCGAAAACTTTGGACATATCATTCTGCAGTCTTTTTCGGTTGGTTGCCCTGTAGTAATTAGTGATAAGACTCATTGGAAACATTTGCAGGAAAAGAAAATTGGATGGGAAATTCCATTAAATGAAATAACTGAATTTTCTAAAACAATTGATACTGCGGCTGTCATGAAACAGGACGAATACAATCTGATGTCGCGACATGCCTACGATTATGCTCAACATTACATCAATAATCCGGATTTGATTGAGCAGAACAGGCATCTGTTCGTCTAATCTTTTTTCTTGCTACTTTCCTAATCTTAATTACTTTTGCGTACTTTAATTTTTATTCATTACAATTTATAATTCCTTATGTATATTTTAGGATTAAATGCTTTTCATGGTGATTCTTCGGCTTGTATTTTAAAAGACGGAGAAGTAATAGTAGCGTTGGAAGAAGAGCGCATCAGGAGAATAAAACACTGGGCAGGTTTCCCTATCGAAGCAATAAAATATTGTTTGCAAGATGCAGGCATTACCATCAAAGATATTGATTACATTACCATTTCAAGAGACCCTTCGGCTAATGTTATTAAGAAAATAAAACATACACTCAAGAATAAAGTTTCGGTATCGGTCATCCTAGACCGATATAGCAATTCTAAAAAAGTAAAGTCGGTTAAGGCTGTATTGGCAGAAGAATTAAATGTTTCGGAGAATGAAATAAAAGCTGAAATTCATAATATAGAGCATCACCGCTCTCATTTGGGTAGTTCATTTTTTGCATCTCCTTTCGAAAAATCAGCGCTATTGTCCATTGATGGTTTTGGAGATTTTACTTCCACCATGACCGCTGTTGGTGCTGGAAATCAGATTGAAGTGCTCGATGCGGTTCACTTTCCTCATTCGGCTGGTATATTTTACACTTCCTTCACGCAGTATCTCGGTTTTCCTAAATATGGTGACGAATACAAAGTAATGGGTCTTGCTCCTTATGGCAATCCCATTTATGTGGATAAATTGAAGGATGTGTTAGAACTAACCGATGACGGGCTTTTCAAACTTAATCTCAAGTATTTTAAACATCACAAAGATGGTGTAAAGATGAGTTGGGAAGGAGGAGAACCCGATATTGAAAGTATTTACAGCGATTACATGGTTGAGAAATTCGGCCCAGCACGCAAACGTGAAGATGAATTAACCCAATACCACAAAGACCTTGCAGCATCTGTACAGCGGTTTTGCGAGGAATTGATATTTCATATTCTAAATCATTTACATAAAAAAACAGGTTTAGATAATCTTTGTATTGCTGGCGGTGTGGCTCAAAACTCTGTTGCAAACGGGAAGGTTTTGCAAAATACTCCTTTTAAAAATGTTTACATCCCGCCAGCGGGTCACGATGCAGGTACTTCTATGGGCTCTGCTTTATTCTTATATAATCAAATTTTAAAGCAGAAGAGGGCCTTACCAACTTATTCGGGTTCTTTAGGAAGTCATTATACCGAATCTGAAATTGAAAGTTATTTAAAATCGCAGAACATGAAGTTCGAAAAATATTCGGATGAAGTGCTTTATGATATGGTCACTGATTGTATTATTAACGGTGGAGTAGTGGGATGGTTTCAAGGACGAGCTGAGTTTGGACCTCGAGCTTTGGGGCATCGTTCTATCATTGCCGACCCTAGACGAGCGGATGCAAAAGAAATATTGAACTTAAAGATTAAACGAAGAGAGTCTTTTCGTCCATTTGCTCCATCCATTCTTATGGAGTTTGTTCCCGATTATTTTGCACATGCCGATAACGTCCCGTTTATGGAGAAAGTGTATTTGATAAAAGAAAATATGCGGAGTAAAATACCTGCTGTAACCCATGTAGATGGCACAGGAAGGTTGCAAACCGTAGATAAAAATTTCGAACCAAAATATCATGCATTGATATCGACATTTAATAAAAAGACAGGAGTGCCTATTTTGCTCAATACTTCATTCAATGAAAATGAACCAATCGTAAATTCGCCCGGAAATGCTTTGGATTGTTTTTTAAGAACCAAAATGGATATGCTCGTTCTCGAAAACTTTATCGTTTCACGTTAATTCATGCTTAAAGTTTCCGTTATAACTGTTTGTTTCAATAGTGCTGAAACCATTGAAAATACAATACAATCGGTTATCGAACAAGATTACGGCAATATTGAGTACATAGTCGTAGATGGTAAATCTACAGATGATACGCTTAAAATTCTGGAACGATACAAAGCAAATATCTCAACCTTGCTATCTGAAAAAGATGATGGAATCTACTATGCCATCAATAAAGGTATAGTGCTTGCAACAGGCGATATAATTGCCATACTGCATGCTGATGATTTTTATTGTAGCAATCAGGTGATTTCTTCTGTTGTAAAAACGTTTCAAGAAAAACAAACAAATACCGTATACGGAGATTTGCAATATGTACAAAGGAATGATACGAATAAGGTAACTCGAAATTGGATTGCGGGAGCATTTAATTCTGAATTGTTCCGCAAAGGTTGGATGCCTCCGCATCCTGCATTTTTTGTTCAGAGACTTTGTTACAGCAAATTCGGAGTGTTTAATACCGATTTGAAATCTTCTGCAGATTACGAAATGATGTTGCGTTTATTGAAGAAACACAAGTGTTCTACTCAATACATTCCTCAAGTGCTTGTAAAAATGAGAGTAGGAGGTAAGAGCAATATTACATTAATGAATCGAATAAGAGCCAACAGAGAAGATAAAAAGGCTTGGTTTATAAATGGACTCAAACCAGGGATGTTTACCCTAATATTAAAACCACTTTCAAAACTTGGACAGTTTCTGAGAAAGTAACTTCAAAACAAAAAAGAAAAGAATCTTCTTTGATTAGGTTTCATCAAAAATATTCCACCCATACAAAATAGGTTAGTTGTTTTTACACTTATAATATAGTGTAGAACAATTTTCTTTTCTAAAAATCAGATTAGCCTGTTGTTTTATTTCCTCTGTTGTCACAGCCAGGTATTTTTCTGTTTCATGATTTATTAAATCTGCATCGCCAAGTAATTCGCAAATGGCAAGGTTAGTGGCTTTGTTCAGCACTTCCACTTCACCAAATAGATGTGTAGCTTCACTTTTATTTTTCACTTTTTTCAACTCGTTATCACTTACATTCTCATTTTTGAATTTTTCGAGTACTTCTATAATTGAGGCATCAGCTGTTTCCATGGTTACTCCTTTGGTTAATTTACCAGAAACAACAAATAAGCCCTTGTCGAAGTCGCCCATTACAAAAGCATGAATTTCGCTGAATAATTTTTTCTCTTTAATAAGTTCGTTGTGCAGACGAGAAGAATTGCCTTGAGATAAAATGTCTGAAAGCAAATCAGTAGCATAATATTCTTTATCATACCTCGAACACATGTGATATACCTTATAAATAGCATCAAGCGGAACGTCACGTTCTACTGTCATGGTTCGTTCTTCGGTTTGTTTGGGTTCTGCAGGAAGATTTCGCTTGCGATTTTCTCCCATCGGAATTTTACCAAACCATTTCTCAGTAAGTTGCTTTACATTTTCAACTTCTACATTTCCGGCCACCACCATTATGGCATTTTCGGGAGTATAAAAACGTTTGAAAAAACTTTTAACGTCTTCCATTTTCGCATTCTCAATGTGCGATATTTCTTTACCAATAGTATCCCACTTATATGGATGTACTTTGTATGCTAACGGACGAATCAAAAGCCAAACATCGCCATAAGGCTGATTGAGGTAGCGCTGCTTAAACTCTTCTATTACCACATTTCGCTGAACTTCCAAACTTTTTTCTGAGAATGCAAGGCTAAGCATTCGATCGCTTTCAATCCAGAAACCTGTTTCCAGATTATCCGAAGGAAGAGTGAGATAATAATTAGTAATATCGTTTGTTGTAAAAGCATTATTCTCTCCACCCACCCGTTGTAATGGTTCATCATAATTTGGAATATTTACACTCCCACCAAACATTAGGTGTTCGAATAAATGGGCAAAACCAGTTTGTTCCGGATTTTCGTCTCTTGAACCCACGTCATATAATATATTAATACATGCCAATGGAGTCGACTTGTCCTGATGTATGATTACACGCAAATCATTCTCTAATTTGTACTTTTCAAATTTTATCATATCTCTTTAATTATTTCTGAATTGAAATTAAAATTCAGACTTTAAAAGTTCATTTTTTGCTGAATAATATTCTGTAAGAATTTCATCCACTATGTCTTTTGCCGGTTTTATTTCTCGAATAAGAGAAGCAATTTGCCCGATTTCCAACTCTCCGTCTGTTAAATCGCCCTCAAACATACCTTTTTTTGCTCTACCACGACCAAGTAATTTTGCTAATTCTTCAACCGAAGCACCACTTAGTTCCACCTGTTCTACTTTATCATAGAATTCATTTCGAAGTAAACGTACCGGAGTAAGTTGCTTTAACATCAATTTGGTGTCACCTTCGTTAGCTGAAATTACCCGATTTTTAAAATTAATATTTGCTGAAGATTCTACAGAAGCCACAAATCGACTGCCGATTTGAACCGCATCTGCTCCCAAAGCCATAGCCGCTAACATTCCTCTTCCAGTGGCTATTCCGCCTGCAGCAATTACTGGAATTTTAACTGCCTGTTTGATTGAAGGAATTAAACACATTGTAGTGGTTTCTTCTCGGCCATTATGACCTCCAGCTTCAAATCCTTCGGCTACTATCGCATCCACACCAGCTTCTTCTGCTTTTTTAGCAAATTTAGCATTTGCGATTACATGTACTACAGTTACACCATTGTCTTTTAACTTCTGTGTCCAGGTTTTAGGATTTCCAGCTGATACAAAAACAATTTTAACTCCCAGTTCAAGTATGGTTTCTATATGTTTGTCAATGTCAGGGTAAATCATTGGAAGATTTACAGCGAATGGTTTAACGGTAGCTTTTTGGCATTTCAAGATGTGCTCTCTCAGAATATCTGGGTACATACTTCCGCTACCGATAATCCCCAAACCACCTGCATTACTAACTGCAGAAGCAAGCTCCCAACCACTACACCAAATCATTCCTGCCTGTACAAGTGGATAACTTATATTAAAAAGTTTCGTTATTTTGTTATTCATATAAATATTTTAATTATTTTTGCCAAACGATGCGAAGGTAAAAGAATTTTCTTTTTCATAGATTTTTTAATTTTAATATACTTGTAATTATAATTTATATACATTTGTACCATGCGTAAACTAATACTAGCAATAGCAATTTTAACCTCCCCACTTGTTGGTCTTGCCCAATACAATTGGGATATTGGCGTTCAAGCCGGAGCTGCCAATTATTTAGGTGAAATGGGAGGAAAGCAAGGGACCCGAAAGGACTTTGTAAATGATATTAAATTGGATAAAACCCAATTTACTGTGGGTGGATTTGCACGTTATAAATTCACCTCTTTACTATCTGCTCAATTAGGTTTGAACTGGGTCCGAATTACCGGAGCTGATAATGCCTCAACTAATCCTGCTCGTGTAGGACGTAATTTGTCTTTCAGAGATGATATGGTTGAATTAGCCTTAACTGCTCAGGTATTTTTTTACGAAATGCCCGATTTAGGTCATACTTATCGTTATAAAAATGACTTTAAAATGTATGCTTTTGGTGGTATTGCTGGAGTATATTACAATCCAAAAACGTCTTATAATGGTTCTATGGTTGCTTTACGTCCTTTACAAACTGAAGGTAAAAGTTACAGCCCGGTTACGGCAGCTGTGCCTTTAGGTTTAGGGTTCCTTTTTACATTGAACAAACATCACCGAATAGGCTGGGAATTTAATTGGCGAACTACTTTTACTGATTATCTAGATGATGTAAGTGGAAATTATGTTGACCGAGCAACATTGTCTAGCGATGAAGCGCGAGCACTAGCTGACAGAAGACATGAGTTAGGTGATAATGTTCCTACATCAATAGCAGCAGGTGAAAATCAATATGGTAAGCCGGGAGAAAAAAGAGGAGATCCTTCACACAAAGATTCGTATTTGAGTACTTCTTTATATTACAGTTATGTTATTAGAGGAAGAAGTAGTTTATATAAATCTAAATATGGTAGCATATTTAGAAAATCAAAATCGAAGAAACGTAAGATACGTGCTAAATTCTAGGATGTATTAATAATAAGAAAAGGAAAAGCGAGAAAGTAATTTTCTCGCTTTTCCTTTTTCGTATACTATTATAAATTTCTGCAGAATACTACAACTACATATAAAAAGTAGAACTCATATTATTTTTTTCCCTTTTTCTGCATGTAATTTTGTAATATTGTGTCCTCAAAAATCAGAAAATGGAAGACGCTAAAAAATTAGAAGCTTTTGAAGCTAAAATAAATTCGGGAGTTAAGATAGAACCTAAGGATTGGATGCCCGAAGCATACCGCAAGCAACTGGTACGAATGATGAGTCAGCATGCTCACTCTGAAATAGTAGGTATGTTACCCGAAGGAAACTGGATTACTCGCGCTCCAAACCTCCGAAGAAAAGCCATTTTACTTGCAAAAGTTCAGGACGAAGGTGGACATGGATTGTATTTATACAGTGCTGCCGAAACTTTAGGCGTTGACCGTACAGAATTGTTGGAACAACTCCATACCGGCAAAGCAAAATATTCAAGCATCTTTAATTACCCAACACTTACCTGGGCCGACATCGGAGCCATCGGTTGGTTGGTTGATGGTGCTGCCATTATGAATCAAACAGCCTTGGCACGTGGGTCCTATGGTCCTTATTCTCGTGCTATGGTGCGTATCTGCAAAGAAGAAAGTTTTCACAATCGTCAGGGGTACGAAATAATGATGCAACTTGCACAAGGAACACCTGAGCAGAAAGCAATGGCACAAGATGCATTGAACCGCTGGTGGTGGCCTGCAGTGATGATGCTTGGCCCAAGCGATGATAACTCACCAAACAGCGAACAGTTGATGCGTTGGAAAGTAAAGATGGAAAGCAATGATGCAATCCGCGAGCGATTTATTGACAGAACAGTTCCTCAGGCTGAATTCATTGGTTTAACGGTACCTGATAAAGACTTGAAATTTGATGAAGAAACAGGTCATTATACACATGGTAAAATAAACTGGGATGAGTTTTTTGATGTAATAAAAGGCAATGGCCCGTGCAATGCAAAACGTTTGAAAGATCGCATTGATGCAGATAAGAATGGTAAATGGGTGAGAGAAGCTGCTGTGGCTTACGCAGCAAAACGAGTTAAAGAAAAAGAAATCGCATAAATTGTTTTTGGTTGTTACTTCACACAACCAAAACTGACAACTAATAACTAACAACAATAAAAATATGACAGACACACAATGGCCGGTATGGGAAGTATTTGTTCAGGCTAATCCTGGAATTCCCCACAAACATGCAGGTAGCGTTCATGCGCCTGATGCTGAAATGGCGTTACAAAATGCAAGAGATGTATACTCGCGTAGAAGCGAAGGGATGAATATTTGGGTGGTTCCTGCTAATGCAATTACCGCTTCAAGTCCCGAAGATCAAGGATCTTTCTTCGAACCTTCGAATGATAAGCCTTATCGTCATCCAACGTTTTACAAAATTCCGGAAGGTGTAAAGTATTTATAAGGAGTATTGAGATATTAGAATTGAGATGTGAGACATGAGATGTGAGAAAGGCTTCTCAACTCTTATTTCAAAATCTCGAAACTTAAATCTAATATCTCAATACTCAAATCTCATATCTAAAGAAATGAACTTACAACAAGCAAAATTCGAATACCTGCTTCGTCTGGGCGATAGCAGTTTAATTATAGGGCACCGTTTGTCGGAATGGTGTGGGCACGGGCCGATATTGGAAGAAGATTTAGCAATGATTAATATTGCTCTTGATTTTGTGGGCAATACTTCCGAATTGTTGAAATATGCCGGACAGGTTGAAGGTAAAGGAAGAGACGAAGACGAGTTGGCGTACATGCGCGATGAACGCGAGTTTCGTAATTTGTTAATTACCGAACAACCGAATGGTGATTTTGCATTTACCATTGCTCGTCAGTTTTTATTCGATACTTACATGTTCTTTTTATACGAAGGATTAAAGGCGAGTAAAGATGAAACCATTGCTGCAATAGCTGCAAAATCGCATAAAGAGATAACTTATCACTTGCGTCATACCAGCGAATGGATGTATCGTTTGGGCGATGGTACTGCCGAGAGTCACGACAGATTGCAGAGTGCAGTAAACGATTTGTGGATGTTCACTGCTGAGCTTTTCGATATGGACGAAGTGGATGCATTGCTCATAAAAGAAGGAGTTGCTCCTGATTTGAACAATATAAAAACCGAATGGGAAACAAGAGTGAACGAAGTGTTTGCAAAAGCTACCCTTCAATTGCCAACTACTACTTTTAAACAAAAAGGAAGCAGAGAGGGAAAACATACCGAACACTTAGGTTTTCTGCTTGCCGAAATGCAATATCTTCATAGAGCATATCCCGGAGCTAAGTGGTAAAGAAGCCACTCCCAACCTCCCCGAAGGGGAAGAGATAAAAAGAAATTGAAATCAAAAGCTGAAATAATCAATAAGGATTCTCTCTCCCCGAAGGGTAGAGTAGGAGTGGAGGTTATTTTCAAACTCCTTTCCGAAATTCCCGACCCCGAAATTCCAGTAATTAATATTATTGAATTGGGTATACTTCGCGATGTTATTCTTACTGACGATTTATGTACTATCGTCATCACACCTACTTATTCGGGATGCCCGGCCATGCGGGTGATTGAGGATGATATACGAACCAAGTTAAAAGAAATTGGAATAGTAAATGTAAAAGTAGATTTGGTGTACACACCCGCCTGGACTACTGATTGGATAAGCGATGAAGCAAAAGAAAAATTGCGCGCTTATGGTATTGCTCCACCCGACCATTCGTCAATCGACAAACAAGTATTACTTGGTAAATCGCGTGATTTGAAATGCCCGCTATGTGGTTCGAAAGATACCGAAATGATTTCTCAGTTTGGCTCCACAGCCTGCAAAGCGCTTTTTCGTTGCAAAGAATGCAAAGAGCCGTTCGATTATTTTAAGTGTCTGTAACTAATTTTCTTTCCTAAATTACTTCTACACGGGGCAATGTTGAAATAATATTCAACAACTAACAAGGCAGAATCAACTCATCATCGTAAAAAAATGCCTATTTAAATATTTGTCCACGTTATTTATTTTTATAACTTTGTTGTCTCAAATGATAAACAGGAAATTTATACCCATCCCCAAACCATTGTTGGTAGAGGCTTTTGAAGCCTTTGGAACCCCTGTGCCTGCACACACACACACACACACACACACACACACACACACACACACACAGAGCAGGCGTATAATTTAAGCAATACTTCTTTCATCAACATATTTTTAAGTCCTGCGTTTTTCATCAGCAGGACTTTTTTGTTTCTGCCTATTTTCTTGTTAAAATTATGGACTAAAACAATACATGGAGTATGTAAAACTGCCAGAGTTTTACATCAAAGTATGGCACTTAGATATCAAAGCATGACACTTAGACATCAAAGTACGGCACTTAGTTATCAAAGTACGACACTTAGATATGAAACTATGAAACTAAGACATCAAAGTTTTACACTTAGTTATCAAAGTACGGCACTTAGACATCAAAGTATGTCACTTAGATATAAAAGTGAGCTACTAAGACATGAAAATATGATTGTTTTTCATGAACATTCCCCGCCCAAATCTCTTTATTTATAAGTTTTTTAACAAAAAAATTAAAATTAACAAAAAAAATAAAAAGACAATGGCACGTAAAACAATAAGAGTGGACATACCTGTTGGTTCACCAGACAAGTTAAGCAAACTTGCGAATAATGTAAAAGGTAAAGATGATGAAATGGCTGATGCAAGCCCGTTGAAAGACGAGCCTTCGTTCGACCGAACGGACTATGCCGCCAAACTTTCGGCAGGCGATACCAAACGAAAGGAAAGCGAAAAGCTGCGCGAACAAGCAGAAACTAAAATGGAGCAAGCTCGCACCGCTTATGGCACAGGCAAAGGACAAACAGCCGAAACACCCGGCACAGTGTATAACTACTTAGTGGCAGCTAAAGACCGCCTGCTAAGCTATTACAAAACCAATCCCGAAGCACTTTCGGAATGGGGTTTTGATGTAGTAGTAGGCGAGGCAAAGAGTCCAAAGAAAAAAACAACGTAATGGTTCCTCCCGCTCCCCTCTCCTTCGGGAGAGGGGCAGATGGGGAAGATAATAAAGGCGAAACCCGAAAAGCCTTATGAGTAGGGGAAATAAAATATTTATAAATGAAAAAATTAATAACACTTTTAATAATTTCAATTGTTACCATAAAAGCAACTGCACAGCAAACCACAGCCACTGCAGGTGGCGAAGCCACAGGCACAGGAGGCACACAAAGCTATACCATAGGTCAGGTGGTATATACTACCAACACCGGCTCCAACGGAAGCGCAAGGCAGGGTGTGCAACAAACGTATGATATTACTATAGGTATTACCGATAACAAAGAGGTGCAGCTTACCTGTGCGGTTTATCCAAACCCGACAGCAGAAGTGCTAAACCTAAATGTAGGCAATACAAAATTAGACAACCTTGAATTTGAATTGTACGATATACAAGGCAAGTTATTACAAAAACAAAAAGTACAATCCATCACTACCATTATTAATATGGAGCAATACGAGGATGCTAATTATCTATTAACCGTTACCGATAGTAACCGACTTATACAAAGCTTTAAAATAATTAAAAATAATTAATAACTAACCCCAAACAAAATGAAAAAACTAATTACCATTTTATCAGCAGTAATATTAACTGCAAGCGCATGGGCGCAAGTACCCAATTTGATGAGTTACCAAGCCGTAATACGCAATGGCGGAGGCGCATTGGTGGCAAACACAGCTATTGGTATGCGAGTAAGCATTTCCTCCGACTCTTCGTTTTCTGTTGGCAATATAGCTTTCCGCGAAATATATAACCCCAACCCGGTGAGCAATACCAATGGTTTGGTAACGGTTGCTATTGGTAGTGGTTTGCCTGCCATCGGTACATTTGCAGGTATCAATTGGGCAAACGTACCTTATTATATAAGAACAGAAACCGACCCTACAGGAGGCACCAACTATACTATTATTGGAACCAACCAATTATTGAGTGTGCCTTATGCTTTATATGCTGCTAATGGAACTCCGGGACCACAAGGACCACAAGGGTTGCAAGGACCGGCAGGTAACGATGGTGCTGTTGGAGCAACAGGAGCACAAGGGATTGCAGGAAATGATGGTGCTGTAGGAGCAACAGGAGCACAAGGACCACAAGGAATACCAGGAAACGATGGAGCAATAGGAGCTACAGGAGCACAAGGACCACAAGGAATACCAGGAAATGATGGTGCTGTAGGAGCAACAGGAGCACAAGGGATTGCAGGAAATGATGGTGCCATAGGTGCAACAGGAGCGCAAGGGCCACAAGGAATACAAGGAAATGATGGTGTTACAGGTGCAACCGGAGCCCAAGGAATACAAGGAAATGATGGTGTTACAGGTGCAACCGGAGCCCAAGGAATACAAGGAAATGATGGTGTTACAGGCGCAACCGGACCACAAGGCCCAATTGGTTTAACGGGTAATACGGGTGCAACCGGACCACAAGGACCAATAGGTTTAACGGGTAATACAGGCGCAATTGGACCGCAAGGCCCAATTGGATTAACGGGTAATACGGGTGCAACTGGACCACAAGGTGCTGTAGGCGCAACCGGACCACAAGGACCAATAGGTTTAACGGGTAATACAGGCGCAACTGGACCGCAAGGAACAATTGGATTAACAGGTAATACGGGTGCAACTGGACCACAAGGCCCA
>CAIYIS010000044.1 GCA_903926385.1 uncultured Bacteroidota bacterium
TGACAACTGTTCTTCTTCATTTACTGTTCAGGAAAACTTTTTCTTCAATGGAAATCCTGACGGAACAGCAACCTGGACGTTAGGAGCAGGAACTTGGTTCCCTGTTCACACTTATCAGGTTGGGGTAACAACAGTAAACGTTACTGTAACGGATGCGGCAGGAAATACTTCAACTACTTCATATACCCAAACAGTAGTTGATAATGAATTACCAACAATAACAGCACCAGCTGATGTTACGGTGTGTAACGGAGCATCAATAGCTCTTGGAACACCAACCACAGGAGATAACTGCGGAGTGGCAACTTTAATAAACAATGCACCGGGTTCGTATTCTGTTGGAACAACAGTTGTAACCTGGACTGTAACAGACATACATGGCAATACTGCAACTGCAACACAAAATGTAATTGTAAACGCATTACCAGATGCAACCATTGTTTCATCAAATTCATTCCATATAGATTGTAACGTTCCACAAGAAGTATTGTATCCCACCAACACATCTTATGGATGTGTGTGGACAGTGGGAGGTAATTTCTGGGGAACATTTGCTTTTGGAATTGCAGCACCACTATCAGGAACATGGGGATTAACTGTAACAGACGGAAATGGATGTACTGCATCATCAACAGCGGTTATTACTGAAAACTTTGTAGCACCGGATGCAACTATCAGTGCAAGCAATGGATTAACCTTCTGCGATGGTAACAGCACTGTTTTGTCAGTACCTGTAACAGGAACAACAAGTCAAGTTTGGAACCAAAACGGAGTGTTTTTTGCAACAGCGAGCAATCCGCTTGTAACTGTTGGAGCAATGTATGATGTAACAGTAACTGACGCAACAAACGGATGTACCGCTTCTTCATCAGTAACTACAGTAGCTAATCCATTACCAATTGGTTCGGCAAGTAACATTGTAATCTGTAACGGAGACCCAAGTAATGTTCCATTGAACTCAACAGAAGCAAATACTACCTATGCATGGACATCATCTGTAACAACCGGAGGAGTTATAGGAAACAATGATTGTGCCTCAGGATGTGGTAACGCCATAGCAGATGTATTAACCAATACAGGATATGTCCACGGAGTGGTTACTTATACAGTAATACCAACATCAGGATTAGGATGTACAGGAGCACCATTTACAGCTAATGTAACCGTAGGAGCAGCACCTGCGGCACCAGTTATCTCAGGACCAAATGCATTATGTGGATTGACAAGTACGTTCTACACAGTTGCAGCGGTACCTGAAGCTACAAGTTATGTATGGACAGTACCAACCGGAGTAACCGGAATGACCATAACGGGTGGGCAAGGAACGACAACATTGCATGTTTCTATTTCGGCAGGAACGGTATCTGGAGATGTAACCTGTACAGCCTACAACAATTGCGGAAGCAGTGTAACAACAACATTTGCAGTTACCAAGAAACCGGCAGTACCGGGAGCTATAACAGGCCCAACATCAACCTGTGGACAAACAACAGCTACTTATTCAATAGCACCAGTATTCGGAGCCACATCTTACATCTGGACTTTACCTTCAGGTATGACAGGAACATCGAGTACCAACACTATTACGGTAACAATAGCAGGAACGTTTGTTTACGGACAACTGAAAGTATCAGCAGTAAATGCATGTGGTAACGTACTGGGAACCGGAATATGGATTACCGGCAATGCACCGACCATACCATTAACATTAAGTGGACCGGCTAACGTTTGTGGACTAACAACAGGAACCTATTCGATACCAGCAGTAGCGGGAGCATCTGGATATAACTGGACCATAACCGGAGTAGGTAACAGCATTAGTGGTTCTAACACTGGAACAACAGCAACAGCTGTACTTGCAGGACCGGGAACGATATCGGTAGCAGCTACTAATCTTTGCGGAAGCAGTCCATACAGAGCGTTAACACTTGTAACAACAGCCGTTCAACCGGGAGCAATCAGTGGTCCGCTTAATACTTGTGGATTAACTACAGCAACTTATTCTGTAGCACCGGTAGCCAATGCAGCGACTTACACATGGTCTTTAGCATACGGAATGACATGGGGATCTGGACAAGGAACTAATGTTATTAATGTTAACATTGCTCCTGGTTTAACTAGCAATACGGTTACATCACCATTGAAGTTAACAGAAACAAATACCTGTGGAAATACATCATTATTCAGAACAACAACCATCACTCGTTGTTTAAGTCCTGATGCAATGAATGCAGAAGGTGGTAGTACATTCACTAATGTATATCCTAATCCTACTTCATCTGAATTTACAATGGATGTAACAATGGACAGAGACCAGGAAATAGTAATGGAAGTGTTTGATATCTTAGGTAACGTTGTAATCAGTGAAAAACACAACTTGGTAAGTGGAACTTCAACAATGAAAACAAGCTTAGAGCAATTCAACAGCGGAATTTATTTCGTAAGAATACTCGATGCTAATTCAAATGTGTTGCACACCGAAAGAGTAGTGAAACAATAAGAACTGAATAAGTCAATAAGAAATCCCGCTTCGTTAATTCGAAGCGGGATTTTTACTAAACTTTCAAATTTTAGAGAATAGAAAGAAAAAAATTAGATTAAAATTTATTAAGAAAAGTTGCGACAAAAAATTTCAATTTTCTTAATTATAGTTTTAAATTTGTGCACTTAAAAATGTAAATCACAAGAAAAATCTAATTTCAGATTAATTTAGAAATGGAAATGAATGCTATAAGTGAAGGAGGTTTTAACCAAGCCATCGGTAGTTACTTAATTGTTGGAATTGTGGCGATTCGTATCTTTTGGGACATAGTTAGCTATGTTCGCATGAAGTTATATAACGACTAACACATACCCCCTACTCGATTTAAAGGGCTGGCAGAACCTTTGCCTTTGCCTGACCAAAACCAATTCTAATATTTTCATTACTACAATAGCCTCTGATGGTAACGGTATCGTTATCGTTTATAAACTTGCGCTCACTGCCATCATTTAACTTAAGAGGTTTGGTACCTTTCCACGAGAGTTCGAGCATTGAACCAAAAGAATTGGGTGTAGGGCCACTTATGGTGCCTGATGCCATCATATCTCCAATGTTGATATTACAGCCATTAACAGTATGGTGAGCCAATTGCTGCTCCATGGTCCAATACATGAATTTATAATTTGAATGGCAAATTACTGTTTCGATACTGTTTTCGGGTTGAACTGAAACTTCTAAATTGATATCTATATTTTTATCACCACTGTATTGCAAATAAGGCAACACTTTTGGCTCCTGATTGTAACCGGCAGTACGAAAAGGTTCTAAAGCCTCCAACGTAACTATCCAAGGAGAAACCGTGGAAGCAAAGTTTTTGGCTAAAAAAGGGCCAAGAGGAACATATTCCCATGTTTGAATATCGCGAGCACTCCAATCGTTGAAAAGAGCAAGTCCAAAAATATGATCATCGGCCTCTGCTGTAGAAACGCTTTGCCCTAAAGATGTTGATTTACCAATAACAAAAGCAACTTCGAGTTCGAAATCTAATAATTTGCAAGGGCCGAAAACCGGAAGTTCTGAATCTGCCGGTTTGGTCTGTCCTTTTGGACGATGGAAATCTGTTCCGGAAACGATGATGGAGGAAGCTCGTCCGTGATAACCTACAGGCAAGTGTTTCCAGTTGGGAAGTAAAGCATTTGTGGGATCACGAAACATAGTACCAACATTAGTTGCATGATCGATGCTTGAGTAAAAGTCTGTGTAATCGCCAACTCTGACAGGCATCAGCATTTGAACATTACTAATATACTGCAAAACTTTTTCGCGAGCCTCTTTATTATCGCGGAGTTCGGCATTATTCAAATTGAGTAAATCAGAAATGCGCTGTCGCAATGCGCTACATGTTGGCTTGCCTAAAGCAATAAAATCGTTTAAGTAGTTATTGGAAAAAACTGAATCGTCAATGTGCAGATTGTTGAGAAAATCCAGTTTATTAAGCATTGCTAAATCGAGCACATGATCGCCAATGGCAATACCCATACGGGGACTTGAACTTTGAGTTTTAAAAATTCCGAACGGAAGGTTTTGAATTGGGAAGTCGCAATTAGCATCAACTTCAATCCATGATTTTAATGTAGGGTCGTTTGCTTTTATCATGGGGCAAAAGTAAGAAAAAATAGAGAAGTCAGAGTTGAAGTTTCAGACCATCGTAAGCAAGGGAAATAAACGAAGGCAATTCTTTTTCTACATCCGCATGCAACCCCAGCTGATGACTGATGTGCGTAAAATAAGCCTTTTCAGGTTTGAGTTCTTCCATCAGTTGAATGGCCTGTTCAAAGGTGAAGTGAGAAATATGTTCTTCTCTGCGAAGCGCATTCACTACAATAACTTTCGACCCTTTTATTTTCTCTTTTTCTTTTTCGGATATATAATTAGCATCGGTGATGTAAGTAAAATCGTTGATACGAAAAGCAAAAACAGGCAAACGGTAGTGAAGCACTTCTATTAGCAAAAAATCAACTCCCTCAATGGTGGTGAGTTTATTTTCGAGGAGATGAAGTTTCACTTCCGGTATTCCGGGATATTTAAAATCGCTGAAGATGTATGCAAAGTCATTGCGAATGGCGTGCTGCACTCTTTGGGAAGCATAGACATCCATTTCTTTTTGCTGAATATAGTTAAATGCACGAATGTCGTCAAAGCCGGCAGTATGATCTTTGTGCTCGTGGGTAAACAAAACAGCATCGAGTTGCTTTACATTTTCACGAAGCATCTGCTGACGAAAATCGGGGCCAGTATCAATTACGAACACTTTCCCTTTTTCTTCTATAAGAATAGAAGAACGCAAGCGTTTATTATGAGTGTCGGTTGACTGACAAACCTCGCAGGGACATGCAATGATGGGTACTCCCTGTGATGTACCCGTACCTAAAAATGTTATCTCCACAAGTATATTTTTTGTGGCACAAAAGTAATTGAAAATTGATTATCGGTTATATAAAAACTGAATATCTGCAATTGTTTCGCCCGAATTTACTGAATGATGAAAAGTTTTTGTAGCATAATCGAAGGTGGAAATGGTATTGCTGGCTACCACGTACAACTCGTTGTTTACAATATCGTATTTTATTTTATTGGCAACATAACCTGTTAAGTAGGTAGTCATGCTGCTGTTTTGATATTCGTACTTATAAATGGTGCCATTTGAGTGGGCGATCAGATAAGTGTTGTTGTCAATTTGTGCTACAGAAGAAATGGTGCCGGGAGGTAACGAATAGTTATACGGATTCCACACATTATTATTTATACGGTCGAAAAGCTGAATAACTCCCTGACCATTGCTATTACCAAACATAAAAACATTATCCGCATCCTTTTCGCAGAAATCAACAACATCTTGAGTTATCAATGTTTCCTGCTGTGCCACTCCTGTGGGGTAAAAAGTGATTAGTTTTTTTACCGATGAGGTTTTATCTTTTTCTTCTGCCAACAGATGACCGGAATTAAAACAAAGATGCTGAGCATAAAATCCTGGCTGAGCATTGGCATTATAAATAATATTACCGGTATAATCGTAACCTCGCATAAAGCCATCGTAACGGGCAAAGTAAGTATTCCGTTCGGTAGCACAATAGCCAGTGAAGAAAGGAGATGATGACAGATAAGGAGGAACTGTAAATCTTATAGAATTGTCGATTACATTATATGCAGAAAAATAGCCAGTGTAGTAACCGCAAACATAAGCCTGCTGATAGTAACTGCTAGCAGAAGATGCAAGATAATCGCCAGAGAATGTATGCAGAGGAAGCAGAGAAGAAAATGTGCTATCGATGGCAGACATGTTAGTTTGTGCGGTGCTTGAAGCACTCATCACCAAAACCTTTTTCATCACCTTTGGTACAGCGCCCAGATAAATGGGTTGCAGGGTGCGGGTTTCGTTGGTACCATCAGAAGCTATTATCATTATGGAATACGCACCACTTTCGAGATGAATATTATCTAATGGATATGGAGCAGAAATATTCATTGTGGGAGATGACACAGGTAAGGAAATGGTAACATGCATCGGGTTATTGAATGCATCGACCAGACACATCGACACACGGGTGATACTATTATCATCGGTAACCTTAGCTTTCACGGTTATCGAAGTCATTACATTATAAAATTGGTTGGGAACAGGTGTTGTGAAAGTAACGGTTGGCCCGAAGATATCATCTTTCTTTTTCTTACAAGAAAAAAGAAAACTCAAAACAGCAATAACAAGTAAACAGCAGACTTTTGAATAATGCATCGAATAAAGTTACTAATAATATTACACCCCAAAAATAGTGCTTTATTCAATTGAATTAACAAATAAAATGTACACTGTCAGGTAATTTATAAAAACAGATGATACGATTCCATTCTCCAAATAGTGTTAATAACATGTTTATTGATTGTTTAAAAATATATTTCTTTTGGGGATGGCTTAAATTTTGGTAATTTTGCTCTATGACAGAATTCACCACTAAAACAGACATAAACGCACGCAGAAGAGCAGTAAAACCCGCTCTGAACGCACCTTTTGCAGAAACCGGAAAAATGCCACCACAGGCAGTGGAACTGGAAGAGGCAGTGCTTGGAGCCATCATGCTCGAAAGAGATGCATTGATAAATGTAATTGATATTTTAAAACCTGCGAGTTTTTATAAAGATGCAAATGCTCGTATTTTTACCGCCATACAATCGTTAGCCAACCGAACCGAACCGGTAGATATTTTAACCGTAACACAGGAGCTTAAAAAAACAGGAGAACTCGAAATTGTTGGAGGAGCTTATTATATCACTCAACTAACCAATCGGGTTGCATCGGCTGCTAATGCAGAGTATCACGCTCATATTGTAGTTCAGAAATTTATTCAACGCGAACTGATACGAGTTTCGAGCGATACCATTCGCGATTCGTACGAAGAAGGAAGCGATGTGTTTGAACTACTCGATAAAGCCGAGAAAAATCTATTTGCTATTGCTGATGGAAACATCCGTAAAGATTTTGATAAGATGAGTACGCTTATTAAATTGGCCATTGAACAAATAGAAAAAGCCAAGAACAGCGAAGACGGATTATCGGGTATTCAATCGGGATTAACCTCACTAGACCGATTGACTTCGGGGTGGCAGAAATCGGATTTGGTAATTATTGCTGCTCGTCCGGCAATGGGTAAGACAGCATTGGTATTAACTATGGCGCGTAATGCGGCTGTGGAGTTCAATCATCCGGTGGCCATCTTTTCGTTAGAGATGTCGTCATTGCAATTGGTAACAAGGCTTATTGCAAGCGAAACAGAGCTTTCGTCAGAAAAATTAAAAAAAGGAACACTAGAAGAATACGAGTTTGCTCAACTGAATGATAAAATCAAAAAAATATCGGAAGCACCTATATTTATTGACGATACAGCCGGACTTTCTATTTTTGAACTGAGAGCAAAAGCCCGCAGGTTGAAAGAAAAACAAGGGATTGAATTAATCATTATCGACTACCTTCAATTGATGGTGGGCAGCAGTGACGGAAAAGGCGGAGGTAACCGTGAGCAGGAAATTTCATTTATTTCTCGTTCGTTGAAAGGACTGGCAAAAGAACTAAACGTTCCTATTTTGGCGCTTTCTCAGTTAAGTCGTGCGGTAGAAACCAGAGGAGGCGACAAACGCCCTGTACTTTCTGACTTACGTGAGTCGGGAGCTATTGAGCAGGATGCCGACCTTGTTATGTTTATTCACCGTCCGGAATATTATAATGTTACTCAGGATGCCGAAGGAAACGACACAAGAGGTGTAGCCGAACTGATAGTGGCCAAACACCGTAACGGGCCGGTGGATTCGGTAAAAACAAAATACATTGCTCATCTTACTAAATTTGCCGACCTAGATGAAATGGGTTACTCGGATGATTACAGTTCTAATTCATCCATCAAGCCATCTACCGATTTTATTAATACTAAAATTCAACCTTCGCAGGCATGGGATAAAAACGATATCGAAGACAGCGCTCCTTTTTAGCCCATCTTTGCAATCTTTATTTATCAAAAGTAATTTATGAAAAAACTGATTTCTATTTTTCTTCTTCTTGTTACGGCCTCTGTTACTCAGGCGGCCTATATACTTATCCCAATGGATTTGCAACAAAAAGACCATCTGAAAGCATACGGAGTGGCCTATTGGGTGCTGAAGAACGATGTGGAAGTGCATTGGCTGCTCAACTACAGAGGGGGCAGTTTTATGGTAAAAGATGCCAAAGAAATAGAAAGCGAATGCACTGTTCGCGGTGTGTCGTTCGAAATTATTGCAGATGCCAAATCTACATCTATACTTACCGAAATAGCCGACCCGGAAGTAAACATGGAAGATGTGAAATTGGAGAAAGCCCCTAAAATGGCGGTGTATTCGCCAAAATTTAAACAACCCTGGGACGATGCCGTAACATTGGTGTTGAAGTATGCCGAAATACCATACGATGTGGTGTATGACGAAGAAATTCTGAAAGACAAACTCATTACTTACGACTGGCTTCACTTGCATCACGAAGATTTTACAGGACAATACGGAAAGTTTTGGGCACAGTATCGCAATGCGGGATGGTATCAGGAACAGCAAAAAACGCTTGAAGCAAGCGCCAAATCGATGGGTTATGAAAAAGTATCGCAGATGAAACTGGCTGTAGCCAAAAAAATTCGCGACTTTACGGCAGGCGGAGGTTTTCTCTTTGCCATGTGTTCGGCTCCCGACAGCTACGATATTGCCTTGGCTGCCGATGGGCTCGACATTTGCGAATCGATGTTTGATGGAGATGGCACCACGCCTAACTACAATCAAAAGCTCGATTACTCCAAAACCTTTGCTTTTACTAATTTTCTGTGCGAAACCAACCCGTCTGAATACAAAAAATCGAATATAGACAACACGATGCCCCGTGTGCAAAAATATGGTGTGACTCAGAAAAACGACTTGTTTACGCTCTTCGATTTTTCAGCTAAATGGGATGTGGTACCTACTATGCTTTGCCAAAACCATGAACAAATTATTAAAGGTTTTTGGGGACAAACCACCGGTTTCGACAAGTCCACCATTAAACCCAATGTGCTTATTATGGGCGAAAACAAAGCTGCCAACGAAGCCCGCTATATTCACGGGGAATTTGGCAAAGGCACATTTACCTTTTACAGTGGGCACGACCCCGAAGATTATCAGCACCGAGTGGAAGACCCTCCCACCGACCTTGCTCTTCACCCCAATTCGCCCGGATACAGACTTATTCTGAACAATGTGCTTTTTCCGGCTGCTAAGAAAAAGAAACAGAAAACGTAGGGGGAGTTTAAAGTTCAAGTTGAAGTTGAAAAATTTCAAGTTTTGGATTTCGGGTTTCAGGTTGGAGCTTCGGAAAGTTTGCCATAAATTCTGAGAAAAAATTCTAAAAAAAAGGAGATGACTTCCCTCTGAAAACTCCTCACGTTGTTTTAAGCAAGGAAAAACACCTTCTTCTATTTTTCGAAAACAAAAGAAGATTTTAGGGCAGAAAATTGATAAGCCGAGGTAGTAAACTCGAAAAAGATTGGCTGAAAATTTCAAGTTGTGAGAACACTCTTACAAGTTATAAGAACACTCTTACAAGTAGTAAGAACACTCTTACAAGTTGTGAGAACACTCTTACAAGTAGTAAGAACATTCTTATAAGTAGTAAGAACACTCTTACAAGTAGTAAGAGCACTCTTACAGGTTGTAAGAACACGCTTACAAGTTGTCAGAATACTCTTACAAGTAGTAAAAGCACTCTTACAGGTTGTAAGAACACACTTACAAGTTGTCAGAACACTCTTACAAGTTGTGAGAATGGTGTTGCAAATCGAGATAACGTTATTATAAACAGGGCAATAAACCTTTGAAGTAATAAGCTAACGTTTGCAAATTTTAAAAGTGAAGTGCGAATTTAGAAGCATAAACTTAGAGCAAAACAACCACTTTAATGGAGTGCAATATTTATCATTAAGGTAGTATAACGTTTTTCGAAATGCACCCTACTCCCCTACTCTTTTCCTCAAAAGATTGGGAGTATGGTGAAGATGGGGTGTGATATCGTGAGCAGAGTCAAGCGTGTTTCGTTCCGGAATCACCATCTCATAACTTTAATGCGGGCAAATATGGTTAAGCCTAAACCTACTTTCTAAATATTTTAAATTCTCCGTTCATGGCTACTTTAATAATAGAAGAAGGTTTGGTGTTGTTTATTTCGTTTTGTCGCCAGTTTACCACATAATCCACTTTGCTCTTTACCTCCGGGGTTATGTCGGCAAAGGAGGCAGGGGCTGTTTCTCCGCTAATATTAGCCGAAGTGGAAACAATGGGTTTTCCAAATTTATGTATCAGGTCGCGACAAAAATCATCTTTCACAATTCGTATTCCTACACTGTCGTCAGCAGCTATAACGTTTTGGGCAAGCCCGCGCCCTTCGGGGTAAATAATGGTAATGGGGTCGGTGGCAGCTTCTATTAAATCCCAGGCTACAGCAGGTACTTCTTTTACATAACGGTTCAGCATTTTTTCATCGCATACCAGCACCACCATGCTTTTGTATTCGGCCCTTTGTTTTATTTTAAAAATTTTGTTTACGGCCTCTTTGCTTCGGGCATCGCACCCTATTCCCCACACGGTATCGGTGGGATAAAGAATAGTTCCTCCTTTGTGTAAAACGGCTAATGCTTTTTTTAGTTCTTCTTCCACGTTGCGAAAAGTTAAATGATGAGTTTATTTATGTCAATAGAATAAGCACATTTAAAATGTCCTTTTGGACACACCTTGTGCCCGTGCAGTCCGCAGGGGCGGCAATCGAGGTTCTCATCCGTTTGGGCAATGCGCGAATTATCGCTGAGTGGCCCGAAACCAAACGCAGGAACAGTGGAGCAATAAATGGCAGTAACGGGAGCATTCATAGCCGAAGCCATATGCATAGGAGCCGAATCGTTAACATAATTCATCACTGCATCCTTCATCATTGCTGCCGATTGCAGAAAATTTAGTTTACCTGCCAAATTGAAACACATCGTATTTTTATGTATGTCAATGGTGGATTTTATTTCTTCGCACACTGCCGAATCGGCAGGAGCGCCTAGTAAATAAATGTTCTTATCAGGCAAGGCATTGATTAACTCTACCCATTTTTCTTTTGGAAATTGTTTGGTAAACCAAACAGATGTGGGAGCAATGCATACATAAGGCGAAGATTTGTACTTAGCAACGCTTTCAAAATTTTCGTTGGTTGGATACAGTTTTGGACGGGAAACAACGCTATCCGTAAAGCTTTCTATCAATTGCTGATTGCGCTCCACCTCGTGTCGTCCGACTCCAATGATGTGTTTTACTTTTTCAGTAAACAAATAAGAAACCGGATTTTTATCAAAGCCTACCTTAAATCGCGCACCCGATAAGGCAAGAATTAATCCTGAGCTGGAAAAACGATGAATGGTAATAGCATAATCGTATTGAACATCTTTAACCTGACGAATAATGGCCAGCAAATTTTTAATTTTATTTTTCTTCTTCTTCCATACCAACACATTTTTTATAAACGGATGATGAGCCAACAATCCTTCATTACCCTGACGAAGCACAAAATCTATTTGAGCATCGGGATAATACTGATGAATCTTTTCGACCACAGCAGTAGCCAAAATCACATCTCCAATAAATGCCGTTTGTATAACTAAGAATTTTTTCATTTTGTGTTTTGTATTACTTCTATATCATCACACCGCCACATCATACTCTCTCAATGCACTGTTCAGAGAGGTTTTCAAATCGGTACTTTCTTTTCGTTGACCTATAATCAACGCACATGGGACCTGATAATTTCCCGAAGGAAAAGATTTGGTGTAAGAGCCCGGAATAACAACCGAACGTGCAGGCACCACACCTTTATACTCTACCGGCTTTGGCCCTTTAACATCAATAATCTTGGTAGATTTGGTAAGTACCACATTGGCACCCAACACAGCTTCTTTTTGCACTCTTACTCCTTCTACCACTATGCATCGCGAACCAATAAAACAACCATCTTCAATAATTACCGGAGCTGCCTGCACCGGCTCCAGCACCCCCCCTACCCCAACTCCACCGCTCAGATGCACATCTTTACCAATTTGAGCACACGAGCCAACAGTAGCCCAAGTATCCACCATAGTGCCGCTATCTACATACGCACCAATGTTAACATAACTTGGCATCATAATTACCCCCGAGGCAAGATAAGCCCCGTAACGCGCCACTGCATTAGGAACCACACGAACGCCCAGCGACTGGTAGTTGGTTTTTAATTTCATTTTATCATGAAATTCGAAAATACCTACTTCAATGGTTTCCATTTTTTGAATCGGGAAATAAAGTATTACGGCTTTCTTTACCCACTCATTCACCTGCCAGTCGTGACCTATAGGCTCCGCCACGCGCAGTTTGCCTTTGTCCAGCATTTCAATAACTTCTCGAATTGTATTTTGTACCGCTGTATCTTTTAATAACTCTCGGTTATCCCATGCGGCTTCAATAATTTTTTGCATACGTTTTTTTATTCGTTACAAAGATATTCTTTTTTCAGCTTCTTACTTACTTCGAACGACAGTATTAAGATGCGGAGCTTTCTATTTTTTTACTACTTTTGCGCCATGGCTCGAATAATGGCAATTGATTACGGAAGTAAACGAGTGGGAATTGCAGTAACCGATGCACTTCAGATTATAGCTACCGGTTTAACTACGGTTCATTCGCAGGAAGTAATTGAATTTCTGAAAAAATATACAGAAAAAGAAGAAGTGGAATGCATCGTAGTGGGCGAACCCAAACAGATGAATAATCAGCCTTCTGAATCGGCCCGTTTTATTGAGCCTTTTGTGGTTCACTTGAGAAGAACGTTTCCGAAAATAAAGATAGAAAGAATGGACGAACGATTTACTTCGAAGATGGCTTTTCAAACCATGATTGAAAGTGGACTAAAAAAAAAAGCAAGACAAAACAAAGAACTGGTGGATGAAATAAGTGCCACCATTATTTTGCAGAGCTATATGAACAGGATTAAATAACGATGGTTAATCGGCATTACAGAACAAATAAAAAGACAACAAAAATTTAAAAACACAATTTATTTTATATATGATATTACCAATAGTAGCTTATGGCGATTCAGTACTGCGTAAAACAGGGGAAGAAATAACGAAAGACTATCCCGGATTGCAGGATTTGATAGCTAATATGTTTGAAACTATGCACAACGCTTCGGGTGTAGGACTTGCCGCACCGCAGATAGGCAAAGCCATTCGCCTGTTCGTTATCGAAACAAAACCGTTTACCGAAAAAGGAGAAGATGATGACGATGATGATGAATTTACTCCAGAAGAACGAAAACAACTGGAAGAATTCAAGAAGGTTTTTATCAATTCGAAAATGATAGACGAAAACGGAGAAGAATGGAAATACAACGAAGGCTGTTTGAGTATTCCTAAAATACGAGAAGACGTTTTCAGAAAGCCTAATATTCGCATTCAGTATTACGATGAGAACTTCAACTTTTTTGACGAAACATACACAGGTTTGGCAGCCCGAGTAATTCAGCATGAGCACGACCACATAGAAGGTAAATTATTTACAGATAAAATTAGTCCACTCAGAAGACGTTTGCTGCAAGGAAGATTGAACGACATTTCTAAAGGAAAAGTAAAAATAGCTTACAGAATGCGTTTCCCAAATAAATAATACATAGATGAAATCGATTACACTATTTTTTTTAGCTTGCATCATGCTTTTTGTTGCCTCCTGTTCGAACAACAACTCTCCGGCACCAACAGAAGCTTTTAAAACAGATGCGCGCGCCAAAATGATTAACAATATTAAAAATGAGGAAACCGAAATGCACAAATCGATGCAGTTAAATAATGTAACCGCAACGCTGGCCATCAAAGCATACGATGACTTTGCAAAACAGTTTCCTGATGATTCTTTAGCTCCTGATTTTCTTTTTAAAGCAGGCGAAATAACCACCGCTATCCATCAGTATCCTCAATCACTGATGTATTATCAAAACATCACAAAAAATTATCCTAAATACAAACTATACGATGTTAGCCTTTACCTTCAAGGTTTTTTACTCGACAATTATTTAAATGACGATACAAAAGCAAAAGTTATTTACGAAGAAGTAATTGCTAAATATCCAAACAGCAGCTATGCCAACGATGCCAGAGCTGCTATTACCAACCTTGGTAAGTCGGATGAAGATTTGATTAAGGAATTCAAAAAGAAAAACGGACAGAAGTAAAGGGAACTTAGTCAAACTCTATCTCCAAAATTTCTTTTAGTCTATCGGGGCTGAGTGTGTGTTTCAATTCACCTTCTTTAGAAAACGATATCTCTCCCGTTTGTTCCGATACGATAATTGCAATCGCATCTGTGTTCTCGGTAATACCCACAGCTGCCCTATGTCGCATACCCAAATGAGCTGGAAAATCGGCACGTTCTGTAACCGGCAAAACACAGCGTGCCGCCACAATCGAGTTTCCTGAAATTATAACAGCACCATCGTGCAAAGGAGAGTTTTTGTAAAAAATACTTTCGAGCATACGAACAGAAACCTTTGCATCAATTCCGTCACCGGTGTTTGCATAAAATTTAAGTTCATTATTTTTGGTAAGAATAATTAGAGCACCTGTTTTACTTTCGCTCATATTTTTACAACTTCTGATAATAGCATTGATATCGAGCAACTGAATTTGTTTGTCCTGCCACTTAAAGTCAAAGATGCTTTTGCTTAGTTTCCCGTTTCTAAAAATATCTGTTGTGCCGATAAACAAAAGGAATCTTCTCAATTCAGGTTGAAAAACAATTAACAATGCAATAAACCCGACATCAATAAACTTACTCAAAATGCCACCAAAGAGGGGCATATCAAGGGCTTTTACGATTAGCCAAAGTAAATAAAATAGCAGAATTCCGATAAAGATATTGATAGCAACAGTTCCTTTAACCAGATAATACAATTGGTAAATGAGTGTAGCCACCAACAAAATATCCACCACATCTATCCATCGGACAGTAATAAAAAGATGTATAAACAAATTTATCATTTTACAAGTATAGGGATTTTTAAAATAGTTTTAAGCGGCTCAACTATTTTTAACATTCTTTTTTAGTATTTTTGATAGCACAATATTTCATAAATCGATACATCAGCAAACATTAAACACAATGACCCATTCAAAACCATTCCGCATCAGTGAACGATTGAAAAGTTTCAAATTTGCCTTTCAAGGAATATATTCTTTTTTCAGAACAGAGCACAATGCCCGTATTCATTTAGCTTCAGCTATAGCTGTTATTATCCTGGGATTTTATTTAAGAATAAACTCTTTCGAATGGTGTTGGATATCTGTAGCCATTACACTAGTGTTTATAACGGAACTATTAAATTCTGCCATCGAAGCATTGTGTAATGTTGTTTCGCCTCAGTTTAATATCGACATAAAAAAAACAAAAGACATTTCAGCAGGAGCAGTGCTTGTTGCATCATTTTTTGCAATGGCTGTAGGCTTAATAATCTTCCTCCCGAAACTCTTATAACTAATCCTAATTTTGTTTCTGCAAACACATTAATCACCCATAATAATTTAATAATTAATCAATAAAAAAATCCCGCTTCGAATTAACGAAGCGGGATTTTTAATTGACTTATTATCGTCTTACTGTTTCACCACTCTTTCGGTGTGCATCACATTCGAATTAGCATCGAGTATTCTAACGAAATACATTCCGTTATTAAATTGCTCCATGTTTGTTTTCATTATCGATGTTCCACCTGCCAAGTTGTGTTTTTCGCTGATAACAACGTTACCCAAGATATCAAACACTTCTAATACAATTTCCTGATCTTTATCCACTGTCACATCCATTGTGAATTCAGCTGATGTTGGATTAGGATAGATAGCAGAGAATGTATTTACACCATCTGTGTTCAATGCATCAGGACTCAAACAACGAGTGATAGTTGTTGTTCTGAATAACGATGTGTTTCCACAGGTATTGGTTTCAGTTAATTTCAATGGCGATGTAGCTGTATTAGCAGTTAATCCAGGAGCAATGTTAACGTTAATCACATTCGTTCCTTGACCATTTACCCATGTCATACCATAAGCCAACGACCAATTGTATGTTGCCGCATTAGCTACCGCTGCTACAGAATAAGAAGCTGTAGTTAATCCGCAAGTATTAAGCGGACCACTAATAACTCCTGGCTGAAGTGCTGTTGTTACAAGGTTTAATACTCTGTATGGACCAGTTCCGCATAGGTTAGTTGCTGCTACAGAAATTGTACCAGGACCTGCAAGTATTGCAGTAACTGTTGTTCCTGTGTTAGAACCACTGATGCTGTTACCTGCTCCGGTAATCAACCAGTTGTAACCCGATGCTCCCGCTACTGCAGGAATAGAATAGGTTCCTGAAGTTAATCCGCAAACGTTAGCAGGACCACTCAATGTTAATGGTGTGGTCGGTGCATTACCTGTAATCCATATTCCAGTTCCAGGTATGTTACCACAGGCATTCCCTGCCGACACTTTTAATTGTCCGTAGATAAATGTTCCTGCAATGTTTACAGTTATAGAGTTCAAGTTAGATGCTCCTGAAGCAGTCATTCCCGGAGGTAAAGTCCAGATGTATGATGTTGCTCCAAATACAGGTGCTACGGAATAAGTAGCTGTTGACTGAGCACATGTTGAAGTAGGACCAGTAATAGCTCCCGGTACGGCTGGTTTTTTGGTAACAGCATACGTTGTAGTAACACTGTTTCCGCAATTGTTAATAGCTGTACAAGTTACATCTCCCGAAACAGTTCCTGCTGAAATAGAAACATGCAATGAAGTTGTTCCTTGTCCTCCTGTAATGGTCATTCCGGTTACTCCGGTTGGCACTGTCCAAACGTAGCTTGTTGCCTCGGGAACTGCAGCCACTGTGTAGAAAGTGCTTGTCAATCCGCATAATGCATTTGGTCCTGAAATAACAGGTGCTGCTGGTGCTGCTCCTACTGTTACATCCACTGTAAATGGTGTTCCTGTGCATCCTAAACCTGATGTTGGGGTTACTGTATATTCTACAACTCCATGAACGTTTCCTGTATTAGTTAGTACATCAGCTATAGATGCTCCGCATCCTCCGTTACAATCGTTATTTCCAATCACAGCTCCTAAGGTTACTGCAGAAGTCCATGTATATGTAGTACCCGCTTCCGTAGAATTTAAAGGCACATTGCTCGGATCTCCGTTGCATATTACAATGCTACTTGCTGAACCTATTGGCAAAGGATTTACAATGGTAGTTGCAGATGAAGAGGCTGTACATCCATTTGCTGCATCTGTAACGGTTACATCATATGTTGCTGCAACGGTTACAAGCGGATTACTAGATGTTGCAAAGAATACTCCGTTTTGGTTCCATACTTGACTGGTAGTGCCTGTTACAGGCACTGACAATGTTGTATTGTTGCCATCGCAGAATGTTAAACCATTGGTTGCACTAATGGTTGCATCAGGTGCAACAAAATTTTCAGTGATTACCGCTGTCGAAGATGCTGTACATCCGTTTCCGTCTGTTACAGTTAATCCCCATGTTCCTGAAAGTGGTGCTGCTATTCCTGATGCGAAAGTTCCCCAGAATGTACCACCTACTGTCCATACACATCCGTAAGATGAATTGGTGGGATATAGTACTTCTTGTGGAACGTTACAATCAATATGGAATGCATTTGTTGAAACAATGGTAGCATCAGGCAATGCATTTACAGTAACATTTTGAGTGGCTGTTGCAACATTGCTGTTTACGTCAGTTACAGTCCATGTTACAACTGTTAAACCTACAGGGAATACTCCTGGTGCATTATTAGATACAGTAGCTACTCCGCAGTTATCTCCTGTAGTTGGAGTTCCAAGGGTAATAGCATCTCCATTACATACCGCTACTGCACTTGGTGCAGTGATAGTAGGCACTTCAGTGTCGAATTGAGTAATATTCACTTGTATGGTTCCTGTATTACTACCGTAACCTTCTACAATGATATAATAAGTTGCATTCGGTGTAACTGTAAAATTGCCTATTGAAGATTCAGTGCCACTGCAAGCCGGACCGTTATCGTCATTATGAGCCACTTCAGTTCCTGCTGCATCTGCAATGTGAACATAAGTATCGAATCCCGAACCGCAAAGGCTTACAGAAATTGAGTTTCCGCATGGTACTATTCTGTAGAACACATCTGGTGCCGATTGATTATAGGTGCCTGTAAATGCATTAGTAAAGCATGAAGCTGTATTAACCGAAGTGGTATAAGGTAATGAAGCAACAACAATAGGATCAGCTTGGCTATCTCCCGCAGGCGATGCCACTACGTTAACCGTTACTGATGTCGAAGCAGTAGTGATTGCACTTGCAGTACAAGTAACATTACAGTAAAAGTTATCTGTTAATGTTAATCCTGATGCAGTATATGTAGCCGAAGTAGCACCTGCTATTGAGCCGGCACCGTTATACCATTGATAAGTTACACCTGCTCCTGAAGTTGCATTTTGTAATGAAAGAGTTGCACTTCCTCCGATACAAGTTGTAGTTACAGATGCCAAAGTACTACCCGGTGCCGGAGCTCCGTTACAAGGACAAATAGTAGTAGTTACAGATATTGGTCCGTACCAACCGCTGGTTCCGTTACCCCCTCCGCAGTTTGCACGAATGTATACATCAGATGTTGCACCACAAGGCAGACCTGTTAAAGTATAAGGATTAGTTCCTGCTGATACAATTGTTCCTGTTCCTGCAGTATGACCTACAGTTCCGAATTCTACATCCCATGATGTTTCAGTACATCCTACAGTCCATGTTAAGTCTGCTGATGTAGTTCCGAAGTTAGAAGCAGCTAAAGCAGATGGCATAGGACATGGAGGAGGAGGAGCTACTGTAATTAAGTAATCTTCTACTTCACCATAACTGTTACCTGTACATGGAGTAACTGCACTTCCATTTAAATTATACATAGCTCTTACACGTAAGGTGTGTGTTCCCACAGGAGGATTACAAGCTAATGAAATAGGGAATACTGCAGACGCTCCAAGAACACCTACTCCTCCACTTCCAGCAACTTGTCCATTTGAATATCCGATACGTTCTGTTGTATTATTAAACACTCCATCATCGTTATAATCTATCCAAGCTGCATACCCTTCTGTCCATTGTCCAGCCCATACAGTACAGTTATAAGATGTACCTGCATTTAATGTGGTTGTTAAGGCTCCATTATTTCTGTAATCAGAATATCCAGACATTGCACTTGGGCATCCTGTTCCGGAGTTATTATCTAGAGTGTTTAATTGAACACGAGCAATAACGTCTCCATCAGAACATCCGTAAACAGTAGTTGGAATACAATAAGCAATACAAGCTGCCGCTGAATTCATATTGATTGTGACCGAATTTGAATTTCCTGTATTACCTGAACAGGTAACCGCACAATAGTATGTAGTTGCCAATGTAATTCCTGGAGTAGTATACGTAGCGCTGGTAGCACCACCAATCAAACTGCCGTTAGCATACCATTGGTATGTAACACCTGTTCCTGTGGTAGCATTTTGCAATGAAAGATTTGCAGTTCCTCCTGAACAAACAGCAGTAACGTTAGATAAAGTATTTCCCGGTGCAGGAGTTCCGGCACACGGCAAAAGTTGTAAAACCGTAAAAGTATAATCTTCACATTCCGAAAAACCACTTCCCACGCATGCGGCAGGAGTAGATGATGTTCCGTTTGATACGATTCTCATTCTTGTTGCTCCTGGTGTAGCTCCACCTGGAACAGTAAAACTACCAGTAGCGCCATATACATAAGATGCCGAATTATAAACTTGTTCACCGGCATCTGCAAAACTTCCGTTCTGATTCCAGTCAATCCAAATTGCAAATCCAGATGATGTACCTACAATAGTGGAAGAGAAATTTACACTGCTACCGGTGTATTGCGATACCGACATAGCGGTAAAGTTGCCATAACCGTTAGTTGAAAAACCTGAAGCATTATTGGTAATATTCGATATTCCGCCTGTGGTAGAGAACGCACTAGTGTAGTAACTTGTATATGTTGTGTTGGTATTTGTACAATAACAATTGAACCAAGAATTCGTTGTAATCAACAAAGGTGTTGAGGTACCTGTGCTTCCTGAACAAGTTACTAAACACTGATAGTAAGTATTAACAGATTGAGTAGTTACTAAAGTGTTTGAGGTTGCACCTGCCACATTTGACCAAGTAGAACCATCTGGCGATGATTGCCATTGATAAGATTGGCCTGTAGCCACCACAATATTTGCATAACTAAGTGTGAAAGACGTTGAAGGACAAACAGGATTTAAGGTTGATAATGTATTTCCTGGTGCAGGTGTTCCCGAACATGCAGGATTTGCAATACATGAAATAACCGCTGCCCAACCTGTACTAGTTCCAGACCCATCAGATCTGAATTGAAAAGTTAATGCTCCACTTGCATCAGAAGAAGTGACGGTTCCCGGACTTGTGGTGCCATAAAATGAACCAGCAGGACAGTTTGTAGCACTTGAACCTACACCTAATCCTGATGAAATAATAGGCGAACCAGTTGTTGGTCCATTATATATAACTAAACCATCCCAACCCGTTTCTGTACTGAAAGCGCTAAAAGCAGCTCTAATTAGGTTTCCCGCATTTGGATAAAATGTATAAGTGTAATTTTCATTACTAGCATACTGAGCACCATTACCTGCACTTGAATAAAAATTTGCAGAACATGTTGTTGTGCTTCCATTGGTCATATTGATACAGCCTGCCACATTTTGTAATAGTGAATTTGATGTGCCTGTACTTCCAGAACAGGTAACTAAGCAATGGTAGTATTTGGCAGAAGTGGTATTGGTTACTAAAGTAGAAGATGTAGCACTTGCAACATTTGCCCAAGTAGTTCCGTCAGCCGAAGATTGCCATTGATAAGTTACACCAGTGCCTGTTGTTGCTGTTTGTAATGAAAGAGTAAAGTTAACACCTGAACATGCCGGGTTAGCACTTGACAATGTGTTACCTGGCGCAGGAGTTCCTGTACAAGGATTCAAAATATCTACACTTATATCATCAATATAAATATTATTGCCATAAGCACCTGTTGCTCTAAAGAAAACGTAATTAGTTGCAGTACTGAAACCTGTGACAGTATAAGTATATTGATACCATCCATTAGCCCCAACTGTTGGAGCTAATCCGATGGCTCTATTTACGGTTCCTAGCAAGGTTGCCCCTGTTAAACTTGCAGAGGTATTTACGAGAACATCCATTTTGTCCGCTGTTGTGTTATAGCCATTATCACGATACATCCAAAATGAAACTTGCTTGGTTCCTGATGGTGTAAAGTTTAAAACCGGAGTAACAAGAGAGCGAACCCCAGTTCCTGGAGAACTAAAGCAATTAAATTTCGCTTCGGCTGCGCCTGAATGTGTTGCTTGAGTAGGGGAAGTTCCTGCAGTTACACGTGTCCAGGTATTTGTACCAGATGTTAATAAATTGGTCCACCCTGTTGGTGCAAAAGTGGCACCATCAAATGACTCTGTCAGTAAATTTTGCGCATTCATATTCGTGGCCGTTAATCCTAATAGGAAAACGGCACACACCAACCATCGAAAGATACTTCGTGTTGGATTTTGAGTAATTGTTTTTTTCATTTGTTTTTTAATTTAAGTTTTGATTTGGTGAATTTTCTCTTGCTTATGTTACTTAACTGAAGAGAATGTTTTGGTTAAAGATTATTGTTTGTAAAACTTCTGCTCTTATTGTTTACAAGCGGCAGCCACTTGTTTTTTTTTGCGGTTTCTTTCTGTTTCTTAGTAAGGTGTTTTAAAATATAATTATAAATAAGACTAACTGTTAATAATAATGTTGGTAAAAAAGACATCTCTTGTTAAATAATTAACAAAACATACTTATTCTTCTTCGGTAACAAAAGTAAAATTTACCTTTTTAATAAAAGATGACATAAATCATGTTGTGATATTTCCGGATAATACGGGCAGTTTAATCAACTCGATTACCCTAAAATAAAATTACCCTATTCCCAACACAAATGGGCTTTCGGCATATTTGGCACAACGATTGATATGATTTTTTTGTTACCATTTTATTAATCAAAAGTTATTAAAAAAATATTTTTTATTCACTTAAAGTTATTTCAAGACAAAAAAAACACGGTTTAGTGTATCTTTTCGCACAACTTCAGTTATAGGTTAAAAAAGCATTAAAAAAAACAATAGCAATTCGTTTCAATAAATAATACATCGGGCTTTTACTAATAAAGGCCTGTTATCTCAAAACTAAAAACAAGAACATCCTCCAAACTACCGCCTCATGCAGCATTATTACCCGCTTTAAGAGTACAATCAAAACAATCAATAAAAAGAAATCGTACTTCTATCGTTCATTGATTTAATTACACAACACTGCGCTTCATAACGAGTGTTATCAGACCCAATTTTACGGAAACCTGTCGACAAACAGTCGATTTGCGTCCAACTCCCGTGGAGATGTAACGCACTCCCATTGTGATGTGACGCATTTCCTTGGTGATGTGACGCATTCCCGTGGTGATGTGACGCATTCCCATAGAAAAGTAACGCACTCCTGTGGTGATGTGACGCATTCCCGCAGAAATGTAACGCATTCCCGTAGAAATGTGACGCACTCCCGTGGTGATGTGACGCATTCCCGCAGAAATGTGACGCATTCCTGTGGTGATGTGACGCATTCCCGCAGAAATGTAACGCATTCCCGTAGAAATGTGACGCATTCCCGTAGAAATGTAACGAACTTCCATGGAAATGTGACGCATTCCCTTAGAAATGTGACGCACTCCCGAGGAAATGTAAAGCACTCCCTTGGAAATGTGACGCACTTCCACAGAAATGAGCAAAATGACGATAAGATTAGGCGAAACTCTTGGTGTGATGTAATTAAACGCTAAGAAAAACAGTAAGGAAGATTAAAAGTAGAAATAAATAAAAACAGAAAATTAAAAAATAAAGTTTCGGGGTTGTTACACAACCCTGCTGGTGTAAAACAGCTAAGAAGCAAAAATGAAAGGAGGTGAGATTATGGTAATTGTAAAATTAGGTTTAAAAGGTAAAAGTCCTGATCAAAAAGTAACCTACGGTGTTCAAGTGAAAACCAAAATGACCGGAAATACATATTTTCCGGATGCCGCCACAGTTCTCTCCGATCTGGGAACTGCAGCAGGTGCATTAAATTCAGCGATTGAAAATCCGCTGAGTACGGCTGCCACCATCAAAGAAAAAGAACTGAAGTTTAATGTTAAGCTCAAAGCTGTTGTGGCTCATGTGCAATCAGTAATAAACGAAGTTTCTGATGATGTAGCGTTGGATATGTTATCCACCACCGGTTTGGACCCCAGACGAAATGGCTCTGTTAACATTGCTGTTTTATCTGCCAAACAAGGTACTGAAGCTAATTCGGTAATTGTACGAAGCAAAGCTCAACGGAAAAGAGTAACTTATGTTTTTCAGATATGTACTTCCAGTCCCGAACTGGAGAAAAGCTGGACGACAGTGAAAATTTCTGGTAAAGCCAAAGTAGTAATTACAGGACTAATATCCGGAACCAAGTATTATTTTCGTGTTGCTATCATCAGAAGTGATGTGCAGGAATCTTTTTCCGACCCTATTTCCATAATAGTGGAATAACCGAAAGTAAAGAGAATTAACGGAGTTATCACCGCAGGAGATGAAGCGAAAAAGCAGGTTGCACAAGGCATCCTTCCCACTTTAGCTCTTAGCGGTGATTTTTTTCTTTAAGTGTAAGAAAAATAAATTTCCGTTAACATTTTCTTTAACAACAGAGGTTCGAAAATCTCTATTTAACAACCTTGTTTTTATCGCTACATTTTTGTCGTTTGTCGCTTCATCAATTTTCCCCAAAAAATAAACCCTCATTATTTCTATTCTAATCTTCCTATTTTTCTAGTTACTAAAAATCAAAAAAACAAAACTAACCCCAACTATATAATTCTCCAAAAATCCTTTAGAATAGACCATTTCAAAACGATCGAGTTTTATTCAAGTTGCCTAATTTTTACAAAAAAATAAAACACAACACCCTTTTGTTACAATAAAATCTGGCTTAACTTATTCTTACTTCCTATAAACCTAAAAAAAAAATTTGAACCCATGCAACCTTTTCACTCCTTTTTGCATCATATAATAAAACGAAGTTATATTTATATTAATAATAAAATGACGGATATCATAAAACGAAATATTGTTATAACAAGGATTTTCAATAAACAATACCAGTAATCAATAATTAACTTTAAAAATAAAAATCAGACAAAGAAAAACAGAACAACAAAACAATTAACCATTAACCCCTAAACAATTAATTATGAAAAAAAAATCAAACTCTAAAAATGCACCATCTGCAAAATTCAGTTGGTTTCTAACAGTTGTGGCTCTTTTAGGAATAACGGTCGGCTCTTTTGGACAAGGAGCAGGAACGTATACCTATTCTACAGGAACCGGAGCAACATTAAATTCACTTACAGGTTCTGCCACGATTGTAGCTGCCGCAACTGATGATGCCGCTTCTGCTCTCACCAATATCGGTTTTAACTTTACTTTTGCGGGTACGGTTTATACTCAGTTTTGGGCAAGTTCAAACGGATTAATGGGATTGGGAGGCACTCCAAGTTCATCGTATTCTAATTCAATTACAGCAGCACCAAGTTATCCTGCCTTAATGCCATATTGGGATGATTTATATACCGCAACTGGTAATGGGGTAAGATATGTAATGACAGGAGTTTCACCAAACAGGGTATTAACGGTTGACTGGCGAGCAAACCCATGTTGCGCATCAGCTGCTGCTGGTGAAATTTTCCAGGTTATTCTAACTGAAACTGTGAACACTATAAAATTTGTTTATACAACAGGAACAACACCTGCATCCTCAACTTCAATTGGTATAGCAAGTGCAACCAACAGTTTTGAAAGTATTACCAGTAGTGCACAAACAATGAGTAATTCAGTCGCAAATGATGCGAATGCTACCTGGCCTGGAAGTGGAAGATTCTATCTTTTCACTCCTCCTGTAATTGCAGTACCAACTATCACATCATTTACTCCTAGCAGCGGTGGTTGTGGAACTACCATAACCATAACAGGAACCAATTTTACAGGTGCTACATCTGTTACTGTTGGTGGTGTTGCTGCAACATCTTACACTGTGGTATCAGCCACATCAATTACTGCTAACGTAGGTTCTACCGGAACAGGTGTAATTACAGTGGTTACACCGGGAGGTACTGTATCAAGCGGCAGTTCGTTTACAAACTCTGGAGGAATGGCAGCCCCAAGTCCTGCCACAGCAACACCTTCCTCTATTTGTGTAGGTGCAACTTCTCAATTAAACGCAACTTCAGCAGGTAATAATATTAAATGGTGGAATGCTGCCACAGGTGGTACCTTATTGACAACAGTTGCCAGTGGAACAAATTATGCAGTAACTCCTGCATCTACTACTACTTATTATGCCGAAGCATCGGCTGCAGGCCCTTCTTCTACAATTTTAAATAGCCCAGTAAACACAAACTCTAGTACAGGTTCTTGGACATTGGGATATAAATTTACACCAAGTGCCAATATAACAGTTACTGCATTAAGAAGATTCTTTGGTTCTAAAATTTCTATTTGGACAGATGCCGGAGTACTTGTCACTACTCAGGCCGTAACAGGAACAGATGGTGTATGGACCAATAATACTTTATCGACACCAATTAGTTTAACTTCGGGCACAACCTATAGAATTGCTGCCTTTTCTAATGGTTCTAACTATTATTGGGCTTATGGATTACCAGCAACTTTTGCCAACGGAGTAATAAACGGTGGTGTTATCAATGGTGGTGTTGAAATTTCCGGTGATGCATTTCCTTCGTCTACAGATGCTGTTGGTTGGTGGTTTGTGGATATGGTTTATAATACTTCAGGTTGTACAAGTGCTACAAGAACTCCTGTAACTGTTACTATAAGCGCAACTCCTTCAATCACTGTTCAACCAGTCGCACCAGGTCCTATTTGTGGAGCAGGAACTGCTACATTAAGTGTTACAGCTACAGGAACATCAACTTATGCTTGGTACAAAAATGGAGTTGCATTAACCAATACAGCTCCATATAGTGGTGTTACTACAAATGTTTTAACCATCAGCAACCCTTCTTCGGGCGAAAATGGTGCATCTATTACATGTGTTTTAGGAAATTCACCTTGTACAGTAACTACAACTGCTGCTGTTTTAACAGTTTTCGCGGGTGGTGGTCCTGCCAACCCGACATCGGTTACAGCTACGAGCAGTACAATATGTGTTGGTCAGTCGTCAAACTTAAATGCTACATCAGCAGGTAATAATATTAACTGGTGGAATGCATCTACAGGCGGAACTCTATTAACTACTATTGGCAGTGGTGCTAACTATTCAGTATCTCCAACAACTACTACTACCTACTACGCAGAAGCGAACTCAGGAAGTAGCGGTTCTCAGACCTTTAACTATACAGGAAGTATAGTTAACTGGACTGTTCCGGCTGGTGTAACATCAATTAATATCACTGCCAAAGGAGCTCAGGGAGGTTCTAGCGGTAGTACAGGAGGATTAGGAGCCATCGTATCGGGAACTTTTGCTGTTTCTCCTGGTCAAGTATTATCTATACTTGCAGGCCAACAGGGATTAATAGCACCATACAGCTTCGGAGGCGGAGGCGGAGGTAGTTTCGTTGCTTTAGGAGCATCGTATGCTACAGCCACACCAATGCTTGTTGCCGGTGGTGGTGGTGGATCAAGCACTTCTCCAGGAGGAAATGCTTCTCTAACTACTAGTGGTAATGGTCCTGCACCAGGTACAGCAGGTAATGGAGCTCCTTCTACATCATGCGGTGGTGGAGGCGGAGGTTTTTATACCTCGGGAGGAAACGATAATTTAACTTCCCCTTCATTTATAGCAATAGGAGGTTCCGGATTTCAACAAGGCGGAGCCGGAGGTTCTGGAGGTACAAGTTACAATGCAGGTGGTTTTGGAGGAGGAGCTTCTCCTAACTACTGGGGGTCATGTAATATGGAAGGTGGTGCCGGTGGAGGATACAGCGGAGGTAGCGGTATGAACAGTGGTGGTCTCAATTACTCCGGTTATGGAGGAGGATCATACAACGGAGGTACAAATCAAGGAACTCCCGTTGCAACCAATACAGGAAATGGACAAGTAATTATTTCATGGAATGTCACTGGATGTCTTTCTGCTACTCGTGTGCCTGTAACTGTAACGGTAGGAGCATACCCTGTAATTACAACGCAACCAACAGCGCCTGCCGCTTTCTGCGGTTCAGGAACAGCAATAATGAGTGTTACAGCAACCAATGCTTCTTCCTATCAATGGTATAAGGGTGGTGTGGCTTTAACCAACACTGCCCCTTACAGTGGCGTTACTACAAGTACATTAACTATAACTAACCCTACTACAGCTGAGAATGGAGCTTCAATAACCTGTGTAATAACAGGAGGAACTACCTGTACAGTAACAACGAACCCTGCATTGCTGGCTGTATTTACTACACCTGCAGCACCAACAACGGTTACAGCTACCAACAGTACAATTTGTGTTGGTCAGACTTCTAACTTAAATGCTACTTCAGCAGGAAATAACATTAACTGGTACAATGCATCCACAGGAGGTACTTTATTAGGTACAGTAGCAAGCGGTGCTAACTATCCGGTTACACCAGGCACTTCAACAACCTATTATGCAGAAGCCAATACTGGAGCACAACCTGCTACGTATTCGTTTACAACCGCAGGAGCAACCGGTAAAACAGGTCCTACATCAGGGGCTGTAACTAGCGCTTATACATCCACCAACTTAGCCGGACAGGTAACAATGAGTACACAAGGTATTCAAGTATGGACTGTACCTTATTCAGGAAACTATACCTTCCAAGTAAATGGAGCCAGTGGAGGAGCCGGAAATTATGCTGGTAAAGGAGCACAAGTTAACGGAACTGTATTTTTAACAGCCGGAACAGTACTTAATGTACTAGTGGGTCAGATGGGTTCTAATCACGCAACAGGTAACTCCGATGGAGGAGGCGGAGGATCGTTTGTAACTGCAGGAGGAACATTATTATTTGCTGCCGGAGGTGGTGGAGGTAGTGCTCAGGTTGCTGTTACTGGTCAGGATGCGAGCTTAACTACATCGGTTGTGAGCAGTACAGTTCAACAATTTGGAAGTAATGGAGCAGGTTATTCAACCAATGGAATAAATATGACTTATGGAGTTTACACCACTGTTGCCCAAGCTTTCACTAACGGTGGAGCTGGTCAGGGCGGAGGTCAAGCAGGTGGCTGGCCAGGTTCAGATTATGGTGATGGAGGATTTGGTGGCGGAGGCGGTTCGTGTGCATGCTCTACCGGAGGTGGTGGAGGTGGAGGCGGATATGCCGGAGGCGGAGGCGGAGGTTCCGGCTATACTTCAGGATATGGAGGATCATCTTATATCTCAGGTTCAGCTACCGCAACAAGTGCATCGGTACTTCCATCAACTGGAAACGGTTCTATCAATATAGTTTTCTCAGGAGGTTCAGGATGTGCCTCAGCCACACGTGTTCCGATAACAGTAACTGTAAATACATATCCAACAATTACAACACAACCAACTGCTCCGGCAGCAATGTGTTCGTCTGTTGGTACGTCAACAGTTAGTGTTGCAGCAACAGGAGCCACTTCTTATCAATGGCAAGTTGGCGGAGTAAATATTACAGGTGCTCCATACAGTGGATTTAATACAAACACCTTAACCATCACCAACCCTTCGCCAGCAGATAACGGAGCGATATTAACTTGTGTGATTGGTAACGGAACAGGATGTAACTCTACATCTAATTCTGTAGTATTAACAGTAAATACATCAGCTGCAGTACCAACAGCAGTTACAGCAACACCTGCAGCTATTTGCGCTGGTTCAACTTCGCAATTAAATGCAACAGCATCTAACACGATTAACTGGTGGAACGCTGCAACGGGAGGAACATTAGTAGGTACGTCTGCTTCGGGAGTTAACTTCCCTGTTACACCGGGTGCTACCGCCACTTACTACGCAGAAACGCAAGGTACTGTGGGAGTTTCTGGTTCTGCTACATTTAACTATACAGGAGCTATAACCACATGGACAGTGCCTGCAGGAGTTACTTCTGTAAATATTACAGCAAAAGGAGCATCAGGAGGATACACTTCAGGTTCAACAGCAGGTAACGGTGCTACTATGGCAGGTACATTTGCAGTTTCACCAGGACAAGTATTCTCTATATTAGTAGGTCAA
>CAIYIS010000045.1 GCA_903926385.1 uncultured Bacteroidota bacterium
TCTCCTTTGGAGAGGAGGGCAAACAGCCAGTGGCTGTTTGAGCCAGCTCATGCGCCTGCGAGGGGTGAGGCGTTCAGACGAATATAATCTTAGGGATAGGTGTAATACATAATTTATAATTTCCCTCCCTCTGCCCTATCCTGCTTCATAATTTTTGATTTCAAATTTTGTTTTCTCAAAAATATTTCCTTATTTTTGCCGTAGATTTAGCAAAAGCAATTAATACAAACAATCAAAAATCAAAACTGCTAATGGAAATTACTACCCTGTAATTTTATATTTTTCAATCATTGAATCATCATAATTATTACTGTTGATGCTATGCGTGTGCGCGTATAGTTTCAAAATATGTTGAACCTTCTGCATGTGTTTTTAATTGCAGCATGTGCAGGCTAAATAGTAATTAAAATGAGCACCGAACCCCGATTGTACAATGTGCATAAGCTCGAAAAGATAGCTTTGCCAACCGAAGATGGATGCGTATTTATGGAAATGGCCACCATTAATTATTGCGAAGCAGATGGTAATTACACCACCGTTCATTTTCTCGACAAAACTCGTATTGTAGTTATCAACACTCTTATGGAAGTATTGAGTTTGCTGCCCAAAGAAACATTTTTTAAGATTCACGATAAGCATGGTGTTAATCTGAATCAATGTAAAAAGTTTGACAAAGTAACTTCAAAAGTAGAAATGGAAAACGGAGAAAAACTGAAAGTGGCAAGGAGAAGAATTGCTGAATTCAAAGAAATTTATATGAATCCGAACCTCGGGAAGGACTAAAAATAGCCCTTTTCGGAAACCCTCGTTACCACTTACAGGCGATTTACGACCAGCAAACGCCCATTTTCGACCAGATACACAATTTTTATTTCGCGCATTGCCCTGTTTCCGACCTTTGCAGCAGGAAACACGCTTAGAAGGTTTCCATAATTATTAATCAAAAAACAAAATGTTATGAAAAAGAACATTGTTCAAGTGCTGATAGCACTTCACTTCGCGGAGATGAAAGTAACCGAGTTACTGCCATTTGCCAGAAGTATTCACGACAATGCAGGGGCCGATCCGGGGGTTACCATCCCTCTGGCTACTGTAACACTGCTTGACGGACAGATAACTGATTTATCTGATACCGTTACACTGCGCGAGACTAACAAGTCGAAAGCGCTTACCACCCTGGAGGGCACTCAGGCAACTGATGTCATCCTTACTCTAACCGACATTGCAAATCAGGTGCAAAAACAGGCTAATGCTATAATACCAGGCAATGTAGCCCGCGCCACGATGGCAATTCAAAGTATCGGATTTATGATTAAGAGCACTCCGTCTCTTACCGGCCGTTACTTTAAAGTTTTTAAAACTGATGTTGGTTCTGCTAAAGTTCGCGTTAAAAAGGATAAACTGGTGAACATCTATCACTGGCGTTATTCGCTTGACGGAATTACTTGGATTCGTTTACCCGATACTACTTCGGTTAGTATTAGTGTTAACGGACTTCCAAGCTTAAAAGTTGCGTATTTTCAATCTGCGCAAACTTTGAAAGCAAGTGGTATTGTTGAGGTTGATGTAAACGATATGGAACCTGTATGGAGCCATACCATTTCTGCTTTAATTCCTTAATGCAGTAGTAGCGTTTGCACGAAGCTTTGCTTAGCTTCAGGGTTAATCCCGGTAAGTAATTATTAAATTCTTACCGGGATTTCTTTTGTATTTCCCCTTCTTTTTTCCCTACTTTTAACAATATCGTTTAGTCGAGTCCGAGTCGCGATTATTTGTGTCCGAATAATCATTATCCGAGTCCGACTATTCATTATTCGAGTCCGAATAATTGTTATCCGAGTCCGACTATTCATTACTCTAGTCCGAATAATCATTATTCGAGTCCGAGTAGCGATTATTTGTGTCCGACTATTCGTTATTCGAGTCCGAATAATCATTATCCGAGTCCGACTATTCATTACTCGAGTCCGAATAATCATTATTCGTGTCCGAGTAGCGATTATTTGTGTCCGACTATTCATTATTCGAGTCCGAATAATCATTATCCGAGTCCGAATAATCGATATTGTTGAAATAATCGCTGATATTCTATAAACGGTGGGGGTTGGAGGGGGAGTATTTGGTTGTGTTTGTAAGGTTGGGGCATGGATTTTTAAAAAGTGAAGCTTTTTTTCTTACATTTGTTTCAAGAAAACACACTTTATTTGAATACACTCGCTACATATCTTCAAGCTTTTAAAAAACTAAAGCGAGGGAATACTCCTTATGGACTTGCACCGCATAAGCCCATATTATTGCTAAGTGTTTTGCAAGGTTTCCAAAACAAACTAATTACGCAAAACCAAATAAGTATCACCCCCGAGTTGGTATTTTTGTTTAAAGCCAACTGGACAGCCCTTGTGAATACTCCTTTTGTTTGTAATTTTGCTTTACCCTTCTTTCATCTGCATAAGGAAAAACCAAAGTACTGGCACTTGGTTCCAAAGTCGGGTTTTGAAGTTATGTTATCTGCTATGGAATCCATTTCTAGTTTTACAGCATTAAACGGGGCAGTGCAATATGCTACGTTGGATGAAGACTTGTTTGAACTCATGAAGGAAACAACAAGCAATGGTATTTTACAACAATTTTTAATTGACACCTATTTTCCTTCCACCAAAAGTAATTTCAGCAATTCATCCGGTGAACAAAAGAAACTATTTGACGACCTTGAAGGAAAAATACTACACGAGCCTGCCACGGCTTACCGAGCCGAAATAAAAAAACTGATAGCGGAACAAAACGAAGAAGAAATTTTTATACGTGGCAGTTTGTTTAAACGAGAAATACCTAAAATATATAATAATACCTGCTGTATTTCGGGGATGAAGATAGATGCAGTAATTAATGTTTCGATGATTGATGCCTGCCATATTGTGCCTTTTGCCGAAAGTTATGACGATACCATTACCAACGGCATAGCCCTATGCCCCAATTTACACAGGGCTTTCGACCGTGGGTTGATAAGCATTGATGATGATTACCGAGTGGTAATTTCAAATAAATTTAAAGAAGAAACCAGCAATTATGGCATTGGCATATTTGCAGGTAAACAAATAAACCTGCCCGCTAACCCTAAGTTTTACCCTAGTTTGGAGAATTTTGGGAGGCATAGGGGGAGGTTTTGAGGGGGGACCTTAATAGAGTAAGATTACTAAAGCACAAATTGATTTCATATATGACTATTTGTTACTTATTCTTCAAGAATTTCCATTAGTTAGATTTTTTGCTGTGATAATAATTATATTTGCGTCTCAATTTTAATAAGTAATGGCTGAACAGGAACAAGAAAAAACAATAGAGAAAGACGAGGATACCGCATTAGAAGATAAAAAGGATGATGGAAGTCTTTATCCTTATGACCCAGCCTATGAAAGTATTGAAATAGGAGAAGAGCCTTTTTCAGTGTATGAGTATTTAAGACAATTGGAAAAAGGAAAAATAGTCATTCAGCCAGACTTCCAAAGAAATCAAGTTTGGAGTAATGTTCAAAAAAGTAAATTCATCGAATCAATTATTTTGAATTTCCCATTACCTCCAATTTATTTGAACGAAACAAAAGAAGCCAAATATATAGTTATCGATGGACTCCAAAGGTCAACAGCAATTCAACAATTTTATAAAGGAGAATTTCCATTACAAGATATTGAAGCATTACCAAAATACAATGGGTTGTTTTTTAAAGGGCTTCCAGAGACATTACAGTCGAAATTTGAAGATAAAAAACTAACAGTTTTTGTTTTGAAACCATCTACACCAATGGTAGTTATTTATGATTTATTTAACAGAATAAATACTGGGGGAACAATGTTAAATAGGCAAGAAGTACGTAATTGTATTTTTATTGGAAAATCAACACGACTTTTAAAAGAGTTATCAGAACAAGATTATTTCCAGGAAGCTATTTATTGGGGAGTGAAATCTACAAGAATGAAGGACCGTGAAGTAGTATTGAGATATTTAGCATTTAAATGGTTTGATTATCAAAATGATTACACTGGAGATATGAGTGAATTTGTTGAAACTGCTATGAAAAAAATAAACAAAGCAGAGGATGAAATAATTGAAGACATGAAATTGGACTTTCGAAGAGTTATGGAATGGTCTTATTCTATTTGGGGTAGGGCCAATTTTAGAATCCCAACAGATTATACACGAGGAACTATTAATACTGCTATTTTAGAAACAGTTTGTAATTTTCTTTCTTCTAAATCTGATACTTTTATTGAAAAAAATAGAGAAATAATTAAAACGAATTATTCTGCACTTATTGAAAACACTGTTTATTTTGAGGCAGTAACGAAATCAACAGGTAATAAAATAAAAGTTTTAGACCGATTTAGAATTGTTCACGAAATATTAAATCAAAACATAAATGATTAAAGAATTACAAATTCAGAATTTTAAATGTTTTCAGAAATCTCCTGTATTCGAGTTTTCAAAACTAAATTTGCTAACAGGTATAAATGGAAGGGGGAAATCATCTCTGTTACAATCCATAATTTTACTTTCTCAATCTAGTGAGCATTTAAAAAAAATCGAAAAGTTGATTCTCAATGGTAAATACATTCAATTAGGTAATTTCGATGATATAAAAAATAGTGAGACACCTAGAGGGGGAGTTATTTCATACAAAATTACACTCGATTCACCAAATTTAAAAATTGAATTAGATTTCGAAGAAAATGAATTGGATTCTTTAACTGCAAAAACTAAAAAAATAAAAACCGAATATAGTGCCATTGATGATGAGTCATTAAAGAAGACAATTAAAAGTGTTAAAGATTTCAACACTAGTATGGGATTTACAACCAGTGAAAAGGAAATCGTAGAGGAAGTGCCTCAGGTTATTTTTAGTGAAATAATTTCGTACATTCATTATATAAGTGCTGATAGATTAGGACCAGTAAAATATGTTGATAAAACATCTCTTCCTGAATTTTTAAATGTTGGAGCCAGAGGAGAATACACTATCAATATTCTTGCAAATGACAACTTACCATTAGTGCAGGATCATATGTATTTGGGAATCGATGCAAAAAGCGTCATTCAACAAACAGAAGAATGGCTAAGTTATGTTTTGGAAGGTGCTAAAATAAAAATTGAAGGAAAAGAAAAGACAAGTAGTGTTTTGCAATTGCTTTTAAATAATAAAAATAACTCATATAGTTACAAACCTTCCAATGTTGGTTTTGGTTATAGCTATATATTACCTTTAATTGTTAGTGGTTTAATTGCACAGCCTGGAGAAACTTTAATAATTGAGAATCCTGAAGCACACCTTCATCCAAAAGCACAATCAAAAATTACTGAGTTTTTTGCAAGGGTAGCGTCTGGAGGAGTTCAGGTTTTCATTGAATCTCATAGTGAGCATATTTTAAATGGACTTAGAGTTAGTGCTTTAAATCCTGATATCAATATTAAACACGATGAGCTAACAATTCAATACTTTAACGAATCTTTTGAACCTGTAAAACTTGTTATGGACAAAAAAGGTAAAATAGAAAATTGGCCTGATGGTTTTTTTGACCAACAGGAAATAGATTTGGCAAATATCTTTAAATTTACAAGGTAACATAACGCTATGAAAGCAGAGTTTTATATCGTAGCGGAATCTTTCGCCAATAACGAAAATTTTACAACTCCTGAAATTGAAAGTAAAACAAAATTGCTTTCCAACGATATTGTTTACATACGGAAATACAGTGAAACAAATAAACTTTTTGTTCATCACGATATTTATAATATAAATTTTCTTAATGGTGTCCTGCTTTCGGATTTACTTTTCAATCCACAAATAGGAAAACAACATCTTGATAGAGATGTTTACAATGCCCTGCAAAGAATTTTAATTGAAACAGCAGTAACAACATATTCAACACAAGAAGTAATTACAGTTCTTTTACCTGAGCACAACCGAGACCTTTGTCATGGCTTAATCGCATTCAATTCCGTTGCAGGAGTTGCCCCCGAATTTCAAATTGTATATAATAGTCAAGGATGGCTTGATTTCAGAAGACATTATTTAGGTTTGTATCCCAAGAATGAAAATTTCTACATCAACGAATGCATAAAATATTTCCCCAATCTTTATTTCCACGAAAGAAACAGAGTTAGCATAAATTCAATTTTTGATGATTGCCCCATGAAAATAATTTATCATTTGGCAGCATTGAATGACAAGTTCAAAAGCATTGACAAAAAAAACAAAAACCGAACACAGGTTTTAGAAGCCTTTTCAATTATATCACAATTAGATGAAACAGCTTCATTGGAAGGACACGCAGCAAGGAAAGTAGATTTTACTTTTGTTTTTGTAAATAATAAAAAAGAAAGTGTAGAAGTATGTTGCGAACCTCACATGAAGCTTTGTTATAGCGATACAAGTAGAGAGTATTCAAATGACAGAAGAATTTATTTCCATGAAGGAATCCCATCAATTAATGAAGGTAAGATTTTAGTTGGTCATATAGGAAGGCATCTTTAAATTATTTTAAATATTTATTAATGGTTAAATGTCGGATTCAAAAAACAATGTTCTTGTTGCGTTAATGAATTCGAGAGTAGATTTCGAAATTGCAAAAAATGAATGATGGTCGTAGGGAAGTATACTTAGAGGTTCAAAGAAAAGTAGAAGCAGAAAGCAAACAATATAGAACAGGTCAATTAAAACAAAGATACTTTGAATCTGAAAAACAAAAATGGTTAACAAGAACGGGAAATAAGCTCAAGCCATTTTGTATGGTCGCGGTTTATTATTTAAATAGAAAATTAAAGCAATGTTACAATTGATTTTAAAATGATCTTATTAGAAGAAACACAAATAACAATCGGTGTAGGAGCAGTAATTACCATTATTGCAACAGTAATTTCTGCTGCTGTAGTTTTTTCTTGGCTTCATTTTAAACAAAACAACAAACATGAAACGTTATGCAATGATTTAGATAAAAAAATGATCAAACAAAATCATGAAATAGAAAAACTAAAAGATAAAGTTAGCTCCCATCAAAATACAATTGAAAGATTTACTTCACTTATGTTTGATAAAGCAGCAGAATCAATGAAAAATAATAATAACTCATCTGAAAAATGAATTACGCGAGATTAACAGAATTAGGTAACAAAATTCGTCATAACACTGCATCTAAAGCGGAGAAAGATGAATATATGCTTATACTATATCAGAATGGAGATATTACCGAAAAGCAATACAATGATTATATTTCAGGCAGAAATACAGAATCATTAGTTAATGTCGGTTTGGCTGCAGGAGCAATACTTTTAGCAGGTTATTTATTATCGCAACTCTTTTCTAAAAAAGACTAAATAATGTCTATAGAAACCTTTTTGCAAATCATCATAGGATTGCTTACCGCCCTTTTTACAGGCTTCACCTGTTATTTGTTTTATAGAGAACGTAAGAGCACACTTCGGTCAGTTGTATATGAAAAGCAAATAGAAGCCTGTTATGAAATAATGGTCTTGTTTTCGGAATTAGAAGAAAGGTTGAAAGGTTGGGAAATTCAGAAAAAAGACCCAAATGATATTATTTATTCTGGTAATTATGAAGAAGGTACTTTTATTACACACGCTAAATTATCAGCCGCAATTCGTAAATATTATATGATTTTGCCAAACAAAATATATAATGCCATTACAAAACTTAATATTGAATTCAATCAGGAAATAGAAAATATGTCAGATGATAAATTATATGAATTTCCATGGCAGGTTGTTTCTTTCAATGCCATAGAAGTTTACGATATGATAAGAATAGAATTTGGAATTGAAAAGTTGCATAAATCAAGTAAGAATGTAATTTAACTTCATTCAGTTCAACAGGCATCCTCGCTTATTCCCCTCTTCCCTATCACCTCCTGCCTAATTGCCCAATTGAACAATTGCCCCATTCCTATTTAATTTTCCTTAATTTTGCGGGCCTTTTAAAAACAGGACTAATCAAGGTAAGCCTAACTAATAAACCAACATTTTGAAAAAAGTATATTACCTCAGTTCGTGTTCTACTTGCTCGCGAATAATGGACGAATTGAAACTAAAGCAACATAACTTTGTGTTGCAGGATATAAAAACAGAAAAGATAACAGCTGCTCAACTGGACGAAATGAAAAAGTTGAGTGGTTCGTACGAAGCCCTGTTTAGCCGGGTGGCACTTAAATACAGAGCTATGGGGCTGGATAAAATGCAACTTACCGAAACCGATTATAAGAATTATATATTGAGCGAATACACCTTTTTGAAGCGTCCGGTAATACTAGCCGGCCATGCTATATTTATAGGAAATTCTAAAAACACCATTGCTCTTGCAAAAGAAGAGATTACTAAATAAGGCTCTCCCCCTTGGGGAGGGATGGGGAGGGGCTGGAGATGAGTAAAAAACTACAGGCTCATCTGGCATTGCTTATTGTAAATTTGCTTTACGGTGCCAATTATTCCATAGCCAAACAAGTGATGCCGGCTTATGTTCAGCCTTTTGCTTTTGTGCTGATGCGGGTGGGCGGTGCTATGGTTTTGTTTTGGATAGTGAGTGCTATTTTTATAAAAGAAAAAGTAGACAAGAAAGATTTGCCCCGTATGGCTTTGCTTGCTGTGTGTGGTGTGGCGTGTAATCAGTTGCTTTTTCTGAAAGGGCTAAGCCTAACCACCCCCATCAATGCTTCCATTATAATGATTTCTAATCCCATTGTGGTGCTTATTATAGCAGCAGTGGTGCTCAAAGAACGTATATCGTTTGGCAAAATAGCAGGTATAGCGTTGGGTGTGGCGGGTGCTCTCATTATGCTTTTGTATAACAAAGATTTTTCGTTTGGTTCGGAAACCATAGGAGGCGATGTGATGATATTGCTCAACTCCATTTCGTGGGCCTGTTATGTGGTTTTGGTAAAACCGCTGATGAAAAAGTACAATACCTTTACCATTGTTAAATGGGTGTTTTTGTTCGGGTTTATTTATGTGTTGCCGTTTGGTTATGCCGAGTTTACTCAGATAAACTGGTTAAGCATGCCGGCTCAGGTGTGGAGAGATGTGGTTTTTGTGGTGCTGGGTGTAACCTTTGTGGCTTATCTGCTCAATACCTATGCGCTGAGGGCGCTGAGCCCTTCGGTGGTGAGTATTTACATTTATCTTCAACCGTTTTTTGCTACCCTCATTGCTATTTATTTTTACCAAAACGACATGCTGGATTTGCACAAACTAACAGCCGGAGCCCTGATTATATTTGGTGTGTATTTGGTAAGCGAGCCTATGAAAAGATTTAAAAAATAAGTTCCGTTTGCAACTTTCATCACCTTATTAGCAGAAAATACTACATTTGTTTTCAAATAAAAAAGAAGAATGATAAAATCAATGACTGGTTTTGGGAAAGCCACAAACGAATTTTCCGCAAAAAAAATAACAGTAGAAGTCCGTTCGCTGAACAGTCGTCAGTTGGATTTGAATCTCCGAATGCCTTATGCTTACAAGGAAAAAGAACTGGAACTGCGTTCGGAAATTTCGAAACAAATAGAAAGAGGTAAAGTGGACATTACTGTGTTTACAGAGTTTTTGCAGGAAGCTATGCCCGTAGCCATTAATAAAACTCTGGCCAGAGTGTATTACAAAGAACTAAAAACCCTGGCCGAAGAGCTAAACGATACATCGGTAAATTTATTAGCACTAACCATGAAAATGCCCGATGTGCTAAAAGCCGAAAAAGAAATTACTGAACTGGATGCCGAAGAATGGAAAGCTGTTAAAAGTACTGTCGACAAAGCCATAGAAGCGTTTCAGAAATTCAGAGAAGACGAAGGAAATACTTTATCGGCCGAGTTTGCAACACGGATAGGAATTATAGATAAACTGCTGGCAGAAGTGGTGGCAATGGATGCAGCGCGGGTGGATAACATTCGCAACCGCATAAAAACGAATATTGCCGAAGTGATAGAAAAAGAAAAAATAGATGAAAACCGTTTTGAACAGGAACTCATTTATTACATAGAAAAACTGGATATAACCGAAGAAAAACTACGACTTAAAACTCACCTCGACTATTTTATGGAAGCCATGAAAGAGCTGGGTAGCGGACGTAAGCTGGGTTTTATAGCTCAGGAAATAGGAAGAGAAATTAATACCATTGGCTCCAAAGCAAACGATTCTACTGTTCAGAAACTAGTAGTTCAGATGAAAGACGAGTTAGAAAAAATAAAAGAACAATTGTTAAATGTTTTATAGTGTCATTGCCAACGTAGTGAAGCAATCTCTGTACAAACCAATTTGTGTTGTTAGTATTAATTGAATTAAATAAAGCAGGCCTAAGCAGGTTCAAGAAAGAAAAAAGAATTATTAATTAAAGAAATGAATTCAGGATGGAAAGATTTATTCGAAAGCTTCTCCTAGAGATTGCTTCGGTCGTTCCTCCTTCGCAATGACAAATATGAAAGGCAAAGTCATCATTTTTTCGGCACCATCGGGAGCAGGCAAAACCACCATAGTGCATCACCTGCTCAAGGTGTATCCTCAACTGGAGTTTTCGGTTTCGGCTTGCAGCAGGCCCAAACGAAAAGGAGAAACACATGGAGTGGATTATTATTTTATTTCGCTCGAAGAGTTTAAACAGAAAATTGCAAACAATGAATTTGCAGAATTCGAAGAGGTGTATAAAGACAATTTTTACGGTACACTGAAATCGGAAATAGAACGTATCTGGAAAAAAGGAAAGCATATTATTTTCGATATGGATGTGATGGGAGGTTTAAACCTGAGGTTGCAATTCGGCACTAATGCACTCGCTATTTTTATTATGCCTCCGTCTATTCAGCACCTCGAAATGCGATTGAAATCGAGAGAAACCGAAACTCCCGAAAGCATTGCCCGCAGAATAGGAAAAGCCGAACACGAACTGGTAAAGGCCAATCTGTTTGATAAAATAATATTGAATGATAACCTGGAAACTGCATTGAAAGAGGCAGAAACAATAGTAGGCGATTTTTTAAAACAGGAATGACAGACATACTTACCATAGATATCCACACGCATATTCTTCCGCAAAACATTCCAAACTGGAAAGAAAAATTTGGATACGGAGGGTTTATTCAGCTCGAGCATCACAAGCCCTGTTGCGCTAAAATGCTAAAGGATGACGGACATCTGTTTCGCGAAATAGAAAGCAATTGCTGGGATGCCGAAAAAAGAATAGAAGAGTGTAATCAGCAGCAGGTGCATGTTCAGGTATTGTCCACCGTTCCGGTAATGTTTAATTACTGGACAAAACCAGCAGACTGCCTCGAAATATCGATGTTTCTGAACGACCACATTGCTGATATTGTTAAAAAACATCCGAAACGATTTGCCGGATTAGGCACCATTCCGATGCAAGCCCCCGACCTTGCTGTTAAAGAACTGGAGCGATGTATGCAAATAGGATTGCGTGGAGTTCAAATAGGTTCTCATGTGGTAAACGACTGGAATCTGGGGTCACCGGCATTGTTTCCTATTTATAAAAGAGCCGAAGAACTGGGTGCTGCCATATTTGTTCACCCCTGGCAAATGATGGGAGAAGAAAATATGCAACGGTATTGGTTACCCTGGCTGGTGGGTATGCCTGCCGAAACATCAAGAGCTATTTGCTCCTTAATATTCGGAGGTGTTTTCGAAAAATTCCCCAAACTAAAAGTGGCTTTTGCACACGGAGGAGGTAGCTTTCCTTCTACCATTGGGCGAATAGAACACGGCTATCATTGCCGACCCGATTTAGTAGCCATACATAATGAAAAAAATCCTCGCGAATATATTGGTAAATTTTGGCTCGACTCCTTGGTTCACGACCCGCTAATGCTCGACTTTATTGTAAAAATGTTTGGCCCCAATCGCGTGGCCCTTGGCTCCGATTACCCTTTCCCTTTGGGCGAAAACAGTCCGGGAAGTTTAATCCGCTCTATGCCTTATGACGATGCCACCAAACAGCTTCTGCTTAATGGTTCGGCACTGGAATGGCTGGGGATGAAACAGGAAGATTTTAGGTAAAGAATTAATAGCAATAACTAAAAACAAAAAGAGCCACTACTAAGTAATGGCTCTTTTTGTTTGTTATATAAGGTTAACTATTTTGTAATAATCAGCTTTTTTGTGGTTATAATTTTATCGTCAACTTTTAGAGAATAGAAATAAACACCCGCCTCGAACTCATTCGAATTAATTTGTACGTTTCCTTGTTTCTCATTTAATGGTATTTGTTTTACCTCTTTTCCTAAAATATCAGACACAGTAATTTTTGCATGTTTAGCAGTAACATCAAGCGTATAATTTATAATAGATGATGAAGAAACTGGGTTAGGATATATGGATGAAAGATTGCCTTCAACTTTACTTTCTTCTTTAATACCTGTAGAGCAAATATACCTTAAAGTTATTCCAGTGGAATCAGAAGCATTATGAATGTTGTAAAATTTGTAATGAACCAAACGGATTATACAAGCAGGACCTGAATTAAACACTGCATGAAACCCACCTCCAACAAAGTTAATTGTGGAGTTTGTGGGACATGCCAAACTTTGAAAGGATGTGTTAGTAGTAGTGCCATAACACAAACCTCCCCAACAAAATTGAGTCGCGTCCAACGCATCAATATATTGTAAAGTACGTACAACCTTAAATGTGTCAGTGGTTGAAGATGTGTTTTTTACTAACAGTTCGGTAGTGTTAGTTGAGTTGGCGGGCAAATAGATGTCCATTACTGCATTAGAATAGTTATTGTTATTTGTGTCCATTACCACAAAGGTTTGACTAAAGCCCCTCAGATAAATTAAAGAAAATAATAAAAGTGTAGTAAGTGTTTTTTTCATAAATAGTATTTTAAAGAATTAGTATGATGGAACAAATGTAATAATTAAATCCGACCCCTGCCTGTAATCTCTTTTCGTATGATTTTTATCGAAAAAGGTAAAAATAAGACCTTATTTATTTGCATTTCTAATTAAAGTAGTATAGTTTTGTCGCTCTAAATTATTTCTTACTAACTTTAAACAAAAAAATCATGAAAAAAGTTTTACTATTTGTTACTGCATTAACACTAACGTTAACGTCAGTAGAAAGCAAGGCTCAACTTGCAGCCGGAAGCATTGCTCCCGATTTTACATTCCCAGATTTAAACAGCAATACTCAACACTTGTATGCTTTGTTAGATTCAGGTTACACCGTTTTTATTGATGTATCTGCTGCATGGTGCGGTCCTTGTTGGAATTACCATACAGGTGTAACAGCCGGTACAGGTGGCGTTCCTGCTTTGGAAGGTCTTTATTCTGCTCATGGTCCAAATGGTGACAACAAAGTGAGAGTAATGTACATTGAAGGAGAATTAACCAACACTACTGCTCAATTGAACGGTGTTGCCGGAACATGTTCTGCTTGTACTACTCAAGGAGACTGGGTTACAGGAACTCTTTATCCAATAGTGGATTTGTCAACTGCAACTCCGGGAGCTTCTGCATTTGAAACTGCTTATGCTATTCATTATTTCCCTACTGTATATATGGTTTGTCCTGACCGTTCAATCACAGAGGTTGGTCAGGTAAATACTGCTGCTCTTTGGACTGCTGCAGGAAGTTGTTCAGCAGCTACTGCCTCAGTTGATGCAGAGATGATGAATTCTAATTCATTAAACCCTTCATTAGCTTCTTGTGATAGTGTTATGCCTTCATTCAGACTAGGAAATATTGGATTAACCAACCTAACTTCAGCTTCTATTGCATTAAAAGTGGACGGTACTACACAAAGAACCATCAACTGGACAGGAAACCTTGCAACTTATGCAAATACAACTATAACAGGATACAGAGTAGGGTCTACTGTTGCTGGTTCACACACTATCACTGCTGTTGTGTCTAATCCTAATGGAGGATCTGATCCTACCACTTCTAACAACTCTACTAATGCATCTTTCCTTATTTATCCAGCAGTTGGAGGCGGACCTGTCTCTGAATCTTTCGAAGCAGCAGGTATCCCTTCAAGCTTTATGCTTACTGCCGGTTCAGATGGCTCAACATGGGCAAATGCAACTATCGGTAATAATTCAGCAAAAAGCTGCGGTGTGGATTTTTATAATATCGGTTCTGGAGTTGTTGACAATATGGAACTTCCTTCTCAATCTCTTTTCCTTGCAACAGCAGCTACATTAACTTTTGATGTTGCCCATGCACAGTATCAAACTGAAGCGGATAAGTTAGAAGTTCAGGTTTCTATCAACTGTGGAACAACATGGACATCTGTGTATAATAAATCAGGTGCTACATTAGCAACTTCTGCAGCAACTACCTCAGCTTATGCTCCTGCATCTACTGCTGATTGGAGAACTGAAACAGTTAGTTTAAATACTTATATGGGAAACCCAAGCGTTTTGGTTCGTTTCAAAGCTACTTCTGCTTATGGTAATAATTTATATGTGGACAATATTAACTTCAGCATCCCTTTGGCTGTTCAGGAAATTGATAATATTGCAGCTGTAAATATCTATCCTAACCCAATGACTGATATAGCAACTGTTAATTATAAATTGACAGAAGCTAACCCTGTTACAATTACTATGGTAAATACTATCGGACAGGTTGTATTACAGGAAAATCTTGGTAAACTTGCTGCAGGAGATGGCAGTTATTCTATTAATTCATCTTTATATGATAATGGAATGTATTTTGTGACTATTAAAGTTGGTAACAGTTCAATCACTAAAAAAGTTTCTATCAATAAATAAAAATAATTGAAATTAAGTAAATCAGCAGTATGGTCTATTTTTTGACTCATTACTGCTGATTTATTTTTTAAAAACGGTCACAAAATTTAATCTTATGAAAAGAATTGTAATTGGAGTAGTGGCAATGTTCGCATTTATTAATTTTTCTGTTGCTCAGAATCCAGAAGGAAGAACTATTTCAGCTGCTGATGTAAAAACACCTGAAGGGAAAATAGTAAACACAGCTAAATTTACAAATGATGGTAAACCCATTATCATTAGTTTTTGGGCAACCTGGTGTAAACCTTGCAAAAAGGAGTTGGATGCTATTTCCGAAAACTATGCTCAGTGGCAAAAAGAAACAGGTGTAAAACTTATCGCTATATCAATTGATGATTCGAGAAGTGCCGGGAAAGTTGGCACAGATGCCAAAAGCCATAGTTGGGATTACGAAGTTTACATTGACGAAAACCAGGATTTTAAACGTGCAATGAATGTAAATAATGTGCCTCACACATTTGTTATTGATGGAAAAGGCAATATTGTTTGGCAACATAATTCGTATGCTGAGGGAGATGAGGAGCACTTATTTGAAGTGGTAAAAAAAGTTGCCAAAGGCGAAAAAGTGACAGAATAAAAAGTAAACAAAATTAGAATTTATAGTGAAACTAAAACAACGATTACTTGCCACTGTTGGTTGCGGAATAATATATGCCAGCACTTCGGTAGCACAATTAAACACGGCTAATTTAAGCAATGTTGCCCTTGGTGAAGTGCATGGAAATTTTCAGGCAGATGCCCAATATTACATTCCCGATTCTACTATAGGCGCACCTAATGTGCCTGAAAAAATGTTGATGAACGGGTTTGCAAATATCATTTACACGCGAGGCAAATTTACAGCAGGTGTTCGTTACGAAAGTTATTTGAATGCATTGCAGGGTTACGATTCCCGTTACCAAGGCAATGGGTTGCCCTATCGATTTGCAACCTATAAATCGGATGCGTTGGAAGTAACCGTTGGTAATTTTTATCAGCAATTTGGAAATGGATTAGTGTTGCGTAGTTATGAAGAAAAAGGACTAGGATTTGATAATGCTTTGGATGGAGTCAGATTAAAGTATGAACCGTTCAAAGGAGTTTATTTAACCGGACTTACTGGTAAACAGCGTTCGTTTATGACTCAAGGCCCTGGTATAGTTAGAGGTTTTGATGGAGAAATGCAGATAAACGAAACCTTTAAAAAATTAGAAGAAAAGAAATTAAAAGTGACTTTGGGTGGTAGTTTTGTGAGTCGCTATCAGCAGGACGATGATCCTGATTTGGAATTACCACAAAACGTTGGAGCTTATGCCGGACGTTTTCAAATTAATAGAAACAACTTTAACTTAAATGGCGAATGGGCTACAAAAATAAACGACCCTAATGCTGCCAATAACAAAATATATAAACCGGGAGAAGCCGAAATTCTTCAGGCAAGTTATGCAATGAAAGGGTTTGCTCTTTCGGCAAGTGCCAGCAGAGCTGATAACATGAATTTCCGTTCGGACAGAAGTGCAACCTTAAATAATTTACTGTTGAATTACACTCCTGCTCTAAATAAAAATCATACCTATAGTCTACTTACTTTTTATCCTTATGCTTCCCAACCTAACGGAGAGTTTCAATTCTCGGGAGAAGTAAACTGGAAAGCAGTTAAAAAACCAGATTATAAATTAGACATCACCGTAAATTATTCCGGTTCGAATGATTTAGACACAACTCATCTAGATGCTGCGACTGATAGCACCAGACAAGGATACAAAACCAATTCCTATTTTATGGGCAAGAAAGTTTTCTTTCGTGATTTCTATGTAGAGGTGAATCAGAAATTCGGAAAGAAATTTAAAGCATCTATATTATATGCATATCAGGAATACAACAAAGGTGTTATTCAGGAACCGGGCTTTCCAACTATTTACTCACACATAGTGGTTGCTGATTTAACCTACCGACTAAAGGGTGAAAGCACAGTGCGGCTCGAAATGCAGAACCTCACTACAAGGCAGGATAAACAGGACTGGGCTCAAGCAATGTTAGAATATACCTTCAACACCCATTGGTTTGCGGCAGTGCTCGACCAATACAATTACGGAAACGAAATTACAACACAGCGTTATCATTATTACAACGCAACCGTAGGTTATACAAAAAATGCAAATCGTATTACTTTATCATACGGAAAACAACGTGCAGGAATTTTTTGCGTTGGTGGAATCTGTCGTCAGGTACCGGCTTCTAACGGAATAACATTAAGTGTGACCAGCAGTTTTTAAAATTTATATATCATGAAAAAAATAATTTATTTAACAACTATTTTTCTTGGCGTTTTGATTGCATCTTGTGATTACGTAGGCAATCCCTATCCAACAAGAAATGTAAATTTGGGCGACACATCTACTTGCCCTGCACCTACTTTTCCAACAGTCACTTCTCATGTGAAGAAAATATTGATTGAAGATTATACAGCAGACAGATGCCCTAATTGTCCGAGAGCAGCGCGAATATTACATGTGATAGATTCTACTTATCCTGGGAAAATTATTGGACTTGCCGCTCATGTTAGTAGCAGTCTTGCTTCTCCACTTCCAGGATTTGGAGGTCCTTCTTACTCTTTTATTGATGACTACAGAACATCTGTTGGAAATATTTATGATGCACTTCTTATTAATGGAAATAACGGTTTGCCCCAAGGAATGATAAACAGAAAAGATTACGATGCTGTTAATCTTACGCATCGAAAATTTTATTTAAACTGGCAAGCATTTGTTAATGGTATTATTGCTGAACCTTCAGTTGTAGATTTACAAATTAATATTAATTACGATGCTTCCACACGTAAAATTTGTTGCGCAGTTCGCGATTCATTTTTATCTTCTGTTCCTGGCACATTTAGATTAGTTGGTTTAATTACACAAGACAGTATAATTGGATGGCAGGACGATATTGATCATGGGATAGTTTCAAATTATGTCTTTAATGAGATGCTTCGCGATGCCATTACGCCAACAGGTGCATGGGGAGAACTTTTGGTTACCGGAAGTGCAAGTGCAGGCTTGAAGCATATCAACAAATTTGCTTACAATGTTCCTTCGGGTTATTCGTCACCAGCAGCAGGAAGTACACCTATTCCATGTGATGTAAACAAATGTCATATAGTAGCCTTTATTTACAATACAGCCACCTACGAAATTATCCAATCGGAAGTGGTGAAAATTACGCCTTAGTTGTAAGCTAATTTTTTCGATTCCTCACTTGGTATGGAAAGACTTTGATAAAGGTAGTTTCGTGTCGGGTGAGGAATCTCTTTTTTAGGTACTTTTGCTATTCAATCATAAACAGGAAATGCAAAGTAAAATCAAACATAAAATCGTTATTGCAGTTACAGGTGCAAGTGGTGCCATTTACGCTAAAGTGTTATTACAAAAATTACAACTTCTGAATAATCAAATTCAGGAGGTGGGAATAATAATGAGTGATAATGCAAAAGAGGTGTGGAAATTTGAAATTGGAAACAAAGAATATGAAAAATGGCCATTTTCACTTTATAACAAAAATGATTTCTCTGCACCTTTTGCTTCCGGTTCGGCAAAGTTTGATACCATGATTATTTGTCCCTGCAGTATGGGAACTTTGGCAAGAATAGCAGCTGGTATTTCGAATGATTTGACCACGCGCGCTGCGGATGTAATATTAAAAGAAAGAAGAAAACTAATAGTAGTTACTCGCGAAACTCCTTTAAGTATAATTCATATCAATAACATGAAAACGGTTACCGAGGCAGGAGGAATTATTTGTCCTGCCAGTCCTTCGTTTTATAGCAGACCGAATGATTTTGATGCCCTTGCTTCCACTGTTGTCGACCGCGTGCTTGACTTGGCCGGACTCGAACTTCCTACTTATAGATGGGGAGAGAAATAAGTTTCTCTGAATATACATTTCATTCAAATTCCTTATTAAAATCAATAATCAATTTTTTTAACGTTTTTAATAATTGAAATGGCTTATTAGCATAAGTTATATTACTTTTATCCCGTTGAAATTGGAAACATGGCTATGTTTGAAAGATAACAAACACATGAATAAATTATTTTGAAGTGAAAGAAAAAAAAGAAAAACTAATAATTGGCCGAAGAGAGCTCATCGATTTTCCGGAACTTGGTTTATTAGGTATAGAAGCAAAAATAGATACAGGTGCTTATACCGCTGTGTTGCATTGCCACGATATTCGTGAAGAAGAAGGTGTGCTTTATTTCTATTTTCTCGACCCCACTCATCCCGAATACAATAATCAGGAGCAAAAATTTACAAACTATACACAACGTGAAATAAAGAATTCGTTTGGAGAAACAGAGAACCGTTATATTGTAAAAACAATAATCAAAATGGGCAACAAACGAATAAAATCTCTAATTTCGTTGACCGATAGAGGAACGATGCGTTATCCGGTACTGATAGGCAGAAGATTTTTGAAAAATAAATTTATAGTAGATGTTGGATTGTTAAACCATCTTTCACAAAAATAATTACATCAACCAAACAATAACAAAAATGAAAATAGCAATTTTATCACGCAACCAGAAGCTTTACTCCACTCGCAGACTAGTGGAAGCCGCTGAACAAAGAGGCCATGAGGTAATGGTTCTTGACCATTTAAAATGTGTGTTGGCCATCGAAAAGGGCAATCCTCATATTTTTTACGGAGGCAAGGAGGTTACAGATATTGATGCTGTTATTCCTCGTATCGGCACATCGGTAACATTTTATGGAGCTGCTGTGGTGAGACAGTTTGAGCAAATGAAAGTTTTTTCTTCTGTAGAATCACAGGCGTTGGTTCGTTCACGGGATAAGCTGAGAAGTTTACAACTGCTGGCTAAAGCCGGAATCGGAATGCCTAAAACCGCTTTTGCTTCATTGCCAAAAAATATTGATAATGTAATAGAAATAGTCGGAGGTGCACCGGTAGTAATAAAATTGTTGGAAGGAACCCAAGGCATTGGAGTAATTCTTGCCGAAACACATAAATCAGCAAAATCGGTAATTGAATCTTTCCTTGCTTTAAAAGCGAATATACTTGTACAGGAATTTATAAAAGAAGCTGGTGGTGCCGATATTCGTGCATTTGTGGTGGATGGAAAAATCGTAGGTGCAATGAAACGTCAGGGATTACCGGGCGAATTCAGAAGCAATCTGCATCGCGGAGGTAGTGCTTCAGTTTTGGAATTGACAAAAGAAGAGCGCGAAACGGCTATTAAATCTGCAAAAAAACTAGGGCTTGCTATTGCAGGAGTGGATATGTTGCAATCGTCAAGAGGTCCGTTGGTGATGGAAGTAAATTCTTCTCCCGGACTGGAAGGAATAGAAGGCGCCACAGGAGTGGATATTGCCGGAAAAATAATAGAGTATGTTGAAAGAAACGAATTCAATCACGAAGCATAATAGAATTGTAGATTGGATGAAATGGAGAAACAGAATAAGCTTTCATTTTCCGTTTATCTGAATCAATAATTGTAATCTATGCAATACACAAACAAAAATTTATATATCAACGGACTTGAAATAAAGCCCGGAAACTCTGCTCAGGTAAGCTTAAACTGGTATCAGTTGCCTACCAAAACTATTATTGAAATTCCTGTCTCTATCTTTCGTTCGGTTAATCCGGGGCCTGTAGTGCTGTTGCAGGCAGGTATGCATGGTGACGAAACCAACGGTATTGAAGTGGTGAGAAGATTGATAACACGGCCTGAAGTGAGTAATCCACTTTGCGGAACAGTCATTGCCATTCCGGTGATTAATACCTTTGCTTTTTTATATGGAACTCGCGATTTGCCCGATGGCAAAGATTTGAACCGTTGTTTTCCGGGTAATAAAAATGGTTCGTTGGGAAGTCGCATTGCTTACGACTTAACACACGAAATAATTCCACAGATTGATTTGGGTATTGATTTTCATACGGGAGGAAAGCAAATAAATAATTATCCTCAGTTGCGCTGTGTTTTCGAAGATGCAGTTTCCATAGAGCTTGCTAAAAAGTTTTCGGCTCCTTATATTATTAATTCTCCTTTTCGCGATCATTCGTTTCGTAAAGAAGCTGCTAAATACAATAAGCCTGTTTTAGTGTTCGAGGGTGGCGAATCATCGCGGTTTCATTATCAATACATCAACGAGGGTGTGAATGGTTGTCTCCGACTGATGAATCATTTAGGGATGATAGATGTGGAGGTGCGCGAAACTCCTGCCGTATTAATTCATAAAACTTCGTGGCTTAGAGCAAGAGCTTCGGGTATGTTTCATTGTTCGAAAACCAATGGAGTTTCGGTGATAAAAGGTGAAGTGATAGGAGAAATTACCGACCCTTTTGGTGAACACAAAGAAAAAATAGTAGCTCCTTCTAACGGATTTATTGTGGCCATCAACACACACCCTGTGATAAATCAGGGTGATGCATTGATGCATTTCGGAATGGAAGGGTAAATTACTTTACCACTCCCAATTCTTTTCCAACTTTGGCGAATGCCTTAACAGCTTTATCAATATGTTCTTTTTCGTGAGCTGCTGATAACTGAACACGTATGCGGGCCTGACCTTTGGGAACTACAGGATAAAAGAAACCAATAACATAAATTCCTTCTTTCAATAATCGCGAAGCAAACTCCTGAGCCAACTTGGCATCATACAACATTACGGGAACAATGGCCGAATCTCCGTCTTTTATTTCAAGTCCTGCTTTTTTAATTTCTTGTTTAAAGTAATTTACATTCCATTCCAATTTGTCGCGCAGAGTGGTGGCTTCGCTCAACATATCGAGGACAGCTATAGATGCTCCTACAATATGCGGAGCCAATGAATTTGAAAACAAATAAGGACGCGAGCGCTGACGAAGCATACTGATGATTTCTTTTTTGCCGGTTGTAAATCCGCCCATAGCTCCTCCCAAAGCTTTACCCAATGTACCAGTAATTATATCTACGCGATGCATTACATTTTTTAGTTCCACTGTTCCTCTCCCTGTTTTTCCAATAAAGCCTGTAGCATGGCTTTCGTCTACCATCACCATTGCATTATATTTATCTGCTAAGTCACAGATTTTATCAAGTGGAGCTACAAAACCATCCATAGAAAACACACCATCTGTAACAATGAGTCGGTAACGCTGAGCCTGTGCTTGTTTTAGTTGTTCTTCCAAATCGGCCATATCCGAATTTTTATAACGATAACGCTGTGCTTTGCACAAACGAACCCCATCTATAATGGAAGCATGATTCAGTTCGTCCGAGATAATGGCATCTTCTTCGCCAAGCAATGGTTCGAACACCCCGCCATTGGCATCGAAACAGGCAGCATATAATATAGTGTCTTCTTGCCCTAGAAACGAAGCTATTTTTTGTTCCAGTTCTTTATGTATATCCTGAGTGCCGCAGATAAACCTCACACTGCTCATTCCATAGCCATGTGTGTCGAGGGTTTTGTGTGCAGCCTCTATCACACGTGGGTGAGACGAAAGACCAAGATAATTGTTTGCACAAAATATAATTACTTCTTCGCCTGTGCTTACTTTTACCACAGCACCTTGCTCAGTGGTTATTATTCTTTCTTTTTTAAACAAACCGGCCTCCTCTATGTTGGCAAGCTCTTTCTCTAAATCATTTTTTAAATTTCCGTACATAATAATCGGTATAAGATGTGTAATAGTTAATGAGTGACAAATATAAATATTAAAAGCAATGCCAATTTAGATAATTCGTCATATTGATGAATGGGGTTTTTAGATTGGCGTTTTTACATGGTTGATGTTTTCTCCAATAAAGATAATATATATAATGTAAGTGCTAAAAAAGTTTGGTTATGAACCCAACATTCTAGTTGTTATCTTTATTCAAGAAAGAGGTCTTTATAGCTTCACTCACCTTTTTGATATTCGGAAGCGACCATTGATGTCAGAAAGATAGTGTTTTGTTAATTTATAGAAGTTTATTGACTACTGATTTGGAAAGTTGGGAATTTCTTTGAAAGAAAAGTACTTTGTTTTACAAAAGTTGGGAATTTCTTTATAAGAAAAGTGCGTTACATTAAAAGAAAAGTACATTGTTTTACGAAAGTTGAGAATTTCTTTCAATGAAAAGTACTTTGTTTTATAAAAGTTGAGAATTTTATTAGAAGTAATTCGTTTTTCTTTTAATAAAATTCCCAACTTTCCAAAAACCACTTAAATGAAATTTCTTTATTCCGCCAGCAATTTTTCTACAAAACGAGTGGTTTCTTCCACATATTTATAAAAATTATCGCCAGTGGCAGGGCCATAAAATCCGGTATATATTTTACGTACATTTCCTTTTTTGTCGATATAAACGGTGGTGGGAAAAGCCATAATTTTATTTAACATAGGCAAAGCTTCGGAGGCTTGTTGTGCTCCTGTTTTTCCGGTAATCAAAAAATCGTAACGGGCTTCGTATTTATCTTTCACACGTTTCACATTGGCAACAGCTTTGTTAAAATTGTCGGTACGTTCAAAGGCTAGGCCTATTACTTCCAGTCCTTTTTTATTGTATTTTTCATAAAACCCGGCCAGAAATTTAGTTTCGTCCATACAATTAGGGCACCAGGTGCCCATAAGCTGAACAATAACCACTTTGTTTTTATACTTGCTGTCCGACAGCGAAACCTTTTTGCCTTTCAGATTTTGAAACGTAAAATCCATTTTGGTAAATCCCGGTTTGAGAAAAGTAAGCGAATCGGGGTTGCGGAGTTTAAAATTGTCGTTTCGTTTGGCTGTCCATGTTTCGTGACCATGTGCCCCGGCATAAAAATCACCGGTAAGCAGTTTTTTATCGTTATTCAGTTTGGCTTTGAACAAAAACGCATGAGCACCGTCAAAACACGAAAGGTAAAAATCGTTATTGGCCATAACGCCTTCCAGGTAACGGTAATCTCCGGTTTCGGTCATAAATGTGCCGGTAAGTTTGCTTCCTTTGGTAACATTATCTTGTTTGAACACACCAATGGCTTTATACGTATCTTCTTTGCCGGGGTTAAAATCGGTTTCCCATTTGCCCGTTACCACAGGCTCGTAATTGGTCCAGTTTTTTATTTCAAACCTTGTTTTTTTATTGCAATATCCGGTAAACGGAAGAATGTTTTTTTCTTTACGGGCATGATTAATCCACACTCCTTTTAACGAGTCGCCATGATTTTTGCATCTGAATTCGGAATCGAAAAGAGGCATACGAATAAAAACAGAATCGGCAGTAACCGAAACTTCGGAAGCCGTAATGTTTTCTTCGGCATTGGTAAACACCACCGAATAAATATCGAGATCGAAACCAACATCAAAACTAAAGGGCATGGAAATCGTGTCGTTAAGTTTAAACACTCCTCGCCATTCTCCTGTTTTAAAAATGTTTTGTGCCATCAGGCAATTAAAAAACAAAAGCGAAGCCACTGTTATGACTCCGCTTTTAAATAGTTTGTTTTCCATATTCATTGTTATTAGCCTCCCTGCCCCTCTCCAAAGGATAAGGGTGACGGAATGTAAAGTAGTTTTTATTTTAAATTGCTCACCTATCGCCCCCTCTCTTTTGGAGAGGGGGTTAATGGGTGGGCTTTAAATATTAAAATTTATTCCTTGAGCCAATGGCAACTGAGTACCATAATTAATGGTATTGGTTTGTCTGCGCATGTATGCTTTCCATGCATCAGAGCCCGACTCGCGTCCTCCTCCGGTTTCTTTTTCTCCTCCAAAAGCACCACCAATCTCGGCACCCGAAGTACCAATGTTTACATTAGCAATACCACAATCAGAACCTGCCTGCGACAGGAACAATTCCATTTCGCGCATACTGTTGGTAAAAATAGAAGACGACAATCCCTGAGGAACTCCGTTTTGCATAGCAATGGCTTCTTCAATGGTTTTATATTTCATTACATATAATATAGGAGCAAACGTTTCTTCCTGCACTATGTGGTATTCGTTTCTAGCTTCGATGATGCATGGCTTAACATAACAACCGCTTTCAAATCCTTCGCCTGTTACCACACCTCCATCCACAATCATTTTACCACCTTCGGTTTTTGCTTTGGCAATAGCATTAGTATAATCTTCTACTGCTTTTTTGTCAATCAATGGCCCAACGTGATTAGAGGAATCGAGCGGGTTTCCTATCTTTAACTGATTGTATGCTGTTTTCAAAACATCAATTGTTTTGTCATATATACTTTCGTGAATAATTAATCTTCGTGTGGTGGTGCAACGCTGTCCGGCTGTACCCACAGCACCAAACACAGCACCAGTAAGTACCATTTTTAAGTCGGCATGTTCAGAAACAATGATGGCATTGTTACCTCCCAATTCGAGTATACTTCTGCCAAAACGCTGAGCTGTGGCAGCTGCTACTACTTTTCCAATTCGAGTAGAACCGGTAAACGAAATCATAGGTACACGTTTATCATTGTTCATCAAGTCGCCCACCGGATTGCCGATTAACACACAACTTACTCCTTCAGGAACATTGTTTTTCTTTAATACATCCGAAATAATATTCTGACAGGCAATAGCACAAAGAGCAGTTTTAGAACTTGGTTTCCACACACACACATCTCCACATACCCATGCCAAGGCAGCATTCCAGCTCCATACCGCCACAGGGAAATTGAATGCAGAAATAATTCCTACTATTCCTAGCGGATGCCATTGCTCATACATGCGGTGCATAGGGCGTTCGCTGTGCATAGTTAAACCGTACAACTGACGAGATAAGCCAACAGCAAAATCGCAAATATCAATCATCTCCTGCACTTCGCCCAAACCTTCCTGCAAGCTTTTTCCCATTTCGTACGAAACAAGTTTACCAAGTGGTTCTTTATACTCGCGCAGTCTGTCGCCTATCTGACGCACTATTTCTCCTCTTTTGGGAGCCGGCATCAAACGCCATACTTTAAAAGCTTCCTCAGCTGTTTTCATTACATGCTCATAATCGTCAGGTGTAGCAATGTTAATACTGCCAATTAAATTTCCATCGGCTGGCGAATACGAATCTATTTTAGCACCCTTGGTGTTGATGTGTTTCGTTCCGGTAGAAGCTCCGTAATTGTTTTGTTTAATTCCTAATTGTGTTAATACCTCCCCTATCCCGTAGGCATTTGATGTTAATGTTTCTGACATAATTTTTTTGTTAGACCTCACCCCCTGCCCCTCCCCTTAAAAAAGGGGAGGGGTGACGGAGCCTGAAGTAGTTTATTTATTTTATTTTTATTTTAAGTTCTCACCTATTACTCCCTCTCCTTTTTACAAGGAGAGGGGATAAAGGGGTGAGGTGTATTATTTCGCATTTTCAAATAATTCGTTGGCCTTTTCCCAATCTACCAAATTCCAGAAAGAAGCGATATAATCGGCTCTTCTGTTTTGATTTTTCAGGTAATAAGCATGTTCCCAAAGGTCGAGTGCAAGCACTGGTTTTCCTTTTATTTCCACACTATCTAGTTTCATCAATGGGTTATCCTGATTGGCTGTAGAACCTATCGAAAGTTTTCCTTTGTTAGCTACAAGCCATGTCCATCCCGAACCAAAACGTTTCATAGATGCATCAGCAAATTGTTTTTTAAATTCATCAAACGACATGTAAGTAGCGTTAATTGCATCCGCCAGTTTACCGGTAGGAATTCCTCCTCCTTTTGGTTTCATGGTTCTCCAGAAAAACGTGTGATTAAAATGTCCTCCTGCATTGTTGCGCATAGCCACCGGAAGTTTATCCATGTTTGCAAACACATCGTCCAAGTCAGCCAGATTTTTTGCAACATCCGGAGCAAGTGCATCAAAAGCTTTGTTTAAATTGGTAACGTAAGCCTGATGATGTTTCGAATAATGAATCTCCATGGTCAGTTTATCAATATGAGGTTCGAGTGCATCATATTCGTAAGGCAATTTGGGAAGTGTAAATTTACCTCCTTCCGGAACAAGTAGCATTTCTTTTTCCAATATATCGGTTGTGGCTAGTGCTTTGTTGGCAACTGATGTTGCAGCAAGTGTGCCTAAGGCAAGTGCTGCCGATTTTTTAATAAAATCTCTGCGCGAATTTTCTTTTTTCATTTCTTTTGGTTTGGTTTATTTAATACTACTATGATGTTTTTACCTGTTAAAAAAACAGAAACTAAAAATTAATAAGCACCTGGTTTTTTTCAACGGCCTGGCCTTTTTTTACATTTATTTTCTTTACTACACCATCGGTTGGCGATTTAATATTGTTCTCCATTTTCATTGCTTCGAGTACAATAATGGCATCACCTTTTTTCACCACATCGCCTTCGGCAACTTTCACTTCGATAACCAAACCCGGCATAGGGGCTTTAATTTCGTTTACTTTTTTTGCAGCAAGAGAGTCGAGACCCAAGTTGTGAAGTAATTCATCAAACTTGTCTTTCACGTTGAGATGATATTTATTACCGTTCACACTAATCAGAAAACTCTTTTCCTTAGCATCGGCTTTTATCACTTCCACGTTATATGATTTATGGTTTTTGATAATATGAAAACTTCCGTTTTTCACTTCTATCACATCCCACAAAAATGTATTTCCGTTAATCGTTCCGTTGGTTTTATTTTCGAACTCTATGGTATGTTCTGCCTTGTTATTTACTTTTACTTTCAGCATAATTTAATTATCAAATGGGAATAAAATAATTTGAGATGTTAAAGGTAATTATTTGTTTGATACAACAAGAAACCGAATTAATAAGTTAACTCGAAATAGGGCATTATAAGCAATTTAGAAATGACAATACTTTTAATGATCGGAGATGGCCTTTGTCTTTTCCTGTTTTTTGTATCGAATAAACAAAACGATGGGAATACAAAATAGAATGAGTATACCAACAACAAAAAATCCCTGGTCGTAACTAACGAGGGCTTGTTGCTTAAACACCATTCCGTCCATTGTTTTATAGGCTAATGTTTGCGCATCTTCAGCCGAATATCCTTTCGACATAAAGTTTTGTGCAAGTCCTGCAATGCGATCGGTGCTGGCGTTGTTGTAATCGGTTACGTAGCTCAACATGCTTCCTCTTACTTCTGCATTTTTATTTACAAGAAAAACATTGATTAGTGCAATGCCAACGGCACCACCCAACTGACGAATCATATTGGCAAGCCCGATAGCCTGAGCCATATCTTTCCCTCTAAGACCGGCCACTGCCAGAGACAATATGGGTGACATCATAAATGCAAGTCCTATACCTCGCAATACAAAAGGAAAATAGAAGTTGTATTGATTGGAGTCGGGCGAAGAAAACGACATCATCATCAGAAAAACAAAGGTGATAAGAATACCAATGATAATAATTGTCTTCGGATTTTTGCCCGAACCAAGCATCTTACCTACAATAGGCATAGTAAGCCCGGAGCAAAGTGCACTTGGAATCATAAACACTCCTGTTTGAGTAGGAGTCCATCCCAATGAAATCTGGGCAAACAATGGGAAAATAAATACTGTACCGAAAAGTAAAAAGCCAAGCATAAAGTTCATTAAACTACCCATTGCCAAATTGAAATTCTTATACAATCGAATGTTTACAGCAGGGTAATCTATTCTCAATTCGCGAATGATAAAGGCGATTAGACCAACAACAGCAATGATAGAAAAGGTAATAATTTCATCACTTTCGAACCAGTCTTTAGAAGCACCTTCTTCGAGTACGTATTGAAGCGAACCTACCGAACTGACGAGAAAGATAATTCCCCACCAATCTATTTTTCGAGGTTTAACGGCTCCTTCGCGGTCGGTAACAAAAGTCCAGGCAAGTATGGTAGCAACAATTCCGATAGGGATATTCACAAAGAAAATCCAGTGCCAGTTAAAGTTGTCGGTGATGTAACCCCCGAGGGTAGGGCCAAATGTAGGGCCGAGAATAATTCCCATTCCGAATATGGCATTCCCAGTACTTATTTTCTCCGGTGGAAATGCACCAATAATAATAGATTGAGCTGTGGATAACAAACCTCCTCCTCCTATACCTTGCACAAAGCGCCAGAATACAAGCATCCAAAGGTTGGTACTCAACCCACACATCAGCGAAGCGAACGTGAATAAAACTACCGACCCTGTGAAATAGGTTTTGCGGCCAAACAAGTCGGACAACATACTGGTAAGCGGTATGATGATAACATTGGAAATGGCATAAGCCGTAACCACCCATGCTATTTCGGTGGTGGTAGCACCAATGCTGCCGCTTATCTCGCGAAGCGAAACATTGACTACAGTGGTATCGATGAGCTCAAGAATGGCGCACGAAATGGCTGTAATAATCAATATCCACTTGGTTGCCCCTGTGGGATAAACTACTTTGTGATGAATGGCTTCCACTTATTTTACGCTTACTTCAGCAAATACACTTAAGCCTGGATATAATATACCCGCATTTTCTTTTGGATAATCTGTTAACTCAATGCGAACAGGCACACGTTGCACAATCTTCACAAAGTTACCGGTTGAATTATCAGGAGGTAATAACGAAAACTTAGCACCAGTAGCACCAATATACGATTCAACAACACCGGTAATCTTAATGTTTGGAAATGCATCCACCACAATGTTTACTGTTTGTCCCGGTTTTATTTTACGAACCTGAGTTTCTTTAAAGTTGGCAGTTATCCACAAGTGAGAGTTGTCGATAACCGAACACATTGGTTGAGCAACGGTAATGTATTGTCCCACTTCAACAGCACGTCTGGTAACTATTCCATCGCATGGAGCAATGATGTTGGCATTGTTCAATTGTGTTTTGGCAAGATTTAATTCTGCTTCGCGTTGTTTCTCCATAGCTTCGGCAAGTGTTATCTGAGCTTGCTGCGCTTCGGCCTGAGAGCGCACTCCCTGCGATTGTGCAGCAGACGATTTGAACTGGCTCACCGCACCGTCATACTGCGCCTGAGTCACATCAAGGTCGGCTTTGGCAGCATCCATCTGTGCTTGTGTAGCGGCTTTGGCAGTAAACATGTTTTCTATTCGTTTGAAATCTGCCTGCGATTTGGTTAATCGGGCTTTTGCCGAATTTACATTTTGCTGAACAGATGAAGAAGATAAAGCAGATGCATCTGCATTTTCGGACGAAGCACCTGCATTGCTTTTTACTGAAATTAAATTTGCTTTGGCGCTTTCTACTGCAGCTTCGGCCTGGGCTACTTTTGTTTTCAAATCTGTATCATCAATGGTGATGAGGGTATCTCCTTTTTTCATTGGTTGATTGTCTTTGAAACGAATGGTTTTTACATATCCCCAAACACTTGATTTTACAGGAATAATATCTGCATCTATCTGAGCATTGTCGGTGCCTTCGTAATTAGCGCTTTTGATAAGATAAACAACGGCAATAAGAACAATGGTGCCCAATATGGAAGAAATGATAATTAATTTCTTTTTGCTTTTCTTTTCCGTTTCCATGTTTTCTGTTTCCGGATTTTCCGAATGATGTTTTTGTTTCATATTTATTTTAGCGATTAATAGTTGGTGATTCCTTTGGTAGTATTATAACTTGTTATTGCATTCATCAATTTTATTTCGTGTACTTTTTGACTAAGCACAGCTTGCATTTCGGCATTGAGTTGAATAAGATAATCGGTAGTGGTTACACTTCCATTTTCGAGTTGGCTCGAAAAGGTTTTGGTAATGTTGTGTCGCTTTTCGATAATCAATCTATCTTTTTCAATCATGTCTTTGAGCGAATTGATTTGAGCTACTTGTGTGTTCATGGTAGTTTTGGTGTTGAACTCAAATACTTCTTTCTGCACATCCACCATTTTCTTACCTATGGTAATCATTTGTTTTTCGTTGTTCAGGGTGTAGAGCGTACCAATGTTCCATTTTAAGTTAACTGCAGCCTGACCAAAGAAACGTAAATCCTGATTCAGGAAGTTTGGCCCCGGACGACCATAAGCCCCTTCGGCACTTACTGTAAGATGAGGCAATGCCAATCGGTTATTCACTTTGTGTTTGGCATCGAGCATGGCTTTCTGTGTGTCGAACAACTTTAATTCAGGACGATTAATTTCTTCTCCAGCTGATGTGCGCAATATCGGTTGAGTAGAAAGTGCGGTGCTGTCTGTAATGGTTTTATTGATAAATATTCCGAGCGATTGGTAAAGCGCCATCATATTATCGCGGGCTTCGGTAATCGATTGTTCTGTTTTTAATTCTTCAGCTTCCAGCTCGTCCAGATTGCTTTGGAGAGACAATCCATTTTTTACAGATGAAGACAAGATTCCTTTTTTACCTGTGATGTCTTCTTTGTAAACACTAAGTGTCTTGATGTTTTCGCGAGTAAGTAAAACCGAACTGTAAAGTTGATTGATGCGGTCGATGAGTTTATAAAGTTCTACTTGATTTTTCTGCAATTCATTTTCTCCGTTCAACTTGTCCAGTTGTTTTTGCTGATGATTCAATCCTCCTTCAAAAACATTTTGTTCTAAATCGAGTGCAGTAAGATAGCTGTCGTTTGGAAAGCTGGTGCCCATAAACGAAATAACTTCGCTTTGATAAGTGGCTTTCGAAATGAAAGACATCTTAGGCAACCAGTTTTTGGTATCACTGTTGAGTTGGTTCTTTTCGTTTTCGGTAATCAGGTTGTTTTGTTTTATCAGCGGATAATTTCTCTTGGCCATCTGTATGCACGAGTCGAGCGTTAGCGTCTCCTTTTGTGCAAAACCGATAGTTGACATGAGCAATAATGCTGCGGTAATTCTTTTCATTGGTTATTTAAGTTGTTTATTTGGTGATTGAATTTTCTACAAATGTTTTTACTGCAAGTTTCAGTTTGTCGGTACTGAAATCTTTTGTCCAGTCTTTCCCATTCGATTTGAGTGAATAGGTAAACATGGGCGATGCCAGAAAAGGAAAGGAACACAGCGATTGAAGATTGATCATAAACATAGCTGCATCCAGTTTTTTTATTTCTCCTTTCTTTATGCTTTCTTCCAACACTTGTACCAAGCGAATTGTTTTATTTTTTTTTGCTGCTAATATCTTTTCGCGAATTATTTCCGGATTGTTGCCTATCTCTTTTATAATAAACATCGACATTTGAGGATACTCCGAATAAAAATCGATGATGTTATCTACATAGATAAATAATCGTTTTTTGATGGGCAGGCTTTCGTTTGAGAATACATCCATTACTTCAAAAAACTTAGACAAAGCCCCTTCAAACACTTTGTCGAAGAGTTTCTCTTTGTTTCGGAAATAGTAATGCAGCAGTGCTTTGTTTATCTGAGCCGTGTCGGCTATGTCTTGCATACGGGCTCCGTAAAGGCCATATTTCATAAACACTTGCTTGGCTGCTTCCAGAATCTTTTCTTCGGTGGAAGCATCAGTTAACTTTTTCATTTAATTTAATAGTTTAACCATTTGGTTAAACGCAAAAGTATGTACTTATGTAATGCCTGAATTTTATTTAGGATATTTTGTGAAATGAAGAGGGATTCCAGATTTCAAATGGAGGGGCGTAGAGGTAGCAACAGATTCTCGGATTGAATATAGAATGAACAGGAGGGAGATGCAGTGTTACAAACGAGGGAGAGGTGAGCATTTGTTTCCGAAATAAAAATTACCCATTCTTATTTTTCTGAAACATTTTCTCTCTTGCTTCTAGTAAATCGGACTCTAATAGTTTGGCTTTTTCGAGAAAGGCTTTGCCTTTCGGGTTCATGCTAAATCGTTTTTTAACGAGTACCTCGTTCACGATTCTTTCGTTAATCCATCCGAATTTTACCAAATTTTTGGTGGCGGAGCATTGCAAATTGGCACTGGATTCGCATCTGAGGTAGTAGCTTATTTGTTTTGGACTCATTTCTTCAATCTCCAAACAAAAAAGAACACAGACTGCTGTTGGGTTTGATCCAAGTAACTGGTTGTGTTTCCAGAGCTGAATTCTGCGTATTAATTTTATTTCTGTTTCCTTGTCCATTTTTTAATTGAATAAGAATTCGAAAGTAAAATTAACGAAAAAAAATACTTGCCTTCTTTCCAAAATTTACAAGAAGGTTGGGTGCATTGTTTTTCATCCGAATTTTGCTGCCAGATCATTGAAAGTAATTTACGGTTGTTTCGAAAAGGGTTGAGTATAGTGTCGCAACCGCATGGCATAATGCGAGAAAAGAGTAGGGAAGGAGGATGAAACACATTACAGTTTCTTAAAAAAAGAAGGCAATGTTGAGACGAAACATGGACGTTTCGTGTCGTCATCATATGATGTCAGAGCGAAATCATACGATGTCGAGGCGACATCATATGATGTCAAGGCGAAATCATACGATGTCGAGACAAAATCATATGATGTCAGAGCAAAATCATACGATGTCGAGACGAAATCATATGATGTCAGAGCGAAATCATACGATGTCGAGACGAAATCATATGGTTTTTTTTGTAAAACTGTATCAAGTTTGGCGAAAATTGTATGATGATTTTATATAAAATGGAAAATAAATAAACAAAATAATAATTAATTAAACACTTATAACTATGTCAAGAGGACCTCATTTTAATCTCGGATTTACTAACATGTCGGATGCAAAGCTGGACGAAAAAGTTAACTTGATAGCAAGTAACATGAGCTCTAACGCTAACTACCCTACACCTGGTTCGCGCATATCGGATATGGTAACCGCTCAGAGCGATTATAATATTATAAAAGGTAAAAAAGGAACGGTATTAAATTATAAACAAATAAAAAAACAAGGCCGGCAAGATTTGATAGATGCCATGGTAACGCTTGGCGTTTGGGCACGCGACAAGTATCCGGGCGATGTTACTAAATGGAAAACTACAGGGTACACCATTCAGGAATACGACACCGTTACTCATGTGCCCAATACTCCCGAAAATGTGAAAGTAAAAGATGCTCCCGATTACGATAATGTAATGATTAGTTATGACAAAGTTGAATTTGCAATCAGCTTCGAAGGCCGTCATTGGCTCAAAGGCAGTGCGCAACCTTCGGGAATTACTAATTCGTCTCAAACATTAAAAATGCTGTTTACACAGTTGGCTCGAGGCAAACCGTATAATTTTCAGGTGCGCGCAGTAGGCACAGCAGGCCGAAGCGAATGGAGCCCTGCCATTACTTTTGTACCTCGTGTAGACCCTAGTATTTAATTTCTGTATTCACCATTGTTTCACCTAAAAATCCTGCACCTGTTGTGGGATTTTTTTTGGGATGAGGAGATTTATCATCATATGCGGTACTCAAAAAATAAATGTAAATTTGTACGAGAAATGATACTAAAAGGAGCTAAGTAAAAAAAGAACTTATTTAGTACAAATATTTAGGTAAGTGTAAACATGAGTCGGCAATTAATTTTCATATTTTTATTTTTCTTGATTATTTCGTGTAGCAGAAATGATTCGGAAAGGGGCTTACCACCCATCAACATCAAAGCCGAAATAATCAGAACTTTTGATACAATAGTTAGTGATACATCAAAAATAAAAACAACAAACATAAAACTTTCATTAACTAACATTTCTGACAAACCAATTACATATTGGATAATGAAGTGTAGCTGGCCCCAAAACTGGATTGTTAATAAGGACATCTATTCTGTTCTGTCATTCTCCTGCGATTCAAACTACCCTATTTCAATACCGCTTAAACCTAAAGAAAGCATATCCTATAATGCATTCGTGTGTCGCACCAAATTTGGAACGATTTGCACAAACGAGAATATTATTAAATTAGGGTTTATTTATATTGATGCTGATATGTGTAAAACGATGTCAGACTTTAGTAATATTGTTGGCGATAAAAGTAAATGGAATATTATTTGGAGCAATTCTGTTGAATTGAAATAAGTATAATTTTCGCGTTTGTTAGCGACACACAAATATAGCGCTTTGCTAATCATTGAGACTTATAACTTCTTTCGAAAGGACAATTACATTTTAATGAATACCTGAGCCAGCACAACTATTTAGATAAATCATTCAATGCGGCTACTATTGTTTTAAATCTAAATAAGTCGTCTGTTAAATCTTGTCGGTTTACATAGCCTTTGATAATTTCGAATTCGAAATATTTCTTTTTCCCTTCACACCCTATGTATATTTTATTGTTTACAATGGTTAATAGTTCTAAATTGGTGTAAGCCGAAAGGGTTGTTTTTATTGCTTGTTGCTGGGTATCATTAATAATTTTCGGAAGCTCTGTAATGGCCACTATTCCATTAAATCTTTTACTGAACAGAGATACTTTGTTTACTACCGAAATACGAAAAGGTTTGGCATTTATTTTTCCAAAAATAAAATCTTTTTCGGAACAGAAATCAAATAACCCCTTTTCAAATTCAAGATTAGCAATATCTTCATCCGGTAATGCTCCGTTAAACGAAAGGTGATAATCATGCGTGTAGTTGTTCAACACTTTTTTAAAAATGGAAGTTTTGATATCCCAATTCATTTTCAAAAATATTTTGTCGGACAAAAATTTATATAATGGAGAAAAGATAAAACATGAAAACACCAGTATTACCTGCACCACATCGGCTATGGCTATTTCTGTATCCGTAATTTTTATTTTGTGAGCGGCATAATAACCCAACACATAGTAATGAGCAAACCCAATACAAGTGATGGATAAAAAAACATAAGAAAGTTTTTCGGTAAGCAATTTGCGCTTCTGCTGGCGATAATAAATTTCTATTTCTTTGAAGCTGTCCTCTAGGTCGGTCATAGGAACTTAACAAGTACTAAGGTTTTGAAAGTGATAATTGCTAAATTAATTAAGGAATATTTTCATAAAATACTTACATATATATAGGGCAAACCCTTTTCTTAGCTACAAAAGGAACAATCTTTTTGAAAATATAAATAACCGAAATCTCGAAGCCTCCGCGGTGGTTGGTGGCTGCTATCAGTTTAGAAGTATTCATATCATAACTTACACCTACCGCAAAATTCATATAATCCATACCGGCAGCAATAATAAAAGCATCTTTCATTCTGTAAAAACCACCAAGGGAAATGGCTGCAGTCATTCCGTTAACGGGAGTCAGAAAATATTTTGCAAAACCTCCGGCCACAGTTTCGTTATAGGTTCCCTGATGTTGATATAACAGAGTAGGAATAATATCTATATTTTCGGAAACCGGAAATTCGGCAAGACCCGAAACTGCAGTTTTCATGCTTAGTTTATCGGTGCTATTGCCAAAGAATTTCTGGTGAGGTTGGGTTAAATGCAAAGCCGATACTCCTATGTTTACTTTCATTCGCTGGTTTTTGCGATACAAATAAGCTAGGCCAGCACCTGCATCGAAATAAGTAATTCGTGTATTGGTAAAATTTTCTCCACTTGGCAAAGCTGCATTATAGCTGTCTCCATCGTATTGATTATCGAAAGTAAGAGCAGAAGCATTAAAACTTTTGGTAGCCACACCAGGCTGAATAGCCAACGAAACAAAGTGAGTAGAGTCTTTGTTTAGCTTTTTTATAAAAGATGCTGATAGATAGATTTGAGTAGTGGACAAATGCGATGTTCCGGAATTGTCATTGTTTACAAGCAATCCGAGAGCAGGCGTTCCGGAAGTGAGTTTGGTTTTTAAACGTGTGTCGGTAGAAAAAGAAAATGTTTTATAAGGCACTGGCACCGCAGCCCACTGACTTCGGTAGTTTCCAACAAAGCGCCAGTCTCCGTCAAACAATCCTGTTTGAGCAGGGTTAAGATTTTGAGGAGATGAGTTGAACTGAGATAAGTGGATGTCTTGAGAATATGAATTACTAAAAACAAAAAGCATCACTACTAAGGCACTCAGCACACGGAGATGCACTAAGTGGTGGTTGATGATATTTATTTTATTTAGTTTCATTATTTTTGTTCTACTTCTATTTGTTTGTTGGCGCTGTCATCCTGAGCTTGTCGAAATTTCTTACCTAATTAATGTAACATTTCCTTTCTTTTTCATTTCTTCTCCGCTATAACATTTAGCAGTGAGGTACCAGGCAAACACATCCGGATCGGAAGGCTTTCCTTTATAGATACCATCCCATCCTTTTTTAAGGTCGTTGCTTTCGAACACCAGTTCGCCCCATCTGTTGTAAACAGCAAAATACATTTCTGAAAGACTTATACTTCTAACAAAAAGCACATCGTTTTGTCCATCTCCATTTGGAGTAAATGTATTGGGCACAAAAGCATCATCAAGTGTGCATTTCATCGAAATTACATAAATAGTAATGGTAGAAGATTTAGGACAGCCCGATGAATCAGTTATAGTAACGGTATAAGTGGTGGTTACAATAGGAGCAACAGTTGGGTTGAATGAATAAGGATTAGATATCCCGCTTGATGGAGTCCATAAAATAGTAAGCGTGGTATCTGTGTTTGCATGCAAAATGGTTCCGGAGCCAATCGATATGGTGTCTCGATCGGCAGTGGCCAGGAGCGGAAAGGCAGAAGGTGAGTAAACAAAAACCGTGGTGGTTAATGAAACAACACAGGTATCGCCCGGAAAAGGGATACTGTGAATGGTTACAGTGTATGTGGTAGTAACAGAAGGGCTTGCGAATGGATTGGCAATAGATGGATTACTCAAACCAGAAGAAGGAGACCACGAATAGGAATATCCTCCGGAAGCGAGTAGCTGAGTGTTATTCCCAAAACAGATGCTTGTGCTTGGATTGACAGATGTTGCACTCGAAGCAAAATCAAGTTGAACAACAGTGGTGTCGGTGCAGCCGTTTGAATTGGTGGCAATGAGCTGAACATTATATGTACCTGTTGCACCATAAATATGATTCGGGTTTTGAAGAGTAGATGTAGTTCCGTCATCAAAATTCCATAGCCAGGATGAAGGAGCAGTATAAGATGAGTCGAGAAATGCGACCTGATTGGAACAAGGTGAAGAAATGAAATTGAAATCGGCAGTCATAGATGGGTACACCGTTACATAATGAAATGCGGTGTCTCCTAAGTTACAACTGGCAGGGTCGTGAACATATAACTGCACGAGGTAAGTACCGGGAGCATTGAATGTGCGTATCGGATTTAAAACTGTTGAGGTGGTATCATTACTTCCAAAATTCCACAAATAATTACCGTTACCTATAGTACTTAAATTATTAAACTGTACGGTTAGGGGAGAGCAACCCGAAAGGAAATCGACCGTAAAATTTGCAGAAGCCAGAGGCACCTGAAAATCGAATTTGAAAGTTCCGTTATTACAATTACCTGCATGGTTAACATTTGCGCCTGTGTTGGGCCAGGAACCGGGAGTAACAGGGAAGTCATCATTGCCACCGCAGCCGGCACATACGGATTGATAAACGATACTTTTTTTATCAAACCGTGAAGTTCCTCCATCCACATGTTCTCTGCTTTGAGCCCCTCCGAAGTAAGTAGCATATATTAATGAGGAAGCATTGGTGGACAATACAAACAGATAAAAATTAAAACCATCAGTTGTAGGTTGTATAGCGTTCCCGGTAAGAGGCATGCCCGTGGTAACAACACCGGTAAGGATATTACCTCCCCATCCGCTTACATAAATATTTTCGCAGTAGTCGACCAAGAATGCAGCCGGAGAAATGTTTGGCATCCCATTACCATTTCCAAAAACAGTTGAAAACACCTGATTAGTGAGTCCATCGTTAAGTTTTGAAATGAATTGTCCGCTATTGGCGTTGCTGTATACTCCTCCAGTAACGGGCATAGCACCTTCTGTTTGTCCTACAACATATACATTACCATGTTTGTCTAACTGTACAAAATAACATTGGTCGTAAGAGGAAGTCCCAATGAATGTGGAAGCCAAAATAGCAGTACCATCTTTCTTAATTCGGGTTATGTACCCATCTGCTTTTCCCCCGCCAAACGAAGTGTGAAGAGCACCAGGAGTGAAAGGAAATGTAGTACTTCGAGTTCCTCCGGTTACATATACATTAAGCGAATCGTCCAAGGCAAGTGCATAGCCTGCATCCATATTAGAACCGCCTAAATAAGTACTCCACATCAATTGTGTTAGATTAGCATCCATTTTAAATACTACAGCATCCTGCAATCCGCCTAACGAATTATCGAAACCGTTGACGATTGGAAAATCAGCTGAACGTGTAGAGCTCACTACATAAACGTTTCCGGTTGGATCAACATTAATCTCACCACGATATTGGTCACCATAATTATACTGCAGTGAATCCAGGTCAACATTCACCCCATCATTTTGACTACCTCCTATAAAGGTACAAGCAAGTAAAGCGCTTCCGGCCGGATTCAGTTTAGCAATGTATATATCTGTTCCATTCAGATAAGTGGTACCATTAGCTGCGAAAGTTAATCCGGTTCCTCCATTAAAAGTTTGGTCGTATGCGTTAGAAGTTACAGGGAAATCGGAAGAGCCGGTGGCGCCATATGCAAAGAGATTATCCTGACCATCTACTACCAGACTGGTAACAATTTCGGTACTTGCTGCACCTCCCAAGTATGTGGAATATTGAAGAAATGTTCCCGAAGAATCGTATTTTGTAATCACAACATCGGTTCGCCCCTGAGCTACAATTCCATTATAAGAAACATCATAAGCCCCCACTGTGGTCGGGAATCCAATATCGAAACAAGTTCCCCCCGAATATAAATTTCCTCCCGCATCGTATGTTGCGGTCATTCCGAAATTGTCGGCAGTGGAGCCAGAAGAGCACGCGAATACAAGGACAGGGTCAATGATTAATTCAGCTGACTTGTTGTAGCCATCGGGAAATGTGAAATGCACAATGTTATTTTCCAAAACAAATTCGCAATTCACATTCTTTTTGGTGCTTCCTATCCATTGATAAGCAAACGGGCGTTGTTCCTGAATTAGATTTACAGAAGTTTTGATTTGCAGAGCCCCTTTTTCGATAGAAAGAAAATCAGCTCCTTCGTATGATAGTTGAATATCATTGGGGTCAGCCTGAGGAGAAACAATAAAATTATACTTCACACTGTTCTCCAATCCCTCCACCTGCATATCAATGCCGGAATAGAGTTGTTGGTAATTAATTTCTCTGTAGTTTCTAACATTGCCAGCCCATTTGCTTTTATCATTACCGATAAAATAATTGCAGTAATCAGGAGTCAGCTGAGAGGTGGATGTGGTAACTGATTCGGAGGAATTAACGAAAGTCATTCGAATGGCATGAGAGTGCACCTCGGAATACTTGGTACTACCTTTTCCACTACGAACATGATTTGCACGCAGGGTTTCTTTATCGTAGAAATTATAGGTGAAACAATTTTTCTGGAAAAACAAAACCCCGCCATCTAGCTGAGCTCGGTATAAAACTTTTTTATCCCATTGGTTTTTATTCTCAGTAAACTTGATGAATGTTTCGGAATGAGCACTCTTAACTCCCTGTGCCGATACTCTACAGACAGGGGAAATGAAGACGAGAAGGAGAATAATAAATTTGTAAAACTGCCTCATTCTAACAATGCTTTTAAATTACATCATCCAAAAATAGTTTATTTATTTATGATACGCAAAGTAATGAGACAGATATTTGAAAATTAATGAAACGATTCGGGTTTCATTAACTTGTCATATGTGACAAATAATTATCGCTCTCTCTTAATAAAATTAATCTTGAGCGGATTTGTCTGATTGCTTCGGTTTATTTTGCGAATTTTATAAATGTCGATAGCGGTGTATACAGCGTTTCTAAACGATGATTCAGAAGCTATATTTTTTCCGGCAATATCAAAAGCAGTACCATGGTCGGGCGAAGTACGAACTACAGGAAGTCCTGCTGTAAAGTTGACACCAGACCCAAACGAAATAGTTTTAAACGGAATCAATCCCTGATCGTGATACATGGCTAATACAGCATCGAATTTCTTATACGTTTCGTTACCAAAAAATCCATCGGCAGGATAAGGGCCCATAACTACCATCCCTTCGTCTTTTAATGCATTAATGGCCGGGATGATTATATTTTTTTCTTCTTCTCCAATAATTCCATTATCTCCAGCATGAGGATTGAGCCCTAATACAGCAATTTTAGGTTTAAGAATATTAAAGTCTTCTTTCAACGATTTGTGCAGAGCCCTGATTTTACTTATAATCTTTTCGGTTGTTAAAGCGGCTGCAACCTGAGTTACTGGTATGTGACCTGTCGCTACTGCCACTTTCAGTGTTTCGCTTACTAAAAACATTAAACTGTTTCCGTCACCAAATTTACTTTCCAAATATTCGGTATGGCCCGGGAAATTGAACTCCGCAGATTGAATGTTTTCTTTATTAATAGGAGCAGTAACCAGTACATTCACTTTGCCCTGAGCTAGTGCATAAGCAGCTGCTTCGAGCGATTTTAGTGCATATTTGCCTCCGGTTGAATTTTGTTTTCCTAATTCAATGGCTACATCTTCTTCGTAAACATTAATCAGATTGGCACGTTTCGGATTAGCTTCGGCTATATCTTTAATCTGATTAAAGCTGAAATCTTCGATGCCTAATGCCTTTCTGTGGAACGATGCTGTTTTGATTGATCCAAAAACAACAGGGGTGCATAATTCTAATATGGTGGGGTCGAGAAAAGTTTTTATGATTACTTCCATCCCTACTCCATTGATATCACCCTGAGATATTCCAACAATTACTTTTTCTTCTGACATAAATTTTAAATCCTAAATTACTACGGTAGTTTTTTATTATCTACTTTTGATGCCGTAAAAGTAATAAATGATTTCTGATATCTGACGAATAGATTTCTGAATCGCCACTAATGACAAATGACCAATGATAATTGAGAATCTATTAAAACGAGCATTAAACTTTGAATTTCTGACACAGGAAGAGGGAGTGTATTTATTTAAAAATGCTCCTACCACACAGCTAATGTTTGTGGCCAATGAATTAAGAAAGATACAGAAACCCGATGGAAAAGTAACCTGGCAGATAGACCGCAATATGAATACAACCAATGTTTGTATTGCCAACTGCAAGTTCTGCAACTTCTACAGAATCCCTGAACATGCGGAAGCTTACATTACCGATTTGGAAACGTACAAAAAGAAAATAGAGGAGACCTTACGTTTTGGTGGAGATCAGCTTTTACTTCAAGGAGGACATCACCCGGATTTGGGTCTGAAATTTTATGTTGATTTATTCAGAAATTTAAAAACACTTTATCCTGAATTAAAACTGCACACACTTGGGCCACCTGAAATAGCACATATAACCAAGCTCGAAAAAAGCACACACACGGAAGTGCTGGAAGCTTTAAAAGAGGCAGGAATGGACAGTATGCCGGGGGCAGGTGCAGAAATATTGAATGACCGTGTGCGAAGACTGATATCAAAAGGTAAATGCGGAGGGCAGGAGTGGTTGGATGTGATGCGGGCTGCACATAAACTGAACATCACCACATCGGCCACCATGATGTTTGGACATATTGAAACCATTGAAGAACGATTTGAACATCTGGTTTGGATACGTGAAGTACAAAGTGAAAAACCTGAAAATGCAGTTGGCTTTCTCGCTTTTATTCCATGGCCGTTTCAGGATGATGGTACATTATTGAAAAGACATAAAGGCATTAAAAATAATGTATCGGCTGACGAATACATTCGCATGATAGCGATGAGCAGAATCATGTTGCCGAATATTAAGAATATTCAGGCAAGCTGGCTGACGGTAGGAAAAGAAACTGCAAAAATTTGTTTGCATGCAGGAGCTAACGATTTTGGAAGTATAATGATTGAGGAAAATGTTGTGTCGGCAGCAGGAGCCCCCCACCGCTTTACCGCAAAAGGGATACAGGAAGCCATTAAGGATGCAGGTTTCGAACCTCAATTAAGAACTCAGAAATATGAGTTCAGAGAGATGCCAAAAGGAATGCAGGAGCAAGTAATAAACTATTAGGAGTAGCGTTATATTCCATACAGTTGAATTTGTAAAAGTCATTTTCGCCAAAAATTTGATTTGGTTTATATCAGATAAAAAAGCCTAATTTTGCACTTTATTTCATTAACCAACCATCATAATGGATAAGTTTTCCTTTTTAGGTAATGCCGATAGCATTGCAATTGACCAGCTATTTCAAAGTTATATTTCTGACAGTACTTCTGTTGACGAAAGCTGGAGACAGTTTTTTTTGGGTTTTGAGTTTGCCCGTAAAAATTATGAAGAGACAGGTATTCTTCCTGCCCATGTTTCAAAAGAATTTAATGTAATTAATCTTATAAACGGTTACCGTTCGAGGGGGCATTTGTTTACCACCACTAATCCTGTGCGTGAGCGCAGACAATACACACCCACACTTGCTCTTGAAAATTTCGGATTGTCGGATGCTGATTTGGAAACAGTATTTCATGCCGGTTCGCAAATAGGTATTGGCAAAGCAAAGCTGAGCGACATAGTGGCGCATTTGCATCAAACCTATTGCCAAAGCATAGGTGCTGAATATATGTATATCCGTGTTCCGGAAATGGTGCATTGGCTTCAGCAAAAAATGGAGAGCACTCGTAATACTCCATCGTTTACAAATGTTGAGAAATTGACCATTCTTGGCAAACTGAATCAGGCGGTGGTGTTTGAAAATTTTCTTCATACCAAGTTCACCGGTCAGAAAAGATTTTCGCTGGAAGGAGCAGAATCGGCTATTCCGGCATTGGATGCAGTTTGCGAAAAAGGTGCGGATATGGGTATTAAAGATTATGTGATTGGGATGGCACATCGTGGCCGACTAAACATACTCACCAGTATTCTGCACAAAAAATATGAAGATGTGTTTTCCGAATTTGAAGGATACCTTACCGAGGATTTGGACTTTGATGGTGACGTGAAGTATCATCAGGGCTTTTCGAGCGACAGGGTGAGTGCGAATGGAAATACGTTTCACTTAAGTCTAACACCTAATCCATCGCATCTCGAAACAGCCGACCCGATAGTGGAAGGGATAGCACGTGCAAAAATTGATTCGATTCATAAAGGTGATATTAATAAAGTATGCCCAATACTTATTCATGGTGATGCTGCATTGGCTGGACAGGGGATAGTGTATGAAGTATTACAGATGTCGCAACTGGAAGGATTTAAAACAGGAGGAACGATACACATTGTCATAAATAACCAAATAGGATTTACAACTAATTACCTTGACGGTCGTTCGAGCACTTATTGTACAGATGTAGCCAAAGTTACCTTGTCGCCCGTGTTTCATGTCAACGGTGATGATGCAGAAGCATTGGTTTTTGTTTCTCAACTAGCAATGGAATTCAGACAAAAATTTAATCGGGATGTTTTTATAGATGTGTTATGTTACCGAAAATACGGCCATAATGAAGGAGATGAGCCACGTTTTACTCAACCTTTGCTTTACAAAATAATTGCATCGCATCCCAACACAAAAGATATTTACATACAAAAACTAATAGCAGAAGGCATCATCGATTTGGCATTTGCTAAAGAAACAGAAACAGAATTCAGGAATCTGCTTCAGGAAAAACTAGAACTTGCTAAAAAAACGGAGAAGGTAAAAGGCGCATCTTTTTTTACCGGGCAGTGGAAAGGGATGAAAATGGCGAATGAAAACGCTTTTGACACTTCGCCAGAAACCAAGGTGGATAAAAATACTTTTCTGGAAATAGCTAACAAAACAGTGAAGCTGCCCGAGGACAAACCATTTTTCAATAAAGTTCAAAAACTATTTGACGACCGAGCTGCTATGATTGTAAACGATAAATACGATTGGGCAATGGGAGAACTCATGGCATACGCCACATTGATGAATGAGGGAACTCATGTTAGGTTCAGTGGGCAAGATGTGGAGAGAGGTACATTTTCGCATCGTCATGCAGTGGTGAAGTATAATGACTCGGAGGAGAAGTATATTCCATTAAATAACTTCGGTGGGAAAGGGAAATTATCCATTTACAATTCCTTGTTATCAGAATACGGAGTTCTGGGTTTTGAATTTGGTTATTCTATGGCAGTGCCGGGAGCGCTCACTATTTGGGAAGCTCAGTTTGGAGATTTTTTTAACGGAGCGCAAATCATCATTGATCAGTACATCACTTCGTCAGAATACAAATGGAGAAGGATGTCGGGGTTGGTAATGTTGCTTCCTCACGGTTATGAAGGAATGGGCCCTGAACATTCGAGTGCGCGAATAGAAAGATTTTTACAGCAATGTGCTGAAAATAATATTCAGGTGGTAAACTGTACTACTCCTGCCAATCAGTTTCATGTTTTGCGCAGACAAATAAAAAGAGATTTCAGGAAACCGCTTATTTGTTTTACTCCAAAAAAATTGTTGCGTTACCCTTCATGTGTTTCCTCATTAAAAGATTTTACGGAAAGTAATTTTAATGAAATAATAGACGACCCGGCTGTGGAACTTACCATTAACAAAACATCATCAATTAAAAAAATCACCAAAGTTGTTTTCTGTACTGGTAAAATATATTATGATTTGGCAGAGCACAAGCAGAAAACAAATGATGAAGAAACGGCTATCGTTCGGGTGGAGCAGTTATACCCTTTACCAATTATTCAACTAAAAGAAATAATTAAGAAATACACATCAGCAAAAGAATATTGCTGGGTTCAGGAAGAGCCAGAAAACATGGGTGCATGGAGTTATATGCAAAGTAAATTTAGAGAAGTAAAATTAAATTATATTGGAAGAGATGCCAGTGCAAGTCCGGCAACAGGCTTTGGTAAGATGCATATTATGCAACAAGAAAACATAGTTAAACGTGTGTTTGATAGGAGAAGAAAGGTAGTAACAAATCAGAAATGAGTTAACTAAATAGAAAGAAAATGGCTATAGTAGAAATGAAAGTACCCAGTCCGGGAGAATCTATTACAGAAGTTGTAATAGCTCGTTGGGTGAAGAAAGACGGTGAGTATGCCGAAAAAGATGAAGTGCTGGCAGAAATAGATTCAGATAAAGCCACATTAACTTTGAATGCTGAAGAAGCCGGGGCATTAAAAACACTGGTGGCTGAAGGCGATACTGTACAAGTAGGGCAAGTGATATGCACAATAGATACAAGTGTAAAAGCAGAAAGCAAACCCAAAGAAACCAACACAGAGCCTGCCAAAAAAGCAAAGGCAGTAGAAGTTAAGAGTACTGAAAAGATATCTGCACCTCCAACTTCGGCAACTACCTATGCAAGCGGAACACCATCGCCTGCTGCAAAAAAGATAATGGAAGAAAATAATATGAGTAGCACTCAGGTTAAACCAACAGGAAAAGACGGACGTATTACCAAGGGAGATGTACTGAATCTTATGTCAACAGGTTTCGTGCCAGCAACTACTGCTAGGCCAGCTGGGGGGAGAGAAACAGAACGAACAAAAATGTCTCCACTTCGTAAAAAATTAGCACAACGATTAGTAGCTGTTAAAAACGAAACAGCAATGCTTACTACATTCAATGAAATTGACATGAGTGCTATCTATGCCATTCGAACGAAGTATAAAGATAAGTTTAAAGAAGTGCATGGAGTTGGTTTAGGCTTTATGAGTTTTTTCACAAAGGCTGTAACAGAGGCATTGATTCAATTTCCCGCTGTTAATGCAATGATTGATGGTGATGAAATAGTGTTTCATAAATATGCTGATATAGGAATAGCTGTGAGTGCCCCTAAAGGATTAGTGGTTCCTGTATTAAAAAATGCCGAACAAATGAGTTTAGCAGAAATTGAAACAGCTATAAAGAATCTGGCGGTGAAAGCGCGTGATAATAAAATTACGCTTGACGATATGACAGGGGGAACATTTACAATAACTAACGGTGGTGTGTTTGGTTCAATGATGAGCACACCGATTATAAATCCTCCTCAGAGTGCAATACTCGGTATGCACAATGTTGTGGAACGTCCGGTGGCGGTTAATGGTCAGGTAGTGATTAGGCCCATGATGTATGTAGCATTATCTTACGACCACAGAATAATTGACGGAAGAGAGTCGGTAGGATTTTTGGTGAAAGTAAAAGAAATGCTGGAGAATCCGGTTAAGATGTTGTTTGGAGGAAAAGACCCTAACGAAATTGTATTGGGATTATAATTCTGTAAAATGATTATTGAATAAGGCTTGCAAACATGTTTTGCAAGCCTTATTTTTTTCGAACCATATTAAAGTTAAGATTAAATATTTCCTTTACCGAGCCGTCAATATATTCGGTACCAATTTCGAGAGGCAACAGCATTCCTGATTCGGGCAAAGGTTGAACGTATAACACCTTTGTTTCTTTATTCTTTCCTTCTACAATTAAGTGAGTGATTAGTTTATCATACGCTTCGGCATATCTGCTGGTGTATTGATATTGCTTAATGAAATATCCAAACATAAATGCTGTAACCACAGTAGGAAGTAAAATCAGTAAAGTATTTTTCAATATTACATTCATTGTTTTTAATTTAACACCAGTACAAAAAAACAAAGTACAAAAGAAAACAAAAAGAGAGAAGCTCGTAAAAGTCCAACCACGCAAAGGAATGGTATAATAAGAAAGAAATAAAATCTGAAAACAATAGGTTATAATTATGGACAGCATAATTAATCCAAAAGAAAACAAAAGTGCTTTTCTTAATTGCTTACTTAATTCCAAATTCTCTTTTGCAGATTTCAATTTCATGCCAAGCAAAAGCCAAAGGCCGGCAATAAGAAGAGCTACCAAATATTTCTTCTGAACAAAATCATGAAGAGTAATAGGGAATTCAGTATTTTGATAACTCCCGGTTTGAAGTGTGATATGGTCGCCAACGTACTTTTCTCTTCTTTTAAAATTGCCCGGAGATATTACTGAAATAGCAGTGGCAATAGCAAAGAGAATAAAGGCCACAGCAAATCGTTTTAGGAAATAGTTGTTGATGAAATCTACTAAACGAATTGCTTTGGTCAATAAAAGATAAGCGAATAGAAGTAATACCACAGCCCCAATGATGATTGCATAGACTTCGAAACTGCCACCCAAATAGAGGCCACAAAAACAAATTATCAGAAAATGCAGATTGCTCTTTTTGTTTTTTAATAATAACGCACATACCAGAAGCAGAAGAATTATTCCCTGCAATGTATCGACTGAGGAAAAAATCCACCACCACACTTCTATGTTTTGAAAAGCTGAAAAATAAAAACCTGCAATAAAAAGAACACTATAGACTATTGATGTTCTTGTATCGATTACAGCATGCAGAAACCTATGACACCCTTTCTGAATGATAGTACTGACAGCATAGATAAATACAATGATAATTACGGAATAATACAAGAAGTAAACATAATGAATATGCTGAAAGGTGGATGAAGCAGAGAGAATGAAATAATACAAACTACTGCTCATCCATCGGCCACACCAACCCGTATAGAACCAATGTACGAATTCGAAAAAGCCTTGCTTTCGCACTATAGCAACAAAAACGATATCTTCGTTGGCAGGGCGATTAAAATAACTTAAGGTTAAAAAGAGAAGAATAAAACCTAATGCAGCAAAGCCGATAAGCATATTGCTAATCTGAGCAACATATCTCTTTACCGGAAGTTCTGCACGAGAAATATTCTGCATTCTATTTTATCAAATTAACTCTACCACTTTTTCTGCTCTTGATTTCATTACACCAATGGGTACAACAAAATTTTGAAAACCTTCGTTGATGAGTAATTGTTCAAACTCTTTCTTAGCATCGGGTTCAATGGTGATGAGTAAACCTCCGTTGGTTTGAGGGTCGCAGAGGGTAAGTAGGGAGTCGCCTGTTATGCCCGACACTTTAGGGTCGTAGCCACTCCAGTTGCGATAGGTACTATCAGGAACACAGTTTTGTGATGTATAATGATTCAGGTTATCAATCAACGGAACTTTTGAATATTCAATTTGTGCTGTGAGATGAGCGCCTTCGGCCATTTCGATTAAATGACCCAGCAAACCAAACCCTGTAACATCGGTCATGGCTGTAACGCCCGACAACTGTGCTGCTTTGGCTCCAAAGCTATTTAACTGCATCATTTGTCTGGCAGCTACTCCAATGTGGTCTTCTCTCAAAAGCCCTCTCTTTTCGGCAGTGGTGAGCAATCCTACTCCAAGCTTTTTGGTAAGATAAATAAGATTGCCTTCTTTGGCTGTATTGTTTTGTTTCAGATTTTTCAAATCAAGCATTCCGGTTACAGCTAGTCCGAATATAGGTTCGGGACTATCGATGCTATGCCCACCTGCCAAAGGAATTCCTGCTTCGGCACAAATGGCCCTTGCACCATCTATTACTTTTTGTGCCAGTTCGACAGGCAACTTATTAATAGGCCATCCCAATACAGCTATTGCCATCAATGGTTTTCCGCCCATTGCGAAGACATCGCTGATGGCATTGGCAGAAGCTATTTTCCCAAACGTAAACGCATCGTCTACTATTGGCATAAAAAAATCGGTAGTACTTATTACTCCCTGCCCGTTGCCTATGTCGTAAACAGCAGCATCGTCTTTGGTGCTGTTTCCTACAATGAGCTTATCATTGAGAGGAGATGCAAAATCTGTTTTTAAAATTTGTTCTAATACATGAGGAGCTATTTTGCATCCGCATCCTCCGCCATGACTGTATTTGGTCAATCTGATTTCTTCTGTTGTCATTTGTATTGTTTAATAGTTGCTGCTATGTGTTCAGCATTTAATTCTGAAAATTCGTAGATGCGTAATTTTTCTTTTGGTCTTCTTTCCTCACCAAATCCGTAGGTTTTGTCATAATAAAACAAACAGATATCAAATGCTGTTTTGAAATCGCCAAGTTCTATTGCTTCTATCGCTCGTTTGGTTTGCACACCTCCCAATCGTTTAGCTATGCGGTTTGCTGCATCGGTTAATTCGGGTTTGGTAAACACTCCGTATTCGGTTACCAAATAATCTAATCGTATTTCTTTAGGTAAACTTACCGACACCACCATTGCTTCCTGCATCTGATTCCAGAAGCCTTCGGGCAAAATGTTTCTTCCTATTTTTCTACTTTCGTTTTCTACCCAGCACTTGCGCTCTGCATTTATTTTCGAAAGTTGAAACGACAATTCGTTTTCGAATTGCTCTTGCGAACGCTGAGCCACCTCGCCCAATGAGCCAAAGGACGAACCTTTGTGATGAGCCAGGTTTTCGAGGTCGATGATTTGTTCTCCTTGTCTTTGAAGTTCGTTTAGAATAATTGTTTTTCCGCTTCCTGTTCTTCCCCCTAGCACTACTATGTTTTTTTGTTCACTAAAACTATCGAGTACTTTTTTACGATAAGTTTTGTAACCACCTTTGAGGACGATGCATTTAAAACCATAGGTTTCTAAAAACCACGCCATGCTCGAACTACGCATGCCTCCGCGCCAGCAGTGAACCAAAAATGTATTGGTTCGATTTAATAAAATGCCTTGCTTTACATAGTCCTGAAGTTTGGGCCCCACCATACCCAAGGCCTCCAACACAGCAGGCTGTTTGCCTTTCTGTTTATAAATGGTTCCTATTATTTTTCTTTCTTCATTGGTAAACAAAGGCAGATTAAGAGCTCCCACAATATGGCCCTGATTAAACTCATCAGGCGTGCGAACATCGATAACCGGATGCGATTGGGCAAGGGATAAAAATTCGTTTATGTTAACAGCTGTGGCCAAGGTGTGATTATTTTACTTCCTGCATCAGTTTACGAATAAGCGGAGAAAGCAGAATCATTACCACTCCTGCTATTAGTGCATAAATGGCTAACTGTTTATAGCCTTCGGTATAGCCTTGTAATTTTACCATCAATGTAGCATTATCATCAGGGCTCGACATACCAGCACCCAATATACCTGCTGCGTATTGCCCATAGGCACTGGCCAAAAACCACATGCCCATCATCATTCCTCCCAATCGTTTTGGCGAAAGTTTGGTCATGATGGATAAACCGATGGGCGAAAGAGCAAGCTCTCCGAAGGTAATAACCAAGTAAGCCAATGTAAAAATATTGAGAGAAGTTAACCCTTGCACATCGGCAAAAAAGCGGGTGTAATAAAAAGTATAGAAAGCCAATGCTAAAAACAAAAAGCCAATTCCGAATTTCACTACAGTGTTGGGTTCTATTTTCTTTTTTTCCATAGCCAGCCACAGCAATCCAAGTAGAGGACTAAAGATGATTACAAAAAGCGAATTAGAAGTGTTGTTAACGATGTTTGGATTGATATCAAAAAACAACAAGTTATGATGCAAATTGTCTTTGGCAAACAAAGCCAGCGAACCTCCGCTTTGCTCGAAGAATGCCCAAAAAATAATAGAAAACAAAATAAAAATAAAAGCCGCTATGAGTTTCATTCGCGATTTGTGGTCTTTCTCTTTCAGTGTTTCGAATAAAAAATACAGAATAGCCAAAGGCCCTATGGTGTACATAAAGTAATCGGTATAGTCGGTATTTTTAATCATGATAAAAATTAAAGGAATGGAAATAACCGAACCGGCATATACCATAATTTCCTTGGTGGTACGCTTGGTTGGGCTAAGGTGAAGCAAAGGCGAATCGCCAATAGGGCCAAGTGTTTTTTTGGTAAACATAAACGTAACCAAACCGATAATCATAACTATGGCAGCCGAAAGAAATGCATAGCCCCAGCCGTAATCGGGACTGGTGCCCAGGTAAACACAAACTGCACCACCCAACAATGCACCAATATTAATTCCAGAATAAAACAAACCGAAACCTGCATCGCGTCTGGGGTCGCCTTCTTTGTAAAGCTCGCCCACCATTGACGAAATATTAGGTTTAAAAAAACCTGTACCTACTATGGAAAGTGTGATTCCTAAATAGAAAAAATGCTGAGGAGAGGCTACAATAATAAGATTGCCGGCTATCATAACAATGGCTCCGAAAAACAAAGATTTTTTAAACCCCAGTACCTTATCGGCAAAGATGCCGCCAATAAAGGTAAACGCATACACAAAAGCCTGAATGGCCCCGTATTTAAGGTTTGCATCTTTGTCGGACAAGGATAGCCCCAGCATTTTATCGGCCATAAAAATGGTAAGCACCCCACGCATGCCGTAAAAACAAAAGCGTTCCCACATTTCTACCAAAAATAAAAACCAAAGTTGTTTTGGATATTTGCCTTTAAAATCTTGAATTTCGGCTAACGTTAATTGTTTCTCCATAGTTTTATATTTTTCTGTTTTATTGTTTTTTGCAGTTATGATGCATCACACTGCTTGTAAAAATTGTTTCACAAATATAGTTTAAAGTTTAAAGTTGGAAAGTTTAAAGTTGGGAAGTTGAGAAAATTTCAAATTTCAGATTTCATATTTCAAATGGAGGTACGGAAAAGTTAGCCACAGATTCACGGATGGAATTTTAGAATTTTAGAATGAAAAGGAAGATGAATAGGACTCTCAAGGATTAAGAAACTTTATTGGCGGAAAACTCCCTCTCTCTCCCTTTTTTAACATGGTTGTTTAAGAATGGCACTTGTAAGACCTTATGAAAGAACTAATATCTTTCATGCTACACCACTAATGCTGAATCACCACTTTTTTAATAAGTGTACCCGATTTAATGTTGCCGTCTTTATCGGTTTCAGATACTTTGCAGATATACATTCCCGGTCCTAAATTCTGAGTATTTAGGGTAAATGTAGAAGATGTAATTTTTTCGGAAGTGATAACCTGTCCCATCAGATTTACAATATCAATAGAATATCCGTAGGCAATATTGTCGTTATTCATTTTAAAAGTAAGGTTATTGTCGGCCGGATTTGGAAACACATTAAATGTCCAAGTAAACTTGGTACTGATGTCATTAATGCTGTTCAATGTTGAAGTGCCTATATAAAAAGTAACCCCGCCTTCGTAATTGCCGAGAGCCATATCCAGCAGGCCGTCATTGTTTACATCCATTACACATGGTGCAGTACGCGTTCCCTGAAATATGCCCAGATATTGCTGGTCCTCCTGATTAAAAACTCCGTTCAGGTTTCCGTCAATATTATCATAAAGATGGACATGCCCGTCAACAGAGCCTACCAGCATTTTAGTAACACCTCCCTGTTTGAACACAGCCGGACAACTGTAACCAACATTGTAAGCTGGTGGACATACATTTACATTTCCAAATGAACTGGTGATTGAATCCAACAAGGGAATAGGTTCGGTACCTGTGCCCGTATGATGCAAATACATCAACTTTCCGTTTTTGCTTCCTATTATCAAATCTTTTTTCCCATCACCATCCATATCTATAATTTGAGGAGCAGCCGAAAATCCGACATCGATATTACGATTGAGGGTGTTTTGTAAATAATATTCCCTTAAAACAAATTGCGCTGTACTGCCAATGGGAGCAATGTTCTCGAAATAATGAATCCTACCTTGCTCCTCTCCAACTACCAAGTCGGCATCGCCATCTCCATCCAAATCTCCAAAAGCGGGAATCATATTATGATTGTCAAGAGCCAAATGCGTTAAACTATCGATGATAAAACTCATCAGGTTGTAATCGCGTGTGACTAGGTCGTACATGGGGTGAGTAGCTGTTCCAATGTTATGGAATTGAGCGATTTGATAACCGTGATTGGTAGTATCAAAATAATTGTCGTTGGAAACAAACATATCTGGTAATCCATCTTGGTCGTAATCGAAAAAAGCAGGATAAGCCCCTTGTCCCACATCAATCATATTGTCTTGTAAAAAATTATGCTGTTGAAGTTGAAAAACAGTAATACTTGTGGTTCCTGTATTTTTATAATACCACACACTTTTAAAATTTTCGGCATTGCCATATCCTTCCGGACTTAAAATCAAATCGCTTACTCCGTCATTATTAACATCCACTTTATAACCGCAGGGCATTAATGTTAAATCTACCGGTGGGCTACCACCATTGTTGAACGGAAAGTTTAAATCATTACTTATAAAATGACTTTGTAAAGGAGTTCCGCCATTAGTTATCATATTCAAATTATTGTAGTAGATATTACCAATCAGTATATCTTTATCACCGTCACCATCCATATCCATACATAGTTCGCAATTGCCAGAGTGCCTGTCTGCAGATCGATCACTTTCCTCATTGTGATTTACTGCTATACCTGGATTCAACACATTGTTGGCACAGGTATCGTCAATAATAAAAACATTCGAAGTGGGACTTTCGCTTCCAAAACCCCAACCTCTGTTGCGCATCTGAAATTTTAAACTATCGCAACTTCCATAATTTTCCTCGCTCTGATTTTGATGATATTCCAGACAAGCACCATTTACTGCAAATGTAATAATGTCAATATCTCCATCGTTATCAATATCGGCAATAGCAGGAACATCAACCGAACTTACGTACAAGTTGCATTGAAACGAAGAGCCAGGACTGCATGCTACCGTTGAAGGAGAATCGGGATTGTAAACCGAGTGAATGAGTGTATCCACTAGTTCGAACTGCAAACCAAACTGTGTAGTAGAAATATTTTTATATACTTTAATTCCTCCCTGAGCATCCGAAAAACTAAAAATATCTTCTTTGTTGTCGCAGTTGTAATCCACAAGTAATGCCCAGTCATGTAAGTTAGGGAAAAAGTTTTCCCATTGCGGTGCATAAGTATAATCAGCTGCCCCGGGAGTTCCGTTATTAATAAATGTGCGTATTTTGTTTCCTGTGCGGTCGAAAATAAATAAATCTTTTATTCCGTCTCCGTTCAAATCGATGTTAGAAGCTTGAATAAAATTAAGCCCTCCTGCCCAAGGGAATTTAATAACTACTCCGTTTAACTTTACCGGGATGCTATCATAACGGTGAAAAAAAGGTTGTGCTGCCGATGGAAGGGTACAAAGTAAAATACCGACTGCTATTAGTGAAAAAAGAATTCTTTTCATTGCTTATTCGAAATTGAACGACAAAGCTAATGAAAAGATTTGAACGAATTAATAATTGAATTCGGAATAACGAATAAAACAAAAAAAGTGACGGAACTATTTAATAACCTCTATTCGTTTATTGTCTTTACAATTTACATTGATATAATACACCCCGGCAGGAACCGAAGAAATGTCGAGACTGGTTGTACCACCCGAAAAGGTTTTGGTATAAACCGATTGTCCTAATGTGTTAAAAAGCTTAACGGTGTTTTCTTTCTCAGGCGAAGTCATTGTAACATTTACTATCGTATTGGCAGGGTTTGGAAAAGCATGAAACGAAGCATGGGCATCATCGTATTCATCTAAACCTAAAGTGCAATTGCTGGCTGCATAACTTGGAGATAAAAGCACACCAAAAGGCCCGGTGCCATTCGGACATCTTCCCATTGATATATCTGCCGTCTGCACTCCGTAAGAAATACTGTCGAGTACATTACCGGCTACATCACTTAGCATAATTCGCTCACCATTGATAGAAAGTTTAAAATTACAATGTACATTAGAAGTGGTTGTCATATTCTGATCAGCCCACACAATTAAATAGCCGTTTGCAGGAATAACAACTGTTTCGGGGAAAGCATATTTGGTAGGATTACTGTAATTGTCACTCAAAAACAACCCGAATAAACTTAAAGGGTTGCTGGTTGTATTATATAATTCAATCCAGTCTTCAGGATATCCGAACTCGTTCAAATGACCTGAAAGATTAAAGGCCAGATATTCGTTGATAACAATTTGTCCGGTTGTAGGAGCAACAGCATTGGCCAGTAATTGGTAAAACTCATGCTCGGCACGTTCGGGTGAAAATATTCCTGCGGTAACGTTTTCGGCATAAATATAATATTGCATACGCACTGACGACATATTTACAGTAGTTCCGTAAACACTGTCACCTGCCGCACCGTCATTGTGTAACCCGTCATCATACATCGTATCACGAACAAATTTATCTGTGTTTACAAATCGATATCCCAACATTACGGTGTTCGCATTACTAACATGTGCAGTAATTGTTACCGGTGAATTTAATGAAGGGGTAGCATTACTTGGAGTGATGGCAGTAATTACTGGAGGTGTTGCTGTAAATTCAGCAGTAGATTGTAAGTAAGTAACACGTGAACTCATCAGATTGGTTATACCCGGAACAGTGTAGCTTCCTACAACTGTATTAGTAGTCATTCCTGTTTGAAATTGTGCATAAGAGTAAAAATTATTTGCATCTGATAAAGCTGCAGTATCTATTACACCTTGCAAATGTGCGGCACGTGTTTGGTAAAAATTTGAAACAAACATTTCATTCAATATTGTACGTTCGTGAGCTATGTACATTCGTTTGTACATCGGGTTACTCATCACATCTTTTATAACCGGCCAGTAAACATCTGTTGAGTGAAAAGTAGGGCTTAATTGCTGCATGTTGGCAACTGTTAAACTAGCCAAAGAAAACCCGCCACTACCCAGGAAAGGAAAGCCTCCGAATGACATATTCAAATCCCAAACGATAGGGTTAAATCGTAGTGTATTGTCCTTATATAAATAATAGTTCTGACAAAACGCTCCAAAATAACTATCCAGATTGACAAGAGAATTATCAAAAGAAAGCATCCACATCCAGCGGTCCATATCCATGGAAGAGCCTATACTTGAAGGGTAATTGGTAACTGTATCGCAAAGAGCTACTAGTTCGTTCCAACCATAGTTTGATTTTAAATCGTAGTAGTTAAAATATCCGGTACTATCCAATCCGGTTTGATAACGAAGGTTACACTTTGTACTTACACTTGGGTTTACTGTTGGATTACATTTTATAAGTACATTATTATTGGAATAAAATTTTTCAGACAAAAAATTATTATCAATACTTTCATCATTCGTATACACTCCTATATAAGCACCGTTAATATAGAGTTGTGCGAAATTGGCTCTCGGACAATCCATATAATTCTGAAGTATATCGTAGCTTAATACTTCTCGAATTAACGAAGGGTCAGAGAATCCATTGCTAAGTTTGATATTCGTTACCCCCTGATACTGGTTATTTTTATATTGGTTCAGTGAAATGTGAATTGGGTTCTTTAGATAAGTAGAATCATAAGAACTATTGCCCTTATAACGCACACCCACGCTGTCGAATAGTACACCATTTACTTTTACCCACTGCGCCATTATATAACCTCCCGTACCGTATTTGGCCGTGTCTAGTTGGTAATCCCAATCTGGCTGAGTAAAACTAATTTCTATTTTTTGTATGGTGTCCACATTGTAAAAAGTGGTTTGTGAAAAACAAACAGTACTAATCAGTATGAACGAAAGAATAAATAAATGTTTTCTCATAAGAAAGCCGCCTACCAACTCCCCTCACTAATGCAGGGGCGTAAGAGAAATGTTTTATTGAATGATAAGTTTATGATTAGAGTAATTATTATTTCTGTCCATACAGTTTACTGAGTAAACACCAGGAGACAAATTTCCTTTTTCTATTCGCAAGGAAGAGTTAATGTTTTTGTAAGTTCTTAATGTACGTCCCGAAATATCAGTAATATTAACTGTGTATTCAGCAGGGGAATTAAAGTTCAAAGTTGTGTAATCAACAGCCGGATTGGGCGACAGAACAACATTGTTATTGTTTTTAGTTTCCGAAACTCCTAGTACCGTACAATCGAGACACCAGGAATAACAAACCACATCCAGCATAGTATCTTGAGTGACCAGTATATTCCTGTTTCCAGAGCCATCTGCACAAGTTCCGGTAATGGTTTCCATATCACCCGATGTGTTTCCGTTGAGGTATCGATAAGAATAATTTAGAGTATTAGTATCCACATAGGCAATGTATTCATACACCATTCCATCAAAACTGTAAAGTTGTGTTTGGTTGGCACTCCAAGCCTGAAAATCTCCTGCCACATGAGCTCCTGAAGGATTTAACGCTTGAGCCTGCATATCCACTCTGAAACGTAGCAATCGCTGACCGAAAGGTGCTGTTCCTCCATAAGGGATGATACCTGCAAAAGTGGTATCATTTGCCAAAGAGTCGATATATAACCAACGGTTATCATCAAAATTATAGAGTACTCGAGATGGCACAGGCACGAACTCTGCATCGTAGCCCATGTTGCCATTAAAAAAACGGAACTCATACGCCCTGAATGCGGGAATATCTACCACAACACTATAAACATTTGTGTCGGCAACATCCTGAACCATTAATGTAGTTCCCGAATCCCAGTCGAGAGGAAAACCTGCAAGCACTTGAAAATCGCCTGCTACGTGAATGCCTGTTATATTTTTTACAATCCCCGTCATGTTCACGGCAAACTTTACTTTTTTAGCAAATCCGATTTGAGCAATGGAGCAAATTAAAATTATAGATAAAAGTTTTTTCATAGTATTAATTAGAAATTAAGTTTGTCATTATTCCTCTTTCAACATCAGAATTACTTGCTGAAAAATTGTTAACGTTACAAATATAAAATTAATGTTAAGAACATGTTGTGAAATACGACAAATGAAATTTATGATGCGAAGAAGGGAGTAGAATGAAAAATAAACTACGAATAGATATAAATCACTTACTTTTGGGGCAAAATAATCTAAGATAATGATAAAACAGGAATTAAGAATAGCCTATACCGACATTGAAAACGAAAACGAACTGAACGCGGAAGACAGAGGCCTGCTTCAAAAAGCAAGAGAAACATGCGATCAAGCCTATGCTCCGTATTCTAATTTTCATGTAGGTGCTGCATTGTTATTAGAAAATGGTATAATAGTCTGCGGCAACAATCAGGAAAATGCTGCTTTCCCATCGGGTTTATGTGCTGAACGTGTAGCTGTTTTTGCAGCAGGAGCCAATTACCCAGGGGTGAAAATCAAAACAATTGCCATAACTTGTAAGTCAGAATCATTTCCGGTAAACGAACCTTTGTCGCCTTGCGGGGCTTGTCGGCAATCGATGAGCGAATATGAGATTAGATACAAATCAAACATCAGAATCTTACTTCAGGGTGAAACCGGAAAAATAAGAATGATGAACAGTATAGCAGATTTGCTCCCGTTCATGTTTGTAGCAGAAGATTTGAAGAAATAAGGATAACCCAAATGAAGGGTATTCTAAAGGTAATAAAACGAGGTATTGATATTTTATAGTAAATTTGCCGACTCAAAAAAAAGACAATGGACAAGGTTGTAGTGAAAAATAAGAAAGTTGCTTCTGCAGGTGTAAAATCTACAAGTAAATTCAGTAAGGAAACATACATGAAATGGTATGAGTCGATGCTGTTGATGCGTAGGTTTGAAGAAAAAACCGGCCAACTCTATATTCAACAAAAAATACGTGGCTTCTGCCATTTATATATAGGACAGGAAGCACTGGTGGCTGGCTCAGAATCTGTGCTTAAAAAAGATGACCGTGTGATAACAGCTTACCGTTGCCATGCACATCCTATTGGGAGAGGTTTACATCCGAAATACATCATGGCCGAAATGTTTGCAAAAGTGACAGGATGCAGTAAAGGAAAAGGTGGTTCGATGCACATGTTTTCTAAAGAGTTTAATTTTTTCGGAGGACATGGTATTGTTGGAGCACAAATTCCTTTAGGGGCAGGTATTGCATTTGCTGATAAATATAATAACAACGATAATGTGACACTTTGTTACATGGGCGATGGAGCAGTTCGTCAGGGTGCATTACACGAAGCTTTTAATATGGCGATGTTGTGGAAATTACCGGTTATATTTATTATTGAAAATAATAATTATGCAATGGGTACTTCGGTGGAACGTACATCTAACGTTCATGATTTATATAAAATAGGATTGGCGTATGATATGCCTTCTGAAGCGGTGGATGGAATGACTTGCGAAGCAGTGCATGAAGCAATAGAAGTGGCTGTGGCTCGTGCACGAAAAGGGGATGGTCCAACTCTGCTCGAAATGAAAACCTACCGATTTAAGGGGCATTCGATGAGTGATGCACAAACTTACAGAACGAAAGATGAAGTAAAAGAATATCAGGCTCAAGACCCAATAGAAAAAGTACTTGCTACCATTAAAGAAAAGAAATGGGCAAGCGAAAGCGATATAGAAGCAATCGAAAAACGAACAGAAGACTTAGTGGCAGAGTGTGTGAAATTTGCTGAAGAATCACCTTTCCCCACTCCTGATGAACTCTTCAAAGATGTATACGCACAATCCGATTATCCATATATTTTAGAATAAACTTAAAACCCAACCAATCATAATATATAATTTCTAAACATGGCTGAAATAGTAAGAATGCCCAAACTTAGTGACACGATGACCGATGGAGTGGTAGCGCAGTGGCACAAAAAAGTGGGTGATAAAGTAAAATCAGGTGAATTGCTTGCAGATATTGAAACTGACAAAGCCACCATGGAATTTGAATCTTTTCAGAACGGAACATTGTTATACATAGGTGCCGAAAAAGGAAAGAGCGTGCCTGTTGATTCTATTATTGCAATTTTAGGAAATGCAGGAGAAGATGTAACAGCACTTATTGCCGAGGAAGCTAAAAAAGGAAGTGCGGTAAAAGAGGAGGTGAAAGCAGAACCTATAAAAGAAATTGTTCAGGAAAAACCTGCTCCAAAAGAAGAAATCAATCAATCAAAAGAATCACCAATCATCAATTACCAATCGCCAATCACCACAGATGGTCGCTTTAAAATTTCACCGCTTGCCAAAAAACTGGCAGACGACAAAGGAATTAATGTGGACAGAATGAAGGGAAGCGGAGATTCGGGTAGAATAATTAAACGCGATATTGACAATTACAAATCGGGCGGAAACGGAATGCCTGCTTTTGTGGGAACAGAAAGTTTTACTGAAGAACCTGTATCGCAAATGCGCAAAACCATTGCCAGAAGACTTGCTGAAAGTAAATTCTCGGCTCCTCATTTCTATTTAGTAATGGAGATTGATATGGACGAAGCGCTGAAAGCACGCACCGCAATTAACACTGTGGCCGGACTGAAAATTTCGGTGAACGATATGGTGATTAAAGCTGTGGCAGCTAGTTTGCGCAAACATCCTAAAATTAATTCTTCATGGTTAGGCGATAAAATTAGGTATAACGACCATATTCATATTGGTGTGGCGGTAGCGGTAGAAGAAGGATTACTGGTTCCGGTGGTTCGTTTTGCTGACGGAAAAACATTAACACAGATAGCCACCGAGGTGAGAAACTTTGTGGTAAAAGCCAAAGAAAAGAAACTGCAACCAAGCGATTGGGAAGGTAATACCTTCACTATCTCTAACCTTGGAATGTTTGGAATAGAAGAGTTCACAGCTATTATTAATCCGCCTGATGCCTGCATTCTGGCAGTTGGAGGCATTAAGGAAACACCTGTGGTAAAGAACGGACAAATAGTTCCGGGCAATGTGATGAAAGTAACTTTATCGTGCGACCACAGAGTGGTGGATGGAGTGCTGGGGTCGGAATTTCTTCAAACATTAAAACATAATTTAGAAAATCCTGTATTGATGTTAGGTGCATATTCCATCTAAACGGTTACATCTTATAACATAAAAAAAGCCTTGCTTAGCAAGGCTTTTTTTATGTCTGATTGTTTAGTTCCTGTGCCAGATAATATCCCATACTGAAACAAGCTTGCAATAAGTATCCTCCGGTAGGTGCATCCCAGTCGAGCATTTCGCCAATACAATAATTATGTTTCAAGTTTTTGAATTGAAATGTATGGTCCACTTCGCTAAGCGATATTCCCCCTATAGTAGAGATGGCTTCATCAATTGGTGCCAATCCAACAATGGTAATCGGAAGGTTTTTAATTTTTGAAGCAAGTAATTCGAGCGAAGTAAATTCTTCTTTTGTAATCATTGATTTTAAAAGCGCCACCTGAAGTTCATTCAAATTCAAATTATCTTCCAGCAGTTTCGTAACTGATTTATTTCCCCGATTAGAAAGTTTATTTCGAATCTCTTCTTCTGTAAAAGCAGGTTTCAAATCCATGTAAATAATTGCCTTTTCTGCCTGTCTTAATTGCTTTCTTATTGCTCCCGAAAGTGCATAAACAGCCCCTCCTTCCATTCCGAATTGAGTAATTACACATTCTCCTTTTCGTTCGGCAGTGTCGCTTTTCATCGCAATATTTTTAATGGATTTACCTTCGGCTTTTAACAGAAATTCTTTGTTCCAGTTAATTTGTACAGCACAATTAGAAGGCATAAACGGAATGGTTTTAATTCCTTTTTGTTCGAAATAAGATAACCAGCTGCCTTCACTACCTGTAATTTTCCAACTGCCACCTCCCAAAGCAAACACAGTGATATCGGGCTTTACATGTATCTGTTCAGAATTGTGTTCTAAAATAAGTTCACCCTCACTGCTCCATCCTTGCCAGGTATGTTGTGTTTCTATTATCACTTTGTTTTGTTTCAAAACAGCGAGTATTGCATTCAGCACATCAATTGGTTTTATCCCATTTAAAGGAAAAACCCGTTTGCTGCTGCCAATGTATGTTTCGATACCAATACTTTTCAGCCAGTTTCTCAAATCAGTATTGGTAAACGACAGCATACTTTTTTCGATAAAGGAGGAAGGAGAATAGCGGGAAATAAATTGTCCCACCTCTTCGGAATGCGTTAGGTTAAAACCCCCATCACCGGCCACCAGCAATTTGCGGCCCGGGGCTGCGTTCTTTTCGTAAATTGTAATTGAATAAAGAGAAGAGTTGAGATGGGCCGCTAACAGTAACGCTCCGGCCCCTCCTCCTATAATTGCAATTGATTTTTTCATGCTATTTGTTTTCCTAATCTGGTGCAAGGTTACACATTTTTTATGCTTTTTGGTTTCTATTGCAATGATGGATAGTAAACGGGGAGTTAAAAAAGGGCTGCTCTCAGTACAATGTCAACTCCAAAATGGATACATCTCCCCCCATCATGCACCAACATAAAGAAAATAGGAGTAGCACAACGATTCGTTCGGACGAATCGTTATCCTACATCAGTAGCAATGCAATCTGTTCGGACGGATCGTTATGCTACATCAATAGCAATGCGATTCGTTCGAACGAAGTGTTATGCTACATCAATAGCAATACGATTCGTTCGAACGAAGTGTTATACTACATCAATAGCAATACGATTCGTTCGAACGAAGTGTTATGCTACATCAGTAGCAATACGATTCGTCCGAACGAAGTGTTATGCTACATTAGTAGCAATACGATTCGTCCGAACAAAGTGTTATGCTACATCAGTAGTAATACGATTCGTTCGAACGAAGTGTTATCCATCTGTATGTTTACGAGGAGAATGAATGTTATTCATCTAAATTATCGGGGAGGAAGGAACCTTCTTCCGTTTTGGTGGAATGAGCTACTAAATCGTTAATGGTTTTTATTTCTTCCTCATTCAGGTATCTCCATTTGCCTCCCGAAAGGCCGTTTAGGGTAATGTTCATTATCCGTATTCGTTTTAGCCGGGTAACTTTGTAATCCAGCTCTTCGCACATTCTGCGTATTTGTCGGTTCAATCCTTGCGTCAATATAATTTTGAACATGGTTTTATCCATCTGTTCCACTTTGCATTTTTGTGTTACCGTGTCGAGGATTGGCACACCGTTACCCATTTTAAAGATAAATTCTGGTGTAATGGGTTTATCCACCGTAACCACATATTCTTTTTCATGATTGTTGCCTGCACGCAATATTTTATTTACAATGTCTCCGTCATTGGTCAAAAATATTAATCCTTCCGATGGTTTGTCCAACCGGCCAATAGGGAATATTCTCTGACGGTGATTAATAAAGTCAATGATATTATCTTTGTCTTTAAGGTCAGTGGTAGAGGTAATTCCTGCAGGTTTATAAAAAGCAATATAGATGAGGGCTTCTTTTGCTTTGAGCGGTTTGCCATCTATTTCTACTTTATCCCCATCGTTCACTTTGGTACCCATTTCTGGAAGCTGACCATTAATGGTAACTCTACCTTGTTCAATAAGTTTATCTGCTTCGCGTCTGGAGCAATATCCAGTTTCGCTGATGAATTTGTTAATCCGGGTTTGCATGTTTCAAAACTACAAAAATTAAGAATAAGCAGTGTAATTAATTCCTTAAATAAAATTACAAACATTTTTTTATTACTATTTACGATAAACAGCAGCAATGATACCCCATACAACGTTCAAATACTATTTATAAAGAATTATATGTACTTACCTTTGTTGCCTGCTTTCAATCCAAAAGCAATTAAAAAACCAACTAATCAATCAATATGAAAAAAAATCTTCTTTTATTATGCAGTGCTGCAATTATGGCAAGCTCTGCAAATGCGCAAGGTCCGGAAGTTACTTCGTGGATCCAAAACACAACAGCTACCAACCCTACTTATCCATCTCTAATATCCAATTGTCAGTTGGTTCAGTATTCGGCAACACAAGTATATGTTAGTTGTACTTGTATTCCTGGTTATAGCATAGGTCCATGGACAGGAAATCCGAACACTCCTGCTAACCAGAATTTCGTTTTTAAAATTGCCCGTAACCCGGTTCAGAATACAGGTACAGCTACTGTTGTTGGTTTAGGACACATAGGCGTTTGGAAAAACGGGGTGTCTATATTTAATGTATCCGATGCCGCGTCTTATAACAATGCAGGTGTTTGGTTTCGTAATGCATATTTCTGGGAAGGTCCCGGTTTTGATGCTTGCCTTGGACATCCTCAACAGCAGGGAGAATACCATCATCATGTAAGTCCTACTTGTTTATACGACCAATTAGACAGCACCCATCATTCACCTGTTATCGGTTATGCTTTTGACGGGTTCCCTGTGTATGGTGCTTATGGTCACTCAAACCCAAATGATACAACAAGTCCAATTATTAGAATGAAATCAAGTTATGTTGTTTCTACTAATACCACTCGTGTTAACGGACCTGCAGTGAATTCAACTTATCCGGAAGGTTGCTTTATCCAGGACTTTACTTACGTAGCAGGGAGTGGTGATTTGGATGACCGCAACGGAAGATTTTGTTATACGCGTGAATACCCTACTGGTACTTATGCCTATTTTGTAACCATTGATAATAACCTTAATCCTGTTTTTCCATACACTTTTTATGGAACATATTATGGTGTGGTACAAACTGGCAATACTGGTCCTGGTGGCGGTCACGTAACTATTAGTGAAACTACTACCGTTTATACCCCTGTGACAACAGGCCTTGAGGAGCAAAACAAAGATATTAAATTCGAATTTATGCCAAACCCTGTGCAGGACTATGCATATATTTATTTCTCACCCGAAAGTAAAAATAATATTAAAGGAAGCCTCTATGATGCCAAAGGACAACTTGTGCAGACCATCGAGAATATGCAACCTAGTATTTCATACGCTTTAGATATGACAAAATACAGCGAAGGAATGTATTTCCTTCATTTGGAATCAGGAGATAAAAAAGTGATTCAGAAAATTATTAAAACAAAATAATACATTTGTGTTGAAATAATTTATTCTCTTGAAAAAATTCATTCTTATTTTTACATGCATGGCAACTCTATGGGTTGCCATGTCTTTTACCACTAAGAGCAGTAGCAAGCTAGCAGGTAAGGGGAAACTTGTAATCCATTTCAGAAATTATGTGGATGATAAAGAAATGAAACTTGATTCCAATATATACACTAATGATGCAGGACAACCATTTTCGGTAACCAATTTTAAATATTATGTAGGAAATTTTCAATTGAGAAAATCAGATGGAAAAGAATTTGTTTCGAATGAATACTTTTTGATTAAGGAAGATGATGAATCTTCCAAACAAATTATTTTGGAAAATATTCCCGAAGGTGAATATGTTTCATGTAATTTTATATTGGGTGTTGACAGTATTCATAATTGCAGCGGTGCTCAATCAGGAGCACTAGACCCTGCTAATGGTATGTTCTGGGCATGGAATACAGGTTACATATTTATGAAGCTGGAAGGAAAATCGTCTGCATCCAATGCTCCTGGACATATTTTCGAGTTTCACATTGGTGGTTATAAATCACCGGCAAATTGCATTCGAACCATTTCTTTAAACACACATTTATCCATTTTAAACGAAAAGACTACCTCTGTTGAATTAAAAGCAGATGCAGCTGAAGTAATGAAAACACCAGCAACTATTGACTTATCCAAGCTTTCATCTGTTACCGATTTTCATAATGCAGCTACTATAGCCGATAATTATTCAGATATGTTTAGTTTTTTTCCTTCTCCTGAAAAGCATTAAATAGCTGAAGAATGAAAAGTAAATCTATTTATATCCTGCTTTATTTACTCTTAAGTGTTATTGTTTTCAATAGTTTTATACAGGACAATCCTTATTTTAAAATAACAAAGCAAGATGTAGAATTAAAGATTCCCAAAGGATTCCCTAAACCAATTTACGATTTCAATAAAAATAAACTTACTCCCGAAGGATTTGTTTTAGGACGGAAATTATTTTATGACCCTATACTTTCCAAAGACAGTTCTATTTCCTGTTCGTCCTGCCATCAGCGCATAGCCGCATTTGCACACATAGACCACCCCTTGAGTCATGGAATAAACGGTATGATAGGAAAGCGAAATGTGATGTCGCTTCAAAACTTAATCTGGAGAGATGCGTTTATGTGGGATGGGGGAGTGAACAATCTGGAAGTGCAGCCCATTAATCCGATAACTAACCCAATCGAGATGGATGAAACATTATCGAATGAGGTGGAGAAATTAAAACACAACAAAGAATATGTGGAGGCATTTTACTCAGTGTTTCATGATAACACCATTAATTCAGAAAGGATTTTAAAATCACTTGCTCAGTTTACAGGGCTGATGATTTCTTCTGATTCTCGTCTGGACAGATATAAACAAGGCAAGGAAACTTTCACAGTAACAGAATTGAATGGATTAAAATTATTCCAGACCAAATGCGCCAACTGCCATTCCGGAGCATTATTAACTGATAACAGCTATCGCAACAACGGATTAAAAGCTGATACTGCCCTCAGAGATAGGGGAAGAGCAATTATTACAGGAAAGGATGAAGACAATAATAAATTTAAAGTTCCGACTTTGCGAAACATCGAAATGACTTATCCTTATATGCACGATGGGCGATTCAGAAACTTGCAGCAGGTAATTAATCATTATGCCGACCCGAAAAATTTCGATAAAGGATATGATTTATCTTTAAACAAAATTGGGATATTGACAGAAAAAGAAAAAGGGGAACTAATTGCTTTCCTGAAAACATTGACTGATAAAACATTTTTGTACGACCGGAGATTTGCTGACCCGGGAATGAAATAAACTTGCCCTACTTTAGCCGAAAAAATAAAAACCGAAACGTTGAGTAAAAAAGAGATTGGTGTTGATTAGCTAGAAGGAGATTCTATTCTAATCACTATGCCCTTTAATATCTTTATCCGAATCGGACTTTAAAAGCTCTTCTGCTTTATCGGCAAGTTTAAGCGAATCAGAAATGTCTTTGTTGTCGAATTTATCCAAATTGGGTTTACCTGCATTAACCCATGCAGTGTACCACAAACTACCCACAGTGATGATAGCCGAACGCATTCTTCGTTCTACCATACCATTTAGCAATGCATTATAATCTGTGGTATACTCTGCCGAATAAACTTTCATCACAGTAGCTCCTCTGTTTTCGAAACTATATTTCTTATCGGGAGAATATTTTTTGTTTAGTTCTGCCTCAAAAGTAAGAACGCTATCTAGTGCTGCATTACTTATTTTTACAGCCATCCAGGCTTTCTCTAATGGCTTATCAATATACCGTGCTTTACCTACCCAATAATCATAGTCCTCTGATTTGAGTTCCGGAATGCGCGATTCCCAGAAACCATGAATTCCTTTTTGATTTGTTGCTTGACCGTTGTAATTAGAAGTTGTATGCAGCGGCACATGAGAGTCGCCAATGTAATGGCCTAAATCGGCTGAGTAATGCAATATCAAATCCATGTTTTCTGATTTGAATGCCTGTGTAAGTCGATACACCATTTTTTCGATGTGCCAGGGAACAATGCCGTAGGCCTTCAGTGTATCCTCGGTATATTTCATCACTGCTTTGTTCCATTGATGCGGAACCGAATCATAGGCATATTTTCCGTAATGATCCATATCAATATAATGACGAGGTGCTTCATCCGGATTAGAATACCTTCGTTTGTCGGGGTCAACAGCGTGTTCCGAAATATAGTCGATATGTTTTTTGTAAAAACCAATCATCCCTTCGGGCAATGTAAAAACCGCCATTCGGTTGATTTTTTTATGAGCGAAAAATCCCCACGACATAGCAGGTTCATTGTGCGGAATAATAAAAAGTAAAAGAGAGAAGAGAAGAAAGAGGAGTAGAGTTTTTTTCATATCAAAATGCCTCAGTGTGTTTTTCCCTATTCTAATAGAAGATTAAGTATTCAGGCGAATTAGGTACTTTCCTTCCAATACCGGAATAATATCTGTTTTGTCGAGCGACAAACAATATTTAATATCATGCTTCAATCCTAATGCAGCCAAGCGTTCGGCATGAGATGATTTTCTTAAAAACTTATACGGATTGGTTTCTGCCTGCTGATAAAGAAAAGACACCGACAATGCCGCATCACCATATTTAAAATTTGGATTTTTAAGAAGTCGTTGAGCCACTGCTCCGGCAAACAAAGTATCTTCTAGGTTGAATTTATTTTTCCAGCCGGAACATAACAGCAGTACATTTTTGTTTTGTGTATTCAGCCAGTTGCACAAGGCAGTAATATTAGTAAACGAACCGATAACCACTCGCGATGCCTTGCGGGCAGCTTCTATGGCTTGTGTTCCGTTAGTGGTAGAAATAACCACTGTCTTTCCTTTTATCTTTTCCGACATATAACTGTAGGGAGAATTTCCAAAATCAAAACCCTCTATGGCTATTCCGTTTCGTTCGGCACCCACCATAAAACCCTGAGCTTTGTAAGATGCCGCCTCTTCCAGCGAAGCCACCGGAATCATTTTTTCAACACCGTGATGAAACGCTGTACACATAGCCGAAGTAGCACGCAGCACATCTATTACTACCACTATCGAATCGTCCTGATGATATACCGGATACAGCACCGGAGAAAAACAAACATCTACAGTACACTGAGAAGCCTTTCCTCCCGAAGGGGACGAAAGTTTCTCAGCATCTGCATTTGTTTTTCCTGTGTTCATGTTGAATGTTTTCTTTCACCCCGAAGGGGGAAGAAGTATTATTTAAAAGGAGTTTTAACCACTTTCGCTTTAATAGCTTTATCGCGAATGATGATAAATATTTCTGAATCTACCTTTGATAATGCTGTCGGAACATAACCCATTCCTATTGCTTTATTCAATGTTGGCGATTGTGTTCCCGAAGTAACTTTACCGATAATAGTTCCGGCAGCATCTGCTATCGGGTAGTCGTGGCGAGGAATACCTCTGTCCACCATTTCAAATCCAACTAGTTTTTTCGTAACGCCTTTTGCTTTTTGTTCAGCAAGAGCAGCTTTGTTGGTAAAGTCTTTTGTAAATTTTGTAATCCATCCCAAACCTGCTTCTATAGGAGAAGTGGTGTCGTCAATGTCATTTCCATATAAACAGAAAGCCATTTCTAAACGCAATGTATCGCGAGCGCCTAACCCTATTGGTTTAATTCCAAATTCAGCACCAGCTTCGAATATAGCATCCCACATTTTAGTAGCCACTTCGTTTTCAAAATAAATTTCAAATCCTCCGGCACCTGTATATCCCGTGTTCGATATCACCACATTTTCTACTCCGTTAAACTTGCCTATTTTAAAAGCATAATACGGAATGTCCGAAAGGTTAACATCTGTAAGCTTTTGCAAAGCAAGTATAGCTTTAGGCCCCTGAACGGCTAATAACGAAGTGCGTTCTGAAAGATTAGTCATTTCAACATTTTTGGTATTGAATTGTTTTATCCAGTTCCAGTCTTTATCAATGTTCGAAGCGTTTACCACCAACATGTATTCTTTTTCGTTGATGCGATAAACCAGCAAATCATCCACTATTCCTCCTTTGTCGTTTGGCAAACATGAGTATTGTATTTTCCCATCTGTCAATACCGAAGCATCATTAGAAGTTACACGCTGAATCAAATCCAATGCATTGTCGCCTTTTAATATAAACTCACCCATGTGGCTTACATCAAACACACCCATTGCATTTCTCACTGTAGCATGCTCATCATTGAGTCCGCTGTAGGTTACAGGCATCAAATATCCTGCAAATGGTACCATTTTAGCGCCAAGTGAAATATGTTTTTCAACTAGTGCTACATTCTTTAATTCTGCTGTCGCTTCCATAATTTAATTTACTTTTTATTTATTGTTTTTAAAATTGATTTTTTTGAGAATGGTGTTTTTTTGTTTTCGCGGTTATGCAAATGTAATATTTTATTGTTTCAAAACACAGGTCAGTTCGTTCAGCAGTATATTTTTTTGCGATTCCTTCGAATAATTCTTCTCCACCGTTTCTCTTCCTTTTCTGCCCAGCGTTCTTCTCAGTTCAAACGAATCTATCAGCAGCGAAGTTTTGTTTACCCACTCTTCTCTAGTGTTTGCAATAAAACCATTCACTCCGTCTTCTATTATTTCGGTATTTACTCCCACCCCTGTCATTATCGTAGGCACTTCTACCGACATGTACGAAAGCCCCTTCAGTCCGCATTTACCCTTCACCCATTGGTCGTCCGGCAGAGGCATTATGCCTATATCAAAACTCGAAAGCTCTTCCACTTCTGTTTCGGCCTTCCAGGCAATGCCCTCTATGCCCAGCTCTTTGTTCTCATAAGCCGCATCGCCCATTACTTTAAACGTTACTCGCTCACCGTATTTTTTCTTTATCTCCCTCAGGTAAGGCAGTGCCGCTTCAAAATGTTTAATCGTAGTATGACTTCCGCTCCAGCCTATACATATAGTGGCTTTGTCGGCCAATGGTTGCTTTCGTTTAAATAAAGCCGTGTCTATTGTAGTGGGAATAACTTTTACATTCGGGTTAAATTTTCTGGCATAATCTGCCAGATAAGCATTGCCCCCAAACACCAGGTGCGACATCGAAATAATTCGTCCTGTTTTTTCTGCACTTTTCATCCATTGCCATATTTTGTTGGCATCCGATGTGTCGAGCAACCATATCGAATCGTCAAAATCGAATACCAGTTTGGCTTTCGACTTACTAAATTGTTTTTCGAAATAAGTAGTGCCCGTCATAAATGCTTCGCGCTGCACAAATATAATGTCGTAGCCATTGGCTCTTTTTACATCCCGCAGCCGTATGCGAGCGCTTTTTAGAGTAATCAAAAATTTCTGAATCAAATTTCCTCCGCTGTAAAACACCCGGTCGTCATTTGCATTTAGCAAATAAGATAGGTGGCATTCAAATCCGTTTTGCCCCAAATAGTCGAAATACTGTTCAAACCGATATCGCTGGCTGGGCGAGCGGTCTGCACGATGAGCTGCTATAAATAATATTTTTGGCATATTTTATTTTCCGCGCAAAGATAAAAAGTATAGGCATACTGGCTTGGTTAATTAATGGTTTACTCGATTTGGATAGTATAAGTGAAATCGCCAATGTAAAAAGGGGATGATGGGCTAAGGGAGAAAGGGCGGGATTAGGAAATGGACTGATGTTAGACTATTATTATACTATATATAATAGTATGGAAGGGGAAAAAGGGGGAAGAGGGGAAGTGAAGGGAGGGAGTGATAAAATGAGGGAGTGGGAAACGGAAAGGAGGGCAAGAAATGGATGGGCGAATGTTGGAAATTGAAAAAAAGCAGAAAATAGGGCCGACCGATGATAGGAAATTGAGACGCGATGATAGGAAATTAAGAAAAAGTGGAAAAAACGGATGAGCGATGATAGGAAACTGAGACGCGATGATAGGAAATTGAAAAAAAAAGTAAGAAACTGAGACGCGATGATAGGAAATTGAGAAAAAGTGGAAAAAACGGATGACCGATGATAGGAAACTGAGACGCGATGATAGGAAATTGAAAAAAAAGTAAGAAACTGAGACGCGATGATAGGAAATTGGAGGCCTCACCCCTTAATCCCCTCTCCGAAGGAGAGGGGGAGGAACGTGAAAGAACTAAAGGTAAGACCACACACCAATAATACTATACAAGAGAGGGGATGGCGAGACGAAAGGGGTAAGACCTCACCCCCGGCCCCTCCCCTTGGCAAGGGGAGGGGGGCCAGAACGGGACGAGTGATAGTAAGTTTTATTATATACATATATAATAGTATTCTGTTATGTGAATGGACTAAAAGGGGAGGTGTGCTTTTCAAGTTGTTCGCCCTTCTTTTTCCTTGATGAAAAAGAAGCAAAAAATCAAGAAAATATAATCGGCCATGCAAAGGCCAACGCGCCTGAGATAATTAAGATTGTCGCTTTGGTGAATTTTGGGAAAATGGGGAGAGGAGGTTGGTGGGGATTTGATTTACCAAGGGTTTCACCCGTGGTTACCGATATATAACCCCTAACGGGGTTGGAAAATAGATGTTGGGAGTTTTTTTGTCGTGCTTGCTTAAAGGTAACAAAGAGAGATGGGCTGACTAACTGCACCCGATAGAAGAGGAAAGCCCGAAGTGGGCAGGCATAAGCGGGGGCGGACTTGGAACGGATAGCGGGAGAGAGGATAACGAAGGGAGATAATGATGGTGCCCAAATTAGTATTGAGATTTGAGATTTGAGTATTGAGACATGAGATTTGAGATTTGAGATTGACTATTGATTATTGTTTATTGATTATTGCCGAATTGAACAATTGCACAGTTGGACTTTAGAGATTGCTTCGCTTCTGCTTAATTTGAAATCCGAAATTTGAAATCTGGAAACTTTCCAACTTAAATAGTAACTTTGGCTCGCAAAAAAATGAAGACACTCGATATCTTATTTCAACGCAACATGCCTCGATGGATAATCTTTTTCATCGACCTCGGCATTTGTTTGTTTTCGATAGTACTGGCCTATCTGGTACGATTTAATTTTGCTATTCCTCACTCCGAAATAGGAGCGTTTCCACTTGTTTTCGGATTAATATTAACCATCAGGGCCATTAGTTTTTATAGTTCCAAAACCTATCAGGGCATAGTAAAATATACCAGTTCTAAAGATGCTCAGCGTATATTTATAGTTATTTCGATAGGCAGCACAGTGTATGTGTTGATTAATTGCCTGTCGTATTATTTTATCAATAAAAAATTCCCGATTCCTTTTTCTATCATCATCATCGATTATATGGCTACTGCTTTTTTGATGATAAGTTTGAGGGTAATGTTTAAAGCCTTGTATCTGGAGCTTACTAATCCTAACAAAGACAAAAGAAGTGTGGTGATATTCGGGGCAGGCGAGTCGGGCATTATAACCAAACGCACACTGGACAGAGATGCCGGAACCAAATACAAGGTGCTTGCCTTTATAGACGACAATGCGAAGAAACATGGCAAAAAACTGGAAGGTGCTACCATTTACGGTCTGGAACGATTGAACGAACTTTTGCAACACAACGATGTTTCTAACCTTATTATTTCTGTTCAAAATCTTTCGCCTGTGCGCAAACAGCAGATAGTAGACATCTGTTTGAACTACGATACCAAGGTGCTTAATGTGCCTCCGGTAACCAATTGGATAAACGGGGAATTGAGTTTTAAACAAATTAAGAAAGTACAAATAGAAGAATTGCTGGAGCGCGACCCTATTCAACTCGACAAGGATGATATAGAAAATCAGTTGGCCAATAAAGTAATATTGGTAACAGGTGCTGCGGGCAGCATAGGAAGTGAGATAGTAAGGCAGCTGGCGCATTATCATCCTAAAAAAATAATACTGCTCGATCAGGCCGAATCGCCTTTGTACGAAATGGAAATGGAGCTGCACGACAAATCGGAGCAGGTGGGGTATGAGGTGGTGATGGGCGACATACGCAACAAACAGCGGATGGAAAATCTGTTTCAAACGTTCCGTCCTCAAATTGTTTTTCATTCGGCAGCGTATAAGCATGTGCCCATGATGGAGAACAATCCGTCTGAATCGGTACTGACCAATGTGCTAGGCACAAAAACAATTGCCGATTTATCAGTAGAATATGCTGTAGAAAAGTTTGTAATGGTGTCGACCGACAAGGCTGTGAACCCAACCAATGTGATGGGGGCGAGTAAACGCATTGCCGAGATATACATCCAATCGCTGAACAAAAAATCGGCAGTTAAATTTATTACCACACGGTTTGGAAATGTGCTCGGTTCGAGCGGTTCGGTTATTCCTCGTTTTCGCCATCAGATAGAAACGGGAGGCCCTGTAACAATAACTCACCCCGACATAACGCGTTACTTTATGACCATTCCGGAAGCTTGTCAGCTGGTGCTGGAAGCAGGATTTATGGGCAAAGGAGGAGAGATATTTATTTTTGATATGGGCGAGTCGGTAAAGATTTACGACCTGGCGGTGAAAATGATTAAGCTATCGGGACTGGTGCTGGACAAGGATATTCGCATTGTATTTACCGGCCTCCGCCCGGGAGAAAAACTTTACGAAGAGTTGCTGGCCGACCAGGAGAATACATTGCCTACTCATCATCAGCAAATATTAATTGCCAAAGTAAAGGAATACGATTTTGAAACGGTAGCAGCCGGAATAGCGCAATTAATAAGCCTCTTCGAGAAACAAGATAATAATTCCATTGTTAAAAAAATGAAGGAACTGGTTCCCGAATTTATTAGTAACAACTCCGTGTATCAGCAATTGGATTTAGAGAACAACATCTAATTCGTCATTAAAATTCACCATTTCCTTATTTCCTTAATAAATCCAATCAAACAGGAGGTGTGGTATTTATTTTTCTAATGAAAGATAAGGTAGGAGAGTAAAATTAACTTTAGATTTGCGGGAGAAATAAAATAAACAACATGAAGAAAGTAATTACAATTGTTTTTGCACTTCTTATGTATATGGGCACAAATGCTTCCACACCTTTCATTACCAAATGGGATTTATCCATTGCAGGCAGTGGTGCTTCGCAAATTACATTTGGTGTGGGCACCACAGGCATTGTTAATTATACATGGCTACAATTAACGGGTGGGAGTGCTACCGGCAGTGGTACTTTTAGTGGAACTACCGCAACTATCAGCGGTTTACCAGCAGGTGGTACCATACGTTTGAGTATTGATTCGGTAAATTTTAATAGAATTAATATTAATAATGGTATTGATAAAAATCGTTTACTTGACGTGGAGCAATGGGGAACTGTTGCATGGAGCAGTATGCAAAATGCGTTTTGGGGTAGTATTAATTTGAATATTACTTCTACTGATTTGCCTGACTTAAGTGGTGTTAATAATATGTATAAAATGTTCTGTGATTGTATGGTGTTGAATGGTCCCACCAATATTGGGCTTTGGAATACTTCGGCTGTTACAAATATGAGTTTGGTGTTTGAAAATGCAATTGCGTTCAATCAACCCATCGGAAGTTGGAATACATCGGCTGTTACGAATATGAATGAGGAGTTTTTTAATGCGACTGCCTTCAATCAACCCATCGACAGTTGGAATACTTCGGCTGTTATTAATATGCGTTATATGTTTGCTTATGCAAATGCGTTCAATCAACCCATAGGAAACTGGAATACATCGGCTGTTATTGATATGAGTGCTACGTTTGCTAATGCAAATACCTTCAATCAACCTATCGACAGTTGGAATACTTCTGCCGTTATTGACATGCCTTGGATGTTCGATGGAGCAAGCAGCTTCAATCAACCACTTGGCAGTTGGAATACAATTCACGTTACCAATATGAGCAGAATGTTTAAGTTAGCAAGTGCCTTCAATCAACCTATAGGCAGTTGGAATACTTCGGCTGTTACCGAAATGGAGCATATGTTTTATAATGCAAGTACTTTCAATCAATCCATTGATAGTTGGAATACATCAGCAGTTACCAATATGGCTGCAATGTTTGATGGAGCTTTCGTTTTCAATCAACCAATAGATGGTTGGAATACATCGGCTGTTACTAATATGAGTTATATGTTTCAAGGCACAACAGCTTTCAATCAACCCATTGGAAGTTGGAATACATCAGCAGTTACAAATATGGGTGAAATGTTTAATTCTGCCAGCGCATTCAATCAATCCCTTGCAAATTGGAACTTAATTTCTTCTCCCAGCTTTAATCAGATGTTTGATAACTCGGGTATGGATTGTGATAGTTATTCATCCACCTTGGTTGGCTGGAATGCAAATAGCAATACTCCTAATAATCGTTCTTTAGGAGCAATAGCAATGCAATATGGAACCACTGCCGTTGCTGCCCGCACTAACCTTACAACTACTAAAGGCTGGACAATAACAGGTGATGCACCCAGTGGTACCGCATGTTTGACAACTGTTGGTATTTCTTCCATCAATAATCCTATATCGGAGATAGATATTTCCCCCAACCCCGCCACCACCCAATTAACAATTCAACAATTGGACAATTCTACAATTGAAACCATACATATATATAATGTACTTGGAGAGGTGGTGCAGTCATCGGACATAGGACATCGCACATCGGTTGCTTTAGATGTAAGCGGACTGAACAAAGGAATTTATTTTATTGAAGCAGCCCTTATTCGGGGTAACAACAATCAACTAATAAGAAAGAAATTTGTAAAAGAATAAATCATACTTTCACCCTCAAAAAAATAATTTGAGCGATACAACCGTTAAACCAAAAACACTGAAATTCTCCTTCTAAGAATCAATTGTTAGATTGTTTTATTGACAAAAACAGGACTGGATTTTATTCGTAAATTTGTAATAATTCGTAATTCGTAACCAATGAACTCATTCAAGCAAAAAACACTTATACAAATCCGATTTAAAGACATTGATAAATTGGGGCATGTAAACAATGCAAATCATATTACATATTTCGAGCTGGCCCGCCTCGATTATTTTGATGCGCTAACCAAAGGAGGCATTACCATTGATTGGGAGAATGAAGGCATTATACTGGCCAAGGTGGAGATGGAATATAAACAACCCATTTTTTTGACTGATAAAGTATATGTGTACACATGGGTGTCGCGCATAGGGGCAAGAAGTTTTAATATGAATTGCTCGATAGTGCGAGAAGTAAACGGCACCGAAGAGATAGCAGCACTTGGCGAGGCAGTGATAGTTTGTTTTAATTACAAAACCAATCAAAGCATAGCTATTCCCGAAACATGGAAAGCGATGATGATAGCACCTTGATTACTGTATGGTTTATAAAAGCAAAAGTATAAAGCAAAAAAAATCCCTGCCATGTGGCAGGGATTTTTTTTATTTGCTCATTTCAGCATAATACTGGAAGAAGTAAGGGATGGTTTCAATTCCCTTTAAATAATTAAACACTCCGTAATGTTCGTTTGGAGAGTGAATGGCATCTGAGTCGAGACCGAAGCCAAGCAACACGGTGTCTAATCCAAGTTCTGATTTAAACATGGCTACAATAGGAATACTGCCTCCGCTACGCACCGGAATTGGTTTTTTGCCGAATGTAGTTTCCATAGCTTTGCTGGCTGCTTTGTAAGCAACCGAGTTGCTAGGTGTAACAGCAGCTTCGCCTCCGTGATGAGGTGTTACTTTTACAGTAACCGAAGATGGTGCAATGGATTCGAAATACTTTTTAAACTGTTCGAAAGTTTTATCTGAGTTTTGGTAAGGAACCAAACGCATGGATATTTTAGCAAAGGCTTTAGAAGCAATAACTGTTTTGGCTCCTTCGCCCTGATAACCGCCCCAAATACCATTAACATCTAAAGTAGGACGAATGGAATTTCGTTCGTTGGTGGTGTATCCTTCTTCTCCTATAACATCTTTAAGGTCGAGGGATTTTTTATACTCGTCCAAACTGAAAGGGGCTTTTGCCATTTCAGCGCGTTCTTCGGCCGATAGTACTTCTACATCGTCATAAAATCCGGGAATGGTAATGTGTTTGTTATCGTCTTTCAACTTTGCAATCATTTCGCAAAGTATGTTGATAGGATTAGGAACAGCACCACCGTAAAGGCCGGAATGCAGGTCGCGGTTAGGGCCGGTTACTTCCACTTCGAGATAAGTAAGCCCTCTTAAACCAACTGTGATAGAAGGAATGTCGTTGGCAATGATACCTGTGTCGGAAACCAGAATAACATCTGCTTTTAGTTTTGCTTTATTGTTTTTAACAAAAATACCAAGGTTGTCGGAGCCAATTTCTTCTTCTCCTTCAATCATAAATTTGATATTGCAAGGAAGAGAATTGGTTTGCATCATAAATTCGAATGCTTTAACATGGGAAAACATTTGGCCTTTATCATCGCATGCACCGCGAGCGTATATTTTACCGTCTTTAATAACCGGTTCGAAAGGCCCGGAAGTCCATAGTTCTAAAGGGTCGGCAGGTTGCACATCATAATGTCCGTAAACTAAAACGGTGGGCAATGCAGGGTTAATAATTTTTTCGGCATACACAATGGGATAACCAGCGGTAAGGCATATTTCGGCTTTGTCGGCACCGGCTGCAGTAAGGCTGGCCTTAATGGAATCGGCTGTGCGAAACACGTCTTCTTTGTATTTAGGGTCGGCACTAACGCTGGGAATGCGCAAGAGGTCGAAGAGTTCGTTTATAAAACGATCTTTGTTTGCTTCTATGTAATCTGCTATTTTGCTCATACTTTCTTTTTTTTATTGATTAATGTGAATTGAATAAATGTCTGTACAATTTGTTTTCGGGCATGCAAATTTGCAATTAAAATTGAGATGGATGGTGTTTTTTTTCAAATTAATTATTCGGATGTCCGGCTTCTATCCATTTGCGAACGGCAGTGATATCGCAATCGGATAACGGGCTGGTGTTTTTGGGCATAGGAGAGTAACCGGCAGTATGCTGCAAGGTTCCAAGGAGACGATTGGCTGTAACGGAAGCCACTACACCGTTGTAAGATGAAAGGTCGTAACCGCCTCCACTGTTGGTAGCGCTGTGGCAACCCACGCACCAGTTGTCCATAAGTGGTTTTATGCGGGCATTGAATGCAAACTGAGTGGTGTCGCAACCTTTGCAATTGCTGCTGTTGGGTGCGCCCATATTTATCCATGTTTTAATAATGTTCACTTCGCGTGTGCCGAGCTTAGGTATTCCTCCTGTGGGCATGGAGGGGTTGTTTCCACGAATGGTAGTATAAACTTTGCTTAACATGGGGTGATTAGCTTTAACACCTTTCATAATACCATCGTAATTGGTAAGGTCTAAGCCTTCTTTATGGTGCTGGGAGTTGTGGCAGTCGCCCATGGAACAGTTGGATACAAATATGGGTAATACATTTTCCTGAAAACAGATATCGGGATTGTACACGTCTTTTTTACAAGTGGTAAGCAGGGCAAAGGTTATAATAAGCAATACAGCAATTTTTTTCATATTCATATTTTTGTGTCGAACTTAACTGATACCGGGAAGAGGAAGTGATGCAGGCCGGTTTTGTTTGTGTTTTCTTTTTTTGGAAGTTGCAAAATTGCATATTTTAAGTGAGAACTGAGGCGTTTTGTGGAAATAATTAAGTTGGGTGGAGGAAGGTGGAGGAAAAGTGAGTTTAAAGTTGGAAAGTTTAAAGTGGAGGAAAAGTGAGTTTAAAGTTTAATGTTAGAAAGTTTAAAGTGAAGGAATAGTGAGTTTAAAGTTTAAAGTTAGAAAGTTTAAAGTAGAGTGTTGTTTATTTGGATTTGGGTAGTAATTAAGGAAGATGTTTAGGAATGAAGATGGCTTTGCGAAATACGCCCTTCGACAGGCTCAGGGTGACGGGAGGAATTTAGGAATGGGGGAGGTTGCCACAGATTCACAGATTGGGATTTTGGAAAATAGGAATTGTAAGAAGATGCGTTGTAAACGCATTTCTCAAGCGCCCTCGTTACAAACGAGGGCGAGTATAGCCTCTTGGGTAGCAGTGGTACTTCCATATTCTCGGTGGAGGTATGTGAGGGAGACTCCAGACAGAGATGTTCGGAGTTTTTTTGTTTTTATGGTTTGAATTTAAAAGATGCTAATTGAACTAATCGAGTTTGAGGTCATCAATATCGGGCTCTCGTTTAAAGGTGTGCAGTTCGCCTTCCCATTTTGAAATGACGGTGGTAGCAACAGCATTTCCAACTACATTGGTGGCTGCACGGCCCATGTCGAGCACCTGGTCGATGCCGAGCAGTAATAATAATCCGGCAGCAGGAATGTGAAAATAATCGAGCATACCTGCTATGACCACTAAGGAAGCACGAGGTATGCCGGCTATGCCCTTACTTGTTACTAATAAAATGAGCAACATGGTTATTTGCTGGCTAACGGTCATGGGTACATTGTAGGCTTGAGCAATAAATACTGTGGCAAAGGTCATATACATCATGGAGCCATCGAGATTAAATGAATAACCCAGGGGCAATACAAAACTTACGATACGATTGGAACAGCCAAATTTTTCGAGTGATTCGATGGTTTTGGGCATAGCTGCTTCGGAACTGGCTGTGCTGAATGCGAGCAATACGGGCTCTTTGATGTGAGAGAGTAAACTGAAGAATTTTATTTTAAGTGAGGCACAGATTAAAAACAAGACTACAAAAACAAATAAGAGCAGACCGAGGTAAAATTCGGAGATGAGATAAATGTAACCGGTAAGTACTCCGATGCCTTGTTTGGCCACCACAGCAGCTATAGCACCAAACACACCGAGAGGAGCAAATGCCATAACATAATTGGTAACTTTAAACATGATGTGAGAAACGGATTCGAAAAATGAAATGACTACTTTTCCTCCTTTGCCAACTGATGCCGCGGCTACACCAAAGAATAAAGCGAAGATAACAATAGGAAGAATTTCGTTTTTGGCCATAGCATCGGCAATGCTGGCGGGTATGAGGTGTTCGATAAATGTTTTGGCATCGAAACCTTTTGCAGCATCTAAGCCTGTGGACTCGGCAGCAGCCGGCAATGTGATGAGCATGGTTTTGCCCGGTTCGAAAATATTAACCAATACAAGGCCGAGCAATAAAGCTACAATGGCGGCAGAAGTAAAATAAAGCAGAGTTTTGATTCCTATACGCCCAACCGATTTAAAATCGCCAACCTTGGCAATACCAACAACCAGAACGGAAAAGACAAGGGGGGCAATGATCATTTTGATGAGACGCATAAAGATGTCGCTCAAGATATGAAGTCCTTGTGCATTGTCTTTCCAGAAATATCCGACAACAATACCGAGCACCATGCCCAGAAAAATCTGTATTATTAAACTCGGTTTTTTTAATTTCATACGTTTGGTTTTGCCTGTTCTTTCAATGTTTTATCGCCTAATATAAAGGGAGAATTGAGAGGGGCAATTAATAATCTATTTGATACAATTCGCAGTTTTCGTCAGCACCAATGGTTTTTACCAATTTTAATTTCTGAGGATACTGTTTGGTGATGGGATACAACATACGGTGAATATTGTTAATCACGTGTCCGTTGTTTTTCTTAGGGTTTTGACGGAGATTGGCGAGAATAATATACTTGACATTATTTTTTTTCCAACCCATCAGTACACTGTCGGCATTAGGGTTGTTGGGAGCGTCAAACTGCCCGACAAATTCTTTACCGTGTCCGTAAATAAAGCTCATAGCCGGTTTGCGCGAAAGCACACGAGAGCTGTCGGGTAAACTGTCGGCACAATATTGACTCATTTTTAAAAAGTTTTCCCAGTCGGGAGTGTAGCCATAAAACATATCGCCTGCCATATTTTTTTTGAGTGCTACTGCATTTTGTTTAGCGTTGATAGCCGATTTGCCAATGGAAACGAACAGCATAATAACAGAGAACAAAACAAAAATAAATTGAATAGAGGAGTTGCGTCTTGCAATTTCGTAAACTCCGTAAAACAATACCAGAAAGATTAATGGCATAGCAATGATGATTAATCGGGACTGCATGTTGTTTTCCTGAACGCCAAAGAATACGCCTGCTACGAGCACAATTAGATAAATGCTGGAAAAGAAAATAAACTTGTTTCGTTTATAACTTATAAAGGTAAATATGCCCAGAATAATGGTGGACAGATAAGAGAGAGCTGGCAGAGGAGAGATGGTGTCGTTGTCGAGAATATTCAGATTGCTCAATAAACGAAGGTTTAAAATTCGGTACATGTGCCATGAAATGTAAGTGTTGAAGTTGGTGAAGAAGCGGTTTATCATTCCCGAAAAATCAACATGTGCGCCTTGAGGCTTATATAAATCCACACGTAACATCATTTCTAATTGATTGGTTTCGTTGCGTCCGAAAAGGGCTGTGGTTATGGCAAAATATAATAAACGGAAAACGGCAAATGCCACTATAGCATATAGCACCTGTTTGTAATTTTTATTTAAAACAAAATAAATAAGCACACCTGCAATGGTTACAAATGCGATACTTTTGGAGATGGTGAGAATAACAAACATGAGTCCGAATAATAACCATTGCTTGTAATTTTGCTTAAATCCGTCTACCAAACTGTCTTCACTTTTGATGTTGTCGATAATTTTGAAAGTGATGAATAAACAAATGGACTGAATGAAGAGAAAGAAGGTTTCGGTAAATGTTTGACTGGCGTAATACTGAATAAAATTATTAACCGAAATGAATGCCAGCAAAGCAAACAGCACCAAATAAGGAATGCGTTTGCGAAATGTTAAGTAGGTAACCCAAACAAAACCTAACTGACAAAAAACGGAAACAAATTTTAAGGCGACTACATTTATTCCAAACATTTTTACAAACAATGAAAGGAAGACAGGATAGCCCGGCCCTTGAAAATAGGGGAACTTACCATCTTTTAAAAACGACCATGCACGTTCGATATAACTGGAATCGTCACCTCCGAGTGTAACTTTGGAATCGAATAATAAGAGTGAAAATAAAGTGGACAGGATAAGGAGGCCGTAAAACACTTTCTTATCGCGAGCTTCGAGCCATTCGTTTAATCTGTCGAGCAGCCCAAGTTTGCTGTGAGCGTGAGTTGTTTTTTTTGCTGGTTGTTGAGGTTTGTGTTGTTGTTGTACTTTTTTTGACATAATTAAATCCGGTTTACTTATTGGTAATATAAATATCAGCTATGAGGCTTTTGCCATCTTCTTCAATAACGGTGTATGTTTCGGTGGTAGTTGCGTTAGTATGTTTTACTGCGTATTTTAAAACAATCATATTGATTTCTTCTTTGGAGGCACGACTGCTGTCGATTAAGGTAGATGTTTCTGTTTTACCAATCAGGTCTATGAGTTGAGTGTATTTTTTTTCCTTTGCTTCTTTTGGTTCGCCTTCTTTAAAGTCGGTGGTACAAAGGTTAGTCAGCTCATCAAAGTTTTTGTCGCCTAGTAATTTTATTGCCGATTCGGTAATTTTTATTGCTGTGTTCATATCCGGTCTTTCGCTTTTGCAAGCGGAAAACAAGGATACAACAAGAACGAGAAGAATTTTTTTCATAGCAGAATAATTTGATGAGACAAAACTAAAATAAATTATTCAATACTTTCGATAAAATATTTTACTCCATTCAGTTCGGCAGTATCTGTTACTTTTTTCCCGATGAGGATGATACCTAAAGGGGAATTAGGAGAAACAACAATAACATTCTGATGGTTGACAGTAACTCTTCCAAGGGCAATGCTTATGTAAATATATTGATTACCGGCTTTGAGTAAACAGCCTCTGGTTACTTTAGAGGTTTGTGTAACCTTTGCCAGAGCTTGCAGCGAAGCTTTTTGTTCGAGAGCTTCTGTAAGTTGTCGGGCAAGTTTTTCGTTTTCCAATTGAGCCATTGCCCGGGAGGTTTCGTGTTTGTCGCCTGCTGAGCTTTTCGAATCGTTTTTCAACCCTTCGTTTACTTCTTCCATTGCAGCGTTAATTACCTCAATTTTAGAATTGACTAACTGTAAGCAATGTGAAAAAATTTCCTGTTTTAGTGCCATTGTTTTTTTAACAAATATACACTGCTTAATTCATCATCACGGAAAAACGCGATGAATTAATTAACAATTTAAAATAATAAAAAGAGAGAAAAAAGGAAAACGGTTGGAAAGACTATTTTTTGTTGCCTTTTTCGGCATAAGATTTACTCAATAACTCGCCTTGATGATTTTGATCTTCCAAAGTCCAACTGTCGGTAACAGTGGTTTCGAGCCACAATCTACCAGACTTACGAAAAACCTGAACCGATAAACCAAAGACATCATTGAAGTTTTTCTCCAAGCTGGCAACGGTCATTTGGGGAGTAACGGTAATGTGTCCACTTTTGTGAATAGTACGACAATCGCTCAGTGTTTTACTGCTGAGTTCAAATGCCTTTTTAGAAGAAGCGCCTCCCTGTTTCTGAGATTTCGAATAAAATTCAATTTTCAGAAAAGGGAACAAATTATTAAATTCCTCCTGAATGGCAAAAATCTTCCTTTTGTCATTAATGGTTATTTTCATATTACCCGTTAGCATCATTAACACGCCACAAAGGTAAATGACTGTTGTTAGTCAAAATATGTTGAAAATCATACGAGAAGCATGATTAAAATCATGTTTTGTCTAATTCTTCATGTTAGCAAGCTTTTCGTAGTTGAGAAGAGTAATATTTTTTTTGTCAATATTAATAATTCCTTCTTCTTTGAAGTCATGCAACGTGCGAATAGTATTTTCATAAGATGTTCCGGAAATGTTTGCAATATCCTCACGAGAGAGAGACATCGAAAACTGAGCTTCGTCTTCTGCTTTGTAACGGTCGGCCAGAGTAATTATAGCTTCTGCTACTCTTTTTCTTGAAGAATTATATGCAAGACGAATCAATTGGTCTTCTTTTTCCTTGATATTATCTGAGAGCATTTTGATAAAACGTTTCGAAACTTCAGAATTTGAATAAATGATAGAGAAGAATTCTTCTTTAGGAATAATACAAACGGTACTATTATCTAATGCTTCTGCCGACTCGAAGTGTTTTTTATCTTCCATCAAAGCAAGATATCCAAAGAAATCACCTTCCTTATAAAGACCAGTAATAAAATCTTTAGCCTCTGAATTTGTTTTGTAAGTTTTTACTTTTCCTGAAACCACAAAGGAAACACCTTTAGGGTAACTTCCTTCTTTGTAAATTAAGTCGCCTTTTTTCAGTTCGCGAAGTTTTTTGTGCTCCGAAAGTTGTTTTAACGGTTCGATACCATTAACTGAAGTCATGAAGTCGTTTAACCCTTCGAGTGTTCTGGAAAACTCCTGTTTACCTAATTCAACTTTTCTGAAACGAGTATTAATGGCTTTGAATAATTCTTTATCGTCAAATGGTTTGGTTAGATAATCATCTGCTCCCATCTCCATTCCTTTGCGTAAGTCACTTCTGTCTGCTTTTGCAGTAACAAAAATGAAAGGGATAGACGCTGTTTCAGGATTTTTAGATAAGATAGAAAGCACTTCATACCCATCGAGTACCGGCATCATGATGTCGCAAATAATCAAATCAGGTTTTTCTTTTTGTGCTTTTTCCACACCAATTTTACCGTTTTCGGCAGTTATCACTGTGTAGTTTTCGAGTTCGAGGATTTCCGCAGTATTTTCGCGCATCCCTTTGTTGTCTTCTATTAATAAAATAGTCTTCATTGTGGTATAGTTATATTAAATTTGGTTCCTATATTTTCTGTACTTTCAAATCCTATTGTTCCGTTCATCAGCTGAACATAATTGGCTACAATATTTAAACCTAAGCCAGTCCCCTGAATGTGTGTTGCATTGTTTCCTCTAAAAAAGCGTTCGAACAAATGCTCCTGATCTTCTTTTGAAATACCAATTCCTTTATCTTCTACCGAAATTTTGATGGAAGCAGGAGTAACATCTGTGGTAATGCAGATGGACTTATCTTCGGGTGAAAATTTAATTGCATTAGAAATAAGATTGAAAAAAATATTCATCAAAAATTTCTTATCCAAATAAACTTTAGTTCCGCCCTTATGTGTGTAATCAAAGTTTTGTCCTGGTTTGGTCAAAGGTTTCATTTCTGAAATGATACCATTGATGTATTCTATAATATCAAACTCTTCTGAAACCTTTTCGACCTTACCTTCTTCGAGTTTACTTACCGAAAGGAAGTCGTTTAAAATATCTGTAAGGTTATGAATGGAGGCTTTGATTTTATTAATATGGTTGTTTTGTTTTTCTTTGTCGTTCCTGTCGCCATAAGATTTTACTAAAGAAAGAGAAGACATAATGGTGGCTAACGGAGTTCGAAACTCATGAGATGCCATTGAAACGAAACGTGATTTTAATTCGTTGAGCTCTTTTTCTTTTTCAAGTGCTTGTTTCAAATCATTTTTAGTTTGCTCGAGTTCACCAATGGCTTCCTCCAGAATCATGGTTCGTTTACCAACTTGTTTCTCTAGTTCTTCAGAGTAGTTTTTAATTTTCTCTAAAGCCTGTTTTCTTAATGTGATGTCAATAATAAAGGCAATAACAAAGTTTCCTTTTGGACTGGAATAAGGGCTTAGGCTAATCTCAACTGGAATTTCAGTTTTATCTTTTCTTAACCCGAAAAGTTCCAATCCTGCCCCCATCGAACGTGAATGAGGGTTGTGATTAAATGCTTCTCTCTTCTGCTTATGATGGTGCAGGTAACTATGTGGCACAAGAATTTCAATCTTATGACCTATGAGTTCTCCTTTTTCGTAACCGAATAGCCTTTCACAACTAGGATTAATATTAACTATCTCCCCTTTTTCGTTGGTGATCAGGATACCTTCAGTAGCAAAAAGAAAAAGCGCATCAATACCTTCTTTACTTTCCATCTTATTTTTTTCTATTTTTTCCACTGCAAAGGTATAAAAATTTGGGTGTCGAATATACGGAGTATGGAAATGTGGAAAATATGATAGATATCATACTGTGATTCCGCTTTATTTCAGTGAAAAAAAAGTTTACCTTTGAACGGACAATAAATCATAAAAATTCTTAAAAAGTTATGGGGCCTATACAAAGTTTACATTTAGCCATCGGAGAACTTGCATACGCAGTTGCTATGGCAGACGGGAAAGTACAGGATGAAGAACGCAGAAAGTTTCATTCTATAATTGAATCAGAACTTGGTGGTAAAGGAGATGATTTTGATGTTTCTGACATTATATTTCAGGTGATTGATAAGCGACCTTTGGATGCTGAAACAACATACAACTGGGCTATGAAGGAAATACGGTTGAACAGCCATTATATGAGCCCGGAGCTAAAATCAACTTTTATACGAGTGATGGAGTTAATGGCTAAATCATACCCTCCTGTTACCGGAGAAGAGAATAAATTAATTGAGCGGTTTAAAAAAGATATTGAACCTCTAAATGGAGACCCCGTATTTTATTCATCCAAATAAATTAACCTGATTTTAAGAATAACCACAGCTGAGTATGTCGTTAAGTACATTTAAAATAAAAGAAGAATTCATTCATCTAAATCAACTACTCAAGGCCTTGGGTTGGGTGGACAATGGGGGGGATGCCAATACGGCTATTATTAATAATGAAGTACAAGTGAACGGAAAAACAGAAACCCGTAAACGAAATAAAATCCGCGCGGGAGACTGTGTTGAGTTCAATAAACAAAAGGTAGTAGTGGAGAATTAGTTATTCTCCACTACTGCTGACGAAATGATAGCTCCATCAATAATGTGAAGCATTTCTTTCACTTCGGTTTCTTCTTCTGTTTTAACCCTCCGTTTGTAAATCATCATTACATATTCGTTGTTTACTGTCAACGAAACGAGTTCGTAATTTAATTCTGGGAATCTTTTAAAGGAATCGCCCCACCACTTGCGCATGGCTTCTTTTCCCTTAATCACACCCTTAGTTTCGGGTTGCAATACTTTTAGTTTCGGACTGTAATGGTCTGCATCCTCATGATACAAACTAAGCAGCTTTTCGATGTCGTGCTCGTTAAAGGCTTCAATCCAGTTTTTGGTGATTTTAAAGTTGGTTTCTATTATCATAAAATGGTTTTTGGTAAAATTAGTTGAAAAATCAATTATAAATTAATTTGGACATTTGTTTTTTTTATAATTGTATTTGTATTTTTGGCCATTATCACATATTAAAGGAACAAAAATTGCACAACTAAAAATGAAAATTAATTAGTTAGCAGATTGAAGGTGTGTACGAAAATGCGCCTCCATTAGTTTATAAACATTAGGGAAATACCTTTCATAAATAGACAAGTGGGTTGACTTTAGCAATAATCATCACTCTGAATAGTTGAAAGGATTGCCCTTAATTAAGAAATGCAAATAAAGAAAAGAACTACATACACAAAGTTACTAAAAGCTGTTATGCTTAGCTTTGTTGTCTTCGGTAGTTTTTGCTTATCCGCCCAAACAAAAGGGAAAAATCTGGTTCCTAACCCAAGTTTTGAAGAACATAAAAACAAAGCCAATGATATAAAAAATGCTACCCCCTGGAAAGGTGTAGGCACTGTGGATTATTATATGAAGGTGGAGAAAATAGATACCTCAGAGTACAAGGGAGCTCATAAAGGAAACTGCTATGCCGGATTAAGATTTCAGGAAGAATACAAGGAATACATGTATGTTCAATTACTCGAGCCACTGGAAAAAGACAGAACTTATTTCTTTAGAATGTACGTAAGACTGCTCTCAGCAAGTACGGTAACAGTTCGACAATTGGGTGTATATTTCTCTCCCGAACCATTTAAATACGGGATGACTTTTGACGAAGCCGGATTAATAGATACAACTTATCAGAAAGGAATTTCGGGAAAAAACTGGTTGCCAATTCAAGGGAATTATGTTTCGCACGGGGGAGAGAAATATATTATTATTGGAAATTTCGCTGCCAATATGAAAGCAGATTTTGTGAAACAGAATAGATGGGATTTGTTTTCATTCAAAGAAGCCTATTATTTTATTGATGATGTTAGTTTGAGGAAAAAATTAATAGCATCTGATACACTTAAAATCCCTGTACCAACTGTAAAAGCACCGGTTAAAAAGCCTAAAATAGAAAGAATATATCCCGATAATCTTACAACCGGACAAACTATTATAGTGAAGAATATTTACTTCGAATCGGGTACAGCAAAATTAAAAGTGACTTCTGAAAAAGGGTTAAACCAGCTGGAAGGATTATTGAATAATCATCCGTTTATGGAAGTGCAATTTAATGGATATACCGACAATACCGGAAATTCATCAACCAATATAAAGTTGTCTAAAGAGAGGGCAAAGGCGGTGTATGAATATTTAAAAAAGGATGGTATTACAAATCCGATGACCTATAAAGGATTTGGAGAGATAAAACCGATAGCACCAAATGATACGGATGAAAACAGAGCAAAAAACAGAAGAATAGAATGTGTAATCATTAAGCAATAATTAACCAGCCTAAACTCAAAAAACATGAATCAACTTAAAAAAGGCGATAAGCGATTAATCAATGCCTGGACATTTTACGATTGGGCCAACTCCTCTTATCCGCTAGTAATAACAACAGCAATCTTTCCTATATTTTATGAAAAAGTAACAAGTACTACAGATGCCAGTGGAAAAGTAATAAACGATGTGGTGAACCTGTTTGGAATCGAATTTATAAATACCGAACTGTATTCGTATGTGGTGGCTATTTCATTTATTATTGTGTCTTTGTCATCACCTATTCTGTCGGGAATTGCTGATTATAGCGGAAGCAAAAAGCGTTTTATGCAATTCTTCTGTTTTCTGGGTTCGTTATCCTGTGCATCATTATTTTTCTTCAGCAAAGAAAATCTGGGATTCGGAATGCTTTCCATTTTACTTGCCAGTGTAGGTTTCTGGGGAAGTCTGGTGTTTTATAATGCCTATTTGCCCGAAATTGCCGAACCTCAAGACCATGATAAAGTAAGCGCAAAAGGTTTTGGAATGGGGTATTTCGGGAGTTCCATTTTATTAATCATTAATTTGATTTTGATAAAAGGATTTGGCATGCCGGCCAAATATTCTTTTATTTCAGTTGCCGTTTGGTGGATTGGATTCGCACAGATTACTTTTGCACGTTTGCCAAATTCAACCAATACAAACACTGCAGAGGGAAGTATAATCTTCAAGGGGTTCAGAGAACTTAGAAAAGTATGGTCAGAACTAAAACATATTAAACAATTGAAAAGGTATTTAATGGCTTTTTTTATTTACAGTATGGGCGTTCAAACGGTGATGCTGATGGCCGTATTGTTTGCAAAAAAAGAAATTGTCGGATTAGAAGACAGTAATTTAATAGTAAGTGTGCTCCTTATTCAGTTTGTAGGCATTCTTGGTTCGTTTCTGTTTTCCCGAATTTCGAACAAGATAGGAAACATTAAAGCACTAGGAATTTCACTTTTTATCTGGATAGGTATTTGTGTTGGAACGTATGCATTCGTATACACTCCAAATGGGTTTTATGTTGTGGCATGTGCAGTGGGTTTGGTTATGGGCGGTGTTCAGTCTCTGTCGCGATCAACGTATTCAAAATTATTACCCGAAACCGAAGACCATGCATCTTACTTCAGCTTTTTTGATGTGTGCGAAAAAATCGGAATAGTTATCGGAATGTTTTCGTTTGGGGCAATAGAAGGAATTACCGGAGGTATGCGTAATTCAATACTGGCATTGATTGTATTTTTTATTCTTGGGTTTTTAATTTTACTAACAATTCCGAAATCAAAAAATGTACAATAGTTTTTATTAGTAATTTCGTGAAATTTGTAAGACAGCCCGAACAGAGCATAAGGCCTTATTTAGTATAATATGATTGTAGATATTTTTATTCCTTGTTTTATCGACCAGATGTATCCTGATACAGGATTTAACATGGTTAAAATTTTAGAGAAAGTAGGTTGTGGTGTAAATTACAATCACGAACAAACGTGTTGTGGACAGCCGGCTTTTAACAGTGGGCGATGGGACGATTGTAAACAGGTAGGCGAAAAATTTATTCGTGAATTTCAGAACGACCGATACATTGTGTGTCCTTCGGCATCTTGTGTTGCCATGATTAAGAATTATTATCCCGAAATGTTTCATAATTCGGTTTTGCATAATCAATACAAACAAATTCAGAAGAACATTTATGAGTTTTCGGACTTTATGGTAAATGTTTTAAAGATAACCGACCTGGGAGCAACACTAAATGGTGTAGCTACTTTTCACGACTCGTGCTCTGCATTGCGCGATTACGGAATAAAAAAAGAACCACGCATATTGCTCGAAAAAGTGCGAGGACTGGAGTTAAGAGAAATGAAAGACACAGATATTTGCTGTGGTTTTGGTGGAAGTTTTGCTGTAAAAGCTGAACCTATTTCGGTAAGCATGGGTTTGCAGAAACTGGAAAACGTTAAAGCAACAAATGCCGAATACCTTATTTCTACTGATGTTTCCTGTTTGATGCATCTAAGTGGACTAGACGCTGCCAAGGAAAAACCAATTAAGATGATGCACCTTTGTGATGTACTCGCATCAGGTTGGGATTAGTCCTTTCTATTATCAATCTTCGAACACAGGTATAGTTTCCAGATAACGGAATGAATTGGTGGTGTAGTCCATCAGGCAACAAAAATGATTTAATCCATTTGTAACAATCAGGTATTTTACTTTAAACGTCATGTTGTAAGTAGCTATTTGATGAAATGTTTCTTGTGTAATTTTCACTTCCGGAGCTTTACATTCCACCATCAAATAAGGTTGCCCCTGTTTATCGTACGATAAGATATCTGCCCTTTTTTTACGTTGATTATATTTCAATCCAATTTCTACTGCTATGAGCGAAGACGGAAAATTACGTTCCTGAATCAGAAATTGCAATATGTTTTGCCTTACCCATTCTTCGGGAGTAAGCACTACATATTTCCTGCGGAACGAATCGTAAATTTCGGTTACGTCTCCATTCTTTCGAAGTTTAAATTGATACTCGGGCAGATTTAGTGGTTGCATTATTTCTAATAATATTCTGCACGAAAGTACGAAATGAAGATTGAAAAAAACAATTATTGTATGGAGATAAAAGATTTATCTCTATCTTTCCAATCATTCTAAAAAGTAAGAAATGGCAGTGTGGAAAACGCTTCAGAAATTTGTATGTGAATTTATTTTACTGTTTGGCATTATTTTGCTGTTCACTACTCGCGACTGCAAGATAGCATGGGATAAAATGATAACTGCCGATGGTTCGGGATACTATGTATATCTGCCCGCCACATTTATATATCATGATTTATCATTCGAATTTTTTAACCAGGTGCAACCAAAATATTATGCACCGAGCAGCAATCCTCCTACCTGGAATTTCATTAATAAATTTGATGGCATAAGAGTCAATAAATATTTTCCGGGAGTAGCTGTGTTGTGTATTCCTTTTTTCTTTGCAGCTCATGTACTGGCCCATATAAGCGGTATGCCTGCCGATGGCTATTCGCCCATATACCAATATGCAATTGGACTTGCGGCCTTGTTCTATTGCTGGCTGGGGTTATACTTTTTGAAAAAAACATTACAACGTTTTAAATTCAGTACTGTCACTATTTTCTGGACCATACTCGCTCTGTTTATAGGAACCAATTTATTGTACCAAACGGTGTATTATTCCAGTGCTTCACATGTGTTCTTGTTTTTTCTGATAACCTCAGCATCGTATTATCTCATCCTTGTTTTTGAGGCAAACGAAAATGCTCAACCTGCATTATTAAAAGCCATGTTGCTGATGGCACTCATTGCTATTACACGTCCTCAGGATTTACTTTTGCTGATTCTACTGCCTTTTCTGGGTGCTACTTTACCGAAAATTCAGGGTCTGATAAAACAAAACATCACGCAATTAAAATTTTGGATTACATTTTTGGTGTGTGTAATAATTGTTGGCATTGCGCCAATGCTCTGGTATGTTCAAACAGGCCGACTGTTTTTAAATCCATACACAGGCGAACATTATAATTTCAGTAATCCACATTTTGTGGATGCCTTGTTTAGTTTCCGCAAGGGATGGTTGCTCTACACACCACTCGTGGGATTGAGTTTGTTTGGCTTGTTTAAAATGCCGAATAAATTAAAAGCGATTAATGTTTTACTTTTTTTATTAGTAGTTGTTTTCATCAATAGTTGCTGGTGGAGTTGGACATTCGGCCCCACATCATATAGTCAGCGACCAATGGTAGATTATTATTTTGTGCCGGCTGTTTTGCTTGCTTTCCTAATTGACAAAACGAGCAATAACAAGACAGGAATAGTTATAAAAATTCTCGTGGTGATTTTATGCGGAATTAGTTTACTTCAAACGTATCAGTTCCGTAATGGAATAATGCCTTGTGATTATAATTCAAAAGAAAATTATTTCAAAAATTTCTTTCAAACAAAATCCATTGCTATTTATCCTATACCTAAAAATATTGTTACCAATTACTCTGCACATACATTTGATTTCGATAAGGCCGATAGTCCTAAACCGGTAACCAATGAAGAACATTATTCTGGAAGCAGTGCTATATATTGCACTGCCGAAAGTCCTTACAGTGCAGGTGCTCAACTGCCCATTCCGCTTTATATGAAAAATGATGGTGTATCGAAAGTGAGAGCGAGAGCAATGGTAAAATCATTGCTACAGCAAGGCAAATGCACATTGGTACTCGATTTTGTACGGGGAGGAAAATCGGTGAGTTGGAACGGTTTTGAAGTGCAACCGTACATTCACAACACTAACTGGACACGAATGGAATTCGGATTGATACTGCCCGACACTGTGCAGGCAGCCACCGACAGTTTGAAATTTTATTTCTGGGATGATAAAGGAGGCAAAACATTTATTGATGATGTGAGCATCGAATTCATCACTACCGACCCTACTTATGAACTTCATCCCTAAAAACAGTAATGGCACAATCATCATCGCGTTTGTATTTTGTATATTTGCACGCATTCATTATTTCGAATCCATTTATATTTTTTAATCAAGTAAACTAAAGATGAAAACCAAAGAAGATATTGTAAAAAACTGGTTGCCCCGTTACACAGGCACTCCGCTTGATGAATTTGGCAAATATATATTGCTGACTAATTTTGGAAGTTATGTAAAAATGTTTGCTCAATGGAATGCTGTAGAAGTAAAAGGCGCTGAAATGCCCATGCCTAACGCTACAGCTAATGGCATCACCATAATAAATTTCGGAATGGGAAGCGCCAATGCAGCTACCATTATGGATTTGCTGGGTGCAGTGGAGCCCGAAGCAGTATTATTTCTGGGCAAATGCGGGGGACTTAAAAAGAAAAATGAACTTGGAGATTTAATTTTACCCATTGCAGCCATCAGAGGAGAAGGTACATCTAACGATTATTTTCCGCCCGAAGTGCCTGCATTACCAGCCTTCAGTTTGCAAAAAGCAATTTCTACTACTATCCGAAATCATAACAAAGATTACTGGACAGGTACGGTGTATACCACTAACCGAAGGGTGTGGGAGCATGACGAAGAGTTTAAAGCTTATCTTCGTAAGATACGTGCAATGGGAATTGATATGGAAACAGCAACCATTTTTTCCACCGGATTTTTTAATGAAATACCAACCGGAGCATTGCTGCTGGTAAGCGACCAGCCAATGGTGGTGGAAGGTGTTAAAACTACTGAGTCGGATAAAGTGGTAACAAAGAATTTTGTGGAAGAGCATCTTAAAATAGGTATCGATTCGCTGAACGAGCTTATCAACAAAGGGCTTACCGTAAAACATCTTCGGTTTTAATAGCCTTTGCTCATTTCCCCGCAAGGGAAGATATGCAGCAGGCAATAGTAAATAGATAACAGAATAATTTTCCTCCTTGCGGAGGATTGATGAAGAAAGAGGCTTATGGAATTTAATCAACTCATGACGGAATTAAAAAGTAAGGTGTACAGACCGGTTTACTTTTTAATGGGTGACGAACCTTATTTTATTGACATGGTTTCGGATTACATTGAAAAAAATGTGCTGGACGAAATGGAAAAAGAATTTAATCAGACAGTGATGTATGGTGCTGATGTTACAGCTGACGATGTGTTTGCTGCTGCCAGACGTTTTCCGATGATGAGCGAATATCAGGTGATTATTGTTAAAGAAGCTCAGAACATTAAAAACATTGCCGGAAAAGAAAAAGAAGGAGACAGCGAGAAAGAAAAGAAAGGTGCAGAAAAAGCGAAGTTCCCAATAGAGCTGTATCTCGACAACCCTCAAAAATCAACCATTCTGGTTATTTGTTATAAATATAAATCGGTTGACAAACGTACTGCAATTTACAAACAGCTAGATAAAAAAGCAGTGATACTCGAATCGAAGAAGATATACGACAATCAGGTGGCGGCCTGGATTGACAACTATTTGAAAGGAAAAGGATATATCATTGGCCCCAAAGCAAGCTCCATACTGGCCGAATGCCTAGGGACAAGTTTGAGTAAAATTACCAACGAGCTGGATAAGCTGATGATTAACTTGCCTGCTAAATCTGAAATCACTCTTGATATTATTGAAGCCAACATTGGTATTTCGAAAGATTTTAATGTGTTTGAATTACAAAATGCATTGGGCAAAAAAGATGTACTCAAAGCCAATCGCATCATCAATTATTTTGCTGCTAACGAAAAGGAGCATCCATTGCCCATGACTTTATCCATCCTGTTCGGATATTTTTATAAACTGATGTTGTATCATGCTTTGCCTGATAAATCAAAGAATTCGGTGATGGCGGGATTAGGAGTGCCGTTTAATTTTGTAGAAGATTACAAACTGGCGGCAAGCAATTTTCCGATGGATAAACTGAAACGTATATTTTCTTACCTCCGCGAATACGACCTTAAATCAAAGGGTGTAGACAATGGCTCTTCGTCTAACGGAGAATTGCTGAAAGAAATGGTGTTTAAAATTTTGCATTAATAGCACCCTTTGAGGCGTTGTTATTTCATATACCCCATTTTCTGCCACACTTCCATTCCTTTCTTTAAAAGCGCCTGCAGCTCTTTAATGTCCACCTGTTCAGTTTTGGTGTAATTAAAACAAGTTTTGCCTTTCAGCAATTTTATCGAATTTGGAATAAGCGGTATAAATGTTTTTTCGTTGTAATACATCGGAAAAAAATGAAAACTCACCATGGTTTTATTGGCCACCACACCCACAAACCACATACCCGGCACCAGTTCTTTTTTGCTGCCATACACCACTTCTTTATTTCCCATCAGTTGCATCCCTTGTTCGCTGCGGGTTTTTATAACCATAGGAGGACAACATTTTTCGAGTTCTGTAGATATTAATTTTACTATTTCTTTTTTGGTTGCTTCGCTTACGGTCATAATTTGTTGGTTTAGTTTTTTTCAAAAGTAAATATTTTGTTTTACTTTTATACTCGGAATAGTTAATTGCTAATTTTTATTGATGCGCAATATTTTTATTCTTTTTTCGTTTATTTAAAGAGGGCCAATTTTACACAACAGCCCATTCGAAAAATGTAGTTTTTGATTTTATAAAATAGACTCATGCAGACAAAGCATATTGACTATTTATCGAAATGGATGCGTATGGCAAGCCAGCATACCTCCCTCACCACAGCTCAACAAAGGAGTTTGATAGATTGTTTTTGTTTGGAAAAGCATAGCGACAAAGAAGTATGGTTAAAAGAAGGCCAGGAGTGTAAACGTGTGGGCATACTGTATTCGGGCCTTTACAAGTGTATCGGTAAAGATAAGAGAGGCCATTCCCAATTGAAGGATTTATTTTTTAATCCTTACAATCCCATGGTGGCCGACTGGGACAGTTACACCACCCGCTTACCTTCCCAAAACAAAATTGTGTCGGCTGGCGATAGCGAAATACTTTGTATCAGGAGTCATCAAATAGAGAGCTTGTCGCAGGAGCATGTGCCGGTGCTTAACTTATTTCAGCTGTTGATGCATAATTCCGACAAAGCCCGAATGAAACTAATCGAATCGTATTGGTCATTGAAATGCAGCAAGCGCAAACTTAAGTTTGCAGAAGATTATCCCGAAGTTTTCAAACATTTAACCAATAAAGAATGTTGTCAGTTTTTGTGGATTTCGAAAAACTCTTAACCTTTTTCTTGTATTCATTCCTCCTATACTCCAATTTTCCATTTTTGGGGTAAAATCTCTTTTCTTCCGCTTTTAAAACAAATCATCACTATATTAATAGTACCCCCCAAACTCCCCCACCGAAAAAAATATTTTTTCAAATAATCCCGACTCGGGATAATTTGAAAATCTTGTATTTTTTTTCACTATAATTTTGTACCGAATCTTAATTCAAGAGTTCTTTGATAGCATTCTGCTAAAGCAGAAAAAAAGAAAAACGGAGTGGCATATCGATCCGTTCGAACGAAGTGTTATGCTACATTAATAGCAACACGATTTGCTCGAACGAAGTGTTATGCTACATCAATAGCAATACGATTCGTCCGAACGGAGTGTTATGCTACATCAGTAGCAATACGATTCGTCCGAACGAAGTGTTATGCTACATCAATAGCAACCCGATTCGTCCGAACGGAGTGATATGCTACATCAATAGCAACACGATTCGTCCGAACGGAGTGATATGCTACATCAGTAGCAACCCGATTCGTCCGAACAAAGTGTTATGCTACATCAGTAGCAATACGATTCGTTCGGATTTTTGGACATAAAATGAACCTTTTAAAGTGAATAAAAACAACATAAGTAATTACAATTAATTAATAATCAATAAACAAAAAGCAAATGAGAACCTATCAGTATTTTGTAAATCCTTTCTTGGTGATTGGATCAAGAAGTTTTAAAAAAGCAGTAAAAATGTCGAAAAAGACATATAATGAACTGCAAGCACGACAAGCCGACCCGTTTTACGGAGCACAGTTTGCCATTTACGAACCCATTCATTTGGCACTTATGGCTGCCTACAATGCATGGAAAGCAGCAGGTGGATTGCAAAAAGGAGCTACCCTTAGTTTTCAGCAAATGTTAAAATTATTACCAAAGAAAATGGATGGTTTTGCTTCGCTTATTAAAGCCACCAGTCCTCCTAATTTCGAAATTGGTAGTCCTAATTATGTCGCTATTTTTCCGAACGACATGAAGAATTTCCAAGCCAACAAAAGTATAGAAGTTCGCATGACAGAAGTGTCGCAAGTGGCTACCGTACTGGCTACTTTCAGTGCCCTTTCGGCTATCAGCACCTCGTTTACTACTTATATGGGCACTTTGCTTATTGCTCAGGGAGTGCAACAAAGTAAAGTAGGAACAAAAGGTTCCGATGTAGATGTGGTGGCGGCAGAAGTAGAAACCGCTATGGTGGCTCTTTATGCATTTATGGGTAATTGTATAGCTAAGTTTCCGGGCGATGCCACAGTGGTTGAACCGGTTTTCGACATGCGCACCTTACGCAATCATCGCCAGCTTAAGTTTACCGGAACGCTTGCCGGAGGCGAAATACACAACATTATGCAACATACTTTCCACGATTTCGATTCGATAGAGTTAACCGCAAAAGATACCAAACAGCAGTTTTATTTGGCACTCAACGCCACTGATGGACCCGGTACGTACACATTAATTACTGTAAATGCCAACACTTCTGTACTGATAGATGCCATCGACTTTACCGGCCTTGCCACTAATCATTACCTCTGTGTGGTAAACCTCGAAACCACAACCGGAAAATTTGAAGTGCAGTTGTAAACAGTAGTCATCAATAAAAGAATCCTGCTTATGAAAATAGGCAGGATTTTTTATGGAGATATATTTATAGTATATTTGTAATGTAAAAATATTGTATTTTGGCGGGACGCCACAGAATAAGAAACACAAGCGAGACGGGCTTGCGTTTGCGGAGGGAACGGTTAATTGTAAATAGAATTACTGGAAATGAAAAGTATATGTGAAACATGCAAAGGACCAACCAAACAAACAGTTCTGTTTGAAAAAGAAGTGAGTGAGGAAGAACAGGAAACAGGATGGTGGGAAACAAGTATATATCAAATAATTCAATGCGATGGATGTGAATCTATTTCTTATAGAACTTTATTTGATAGTGCTTATCTTCGTTCATATGAAGGAAACTCTATTGAATCTTTGTTCCCTAAAAGAACGGTCAATTCTTTATCGATAAAATCATTCCTTAATACTCCAAAGAATATTGTGAGTATTTATCGTGAAACAATTGATGCGTATAATAACGATATGGAAATATTGTGCAGTGCCGGATTAAGAACAATCATTGAAGGCATTTGTACAGATAAGAATATTAAAAATGGAGAAATTACTGAGGTAGGTGGAAAGAAAAAAACATCAAAGGGTTTAGATGGAAAGATAGAGGGATTAGCAGCAAATGGTTTCTTGACAAAAGTACATTCAGATGTTTTACATGAACTCCGATTTCTTGGAAATAAAGCCCTACACAATCTTTCACCACCTTCTAAGAAGGAATTAAAACTTGCAATTGACATAGTTGAACATTCAATTGAAAACATTTACGAGCTTCAAGATAGGGCTAGAAAGCTTAAGGCAGCAGCAGCCAAGAGAAATAAGCAAAATAAGGGTTAATTATCACACAAATGAAAATGAAATCTAAACTGATAATCACGAAAAATATATTAATAATCACAACTACAATATTCTTAACTCAAAGCATATCTGCGCAAGCTCCTAGTTGGCAATGGGCGAAAAGTGCGGGGGGAAATATGGATGAAATTGGAAAAGCTATTGCCGTAGATGCAAATGGGAATACCTATATAACGGGTTGCTTTAGCAGTTCAACAATTAACTTTGGTACTTATCTTTTGAACAACTATAATTACTATGAAGATATCTATTTAGTGAAATATGATCCGAATGGTAATGTGATATGGGCAAAATCATCAGGAGGTAGTGATAACGAGGTAGCTGAAGCGATAGTAGTTGATGCAAATGGAGATATATACATAACAGGATATTTTCAGAGTCCTGTCATCTCTTTTGGAGGTGCCGTATTAACAAATACAGGTGTTGCTGATATGTTTATAGTTAAGTATGACCCAAACGGAACGGTTTTATGGGCAAAATCAATTGGAGGGTCATCATCAGAGACGGGTGAAGGAATCGCAACTGATGCAATTGGTAACATATATGTTGCTGGTGCGTTCTCAAGTCCTAGTATTATTATTGGTAGTAATAATTTTTCTAATGATACAACTGATGGTTCTTTTGATATGTTCATTTCAAAATATGATTCAAATGGAAACGTTTTGTGGGCAAAAAAAGCAGGTGGGAATAGTGATGATAATGGTAGTAGTATATCTGTAGATGCCAATGGAAATAGTTATATTACTGGCTCTTTTCAAAGTTCCTCTATTTCATTTGGTGGTTTTGTTCTTACAAACACCGCTGGAGTTCATGTTTTAAATACATTTATTACGAAATATGATTCAAACGGAAATGTTATTTGGGCTAAGTGTGGTGTAAGTGGTTCAGAAAATTCGGGAAGAGGTATTGCTGTGGATGCAAATGGAAATTGCCTTGTTGTTGGCTCATATAAAAATGCAACAATAACTTTTGGTAGTATAATCCTAACGAATACGAATTCTGGAAGAGAGGAGATATTTATATTGAAATATAATACAGGAGGAAATTTGGTTTGGGCAGAGACTGGAGGAGGAACGTTGGATGATAGGGGTTATACGATCAAATTAGATGCAAATGGAAATAGCTATATGATTGGCTATTTCGAAAGTTCTACAATAACATATGGCACTTACACTTTAACTAATTTAGGCAGCGCAGATGTTTTTGTGGTAAAATATAATTCAAGTGGTGGTGTTCTTTGGGCAAAAGCGGCAGGAGGTATTGATTATGATAGAGGAGCTAGTTTGGCCGTAGATGCGGCAGGTAATTGCTTTGTAACTGGTAATTCTTATAGCCCGAGTATTGGCTTTGATGGTATAACTCTTAATAATGCAGGGAATTCAGACTTGTTTATTGCAAAATTAAATAATACTGCAGGAGTTGATGAGTTCAAAGGTGCTAGAAATACTTCAATCTTCCCCAACCCCTTTACCTCGCAAACCACCATTTCTTTTAGCGAAGAACAAAAACATACTATTATTAAAGTAACAAATTTGCTTGGAGAATGTATCGAACAACTAACAACTAATAACAAACAAGTAATCCTTGATTTGAGTAGTTTTGCTAATGGAATATACTTTGTGAAAATAGAAGATGAAAACCAAAACATCAACTATCGAAAAATAGTGAAAGAATAATTATTGAAATAGAAATTATAAAATTAAAAGAATATGAAACATCGCTCCCTGAATATCTGCGCTGCTTTAGCAGCTATAATTATTACGTTTAATAGCACAGCCCAGGTGTACACTAATGAGCAGGCTGCATTGAAAGTGCCCGGTGCACAAGTAGTAAAAGTTAACGAACTGCGTAAAACAATAGACTTTGTTAAACCTGCATCTATCAATCGAATTAGTGTAGATAACAGTATGGCTTGGCTTACACAACAGGTGTTGAAAACAAAACCGGACGTATCCTTTACGCTGAATAAATCAGAAAAAGATAATGTAGGTGGAGTTCATTATCGCTACAACGAGTTGTACAAACAGTTGCCGGTTGAGTATGGAGTTTACAACATTCACAGTAAAGATGGTTATGTGCAATCGGCCAATGGAGAATATTACAGCGGTATTGAAATAGCTGCAACACCTGCTCTAACTAAAGATGCTGCTTTTCAAAAAGCACTGCAGGCTGTTCCTTCTAATCATTACAAAGTAAATAGCAAAACAGGATTAACCGAAATGAAAGATGCCGGAACGTTGCTCATATTGCCTGTCAACAGCGATTATTTACTTGCATACAAATTCGACATTTATAGTTTGTCTCCCCTCAAAAGAGTGTACATATATATAGATGCGAATACAGGAAAAGTGATTAAAGAAATTAATCGTATCGAAACAACCGACTCACATGGTACAGCTACAACAGCCTATAGCGGAACGGTAACGATGACCACCGATAGTATTAATGCCAATAGTTTCAGATTGTATGCAGACAAAGGATTTAGCGGAATACATACCATGAACTTGAATACAGGAACGGATTATACAGTAGCCACCGAATTTACCGATGCAGATAATATATGGAATGCAACCAATATTGACCAGTATGCCTATGATGCACATTTTGGTTCGGAAGCTACTTACGATTTTTATATGCAACGCTTCGCACGAAACTCATACGACAATGCAGGTGCATCCATTAATGCTTATGTGCATTATAGTACTGGTTATGTAAATGCTTTTTGGGATGGAACAGAAATGACCTATGGTGATGGCGATGGTGCCGGTAATTATCCGCTCACATCGCTGGATATAGTAGGTCATGAAATAACACATGCCGTAACCGAACATACAGCAGGTCTTATTTATTCTGACGAATCAGGAGCCTTAAACGAATCGTTTAGCGATTGCTTTGGTGTGACGATTGATTATTTTAAGAATCCGACTACCGCGAACTTCCTGGAAGGAGATCAGATAAATGTAAATGGTATTCCTTTCCGGAACATGGGTAATCCCAATCAATACAGCAATCCGGATACTTACAACGGAACATATTGGAACGCTCCAAATGAGGTGCACAACAATAGTGGTGTTCAAAATTACTGGTATTATCTGTTATGTATGGGTGGCAGTGGTACCAATGATTTGGGAGATGTATATACCATCAATCCCATTGGTATGGACGATGCAAGTGCAATAGCTTTTCGCAGTCTTACTGTTTATTTAACCCCAAACAGTCAATATGCCGATGCACGATTTTATTCCATTCAGGCAGCTGATGATTTGTTTGGCAGTTGTTCCAATCAAGTTATTCAGGTTACCAATGCATGGTATGCCGTGGGCGTTGATTCAGTATTTTCGAATGCAGTTATCGCAGGATTTAATGCATCACAAGATGTGTTTTGTGTAGTTCCGGCCATTGTTAATTTTAATAATGCAAGTTTAAATGCTACTTCCTATCTCTGGGATTTTGGTGACGGATTTACATCCACTTCTCCTTCTCCTTCTCATACCTACACTTCAGCTGGAACATACACAGTAAAACTTATTGCAAGTGGTGTGGGTACTTGTTCAAGTGTCGACACACTCACCATGACCAATTATATTAATCTGACAAATGGTGGAGGTCCTTTGTCGGCCAGTTGCACTCCAGTTGCTGTTTCAGTTTGCTGTGGTATTGGAATTTCAAATGTTCTCTTCGGAAGTATTAATCATGCTTCATCAGATGCCTCTGAAGGTTATAAAGATTTTACATGTGGAAACAGCACCACATTGATAGCCGGTGACCCTATTCCAATTAATATTACTACCGGAACTACAAATAATGAAAATGTAAAAGTGTGGATAGATTACGATAATAATGGTGTGTTTAATAATGCCACCGAACTTGCATATACATCATCCAATCATTTTCTCAATCATCTAGGTGTGGTCAACACATCAGCATCAGCAGTGCTGAATACACCACTTCGTATGCGTGTAATGGACGATAATGCAACCAATGCGATTACCGCTGCATGTAATAATCCACAGAACGGACAAGCCGAAGATTACACAGTAACATTTGTTGCCAATACTCAGCCTCCTGTTGCAGACTTTACTGCTGATGCCACCACGGTGAGTGTTGGAGGAACAGTTAATTTTACTGATTTAACACAACATGCACCCACTGGCTGGACATGGACATTCACAGGAGGTACACCTCTTACTTCTTCAGTTCAAAATCCCTCTGTTGTTTATTCCACTCTGGGAACCTATACTGTAAAACTTGCAGTGACTAATTTTTATGGTCAGGATAGTATAACAAAGGTTGCCTATATTAATGTTGTGAATACTTTTAACATGTGTTCCGGAACAACGTTCACTTCAATAGCCAGTGGGCAGTTATGCGATTCTGGCGGACCGACTGTAGGTTATCAGGATAACGAAAGTTGTACATTATTGATAGATCCGGGGTGTGCGTCCAGCATTACACTTTTGTTTGCTCAATTTAATGTAGAAGGTGGTTGGGATTTCTTTAAGGTGTACGATGGAGCCAATGCTTCAGCACCTTTGCTGTTGAGCGCTACGGGAGGAATAATACCGAGCAATGTAACCGCCACTTCCGGCAAGATGTTTATTTCATGGTCATCTGATGTGTCAGTACATTATGATGGATGGGTTGCTAACTGGACTTCTGTGGCAGGTACAGTAAATCCTCCGTTACCTGCTTCCTGCACTCCTCAAACGCTTTCAAATTGCTGTGGAATTGGTGTAACACAAGTGGTTTTTAATTCGATTAATCACAGCAGTGCTGATGGTAGTGAAGGTTATCAGGACAACAGTTGCACCAATATTACTACTGTTACAGCCGGGCAAACTTATCCCATTTCAATTACGGTAGGACTTGCGTATGCTGAAAATGTGAAAGCATGGATTGATTATAACAACGATGGCATGTTTGATACAATCACCGAACAAGTGTTTTCGGCAGTTAATGCTACAGGCGTGCAAGCTGCAAATATTACCATTCCTTTGTCAGCAGTTATAAATACAACATTACGTATGAGAATAGGTGATGAGTATGTTTTAAATTCAGGACCTTCACCATGCGTAGACGCTCCTTACGGACAGTTTGAAGATTATGCTGTTGTTGTAAATAGTCCAGTAGGTATAACAGAACCCACTGACATTAATTCGCTCATTATGTTTCCAAATCCATTTAGTGATGAACTAATAATCTCTTACCAATTATCCGAATCTCATCACGTGTCTCTTCAGGTATTAGATGTATTAGGTCAGTTGATTCAAACGGTTGAACCCGGAATGATTCAGCAGGCAGGGAAATACAAATATAAATTCAATCCTGAAAACGCAGGTGTTTATTTCATTCAAATGAGTGTTGACGGAAAGGTGAGTACTTATAAATCTGTAAAAGTTGATTAAGCCATAAAAAAACTCTTTACATTTCAATGTAAAGAGTTTTTTTGTGCGTGATTCAATCTGAATTTTGAACCTTATTAATAAAGCAGATGCTTATAATACTCCCTCGTCATAAGCTTTTTCACCATGCAAGGAAGTATCCAATCCCATGTCTTCTTCTTGCTGATTCACCTTAACAGGTGTAATTTTATTTATAATAGCCAACATCAGATAAGTAAATACAAAGGCATAAACACAAGCAGCTATAACTGCAACCGCCTGTTTAACGAAGAAACCTCCGCCACCATAAATCAGTCCGTCAGCACCAGCACTATTCATTGCTTTAGATGCAAACACACCAAGAAGGATTGTTCCAAGACATCCACCTATTCCATGAACACCCCAAACATCCAAGGCATCGTCCCATCCCATTTTGTTTTTCAAATGCACTGCGAGATAACAAACAATACCTGCAATAATACCAATCATACAGGCAACAGGTAATGAGACAAAACCAGCTGCCGGAGTAATAGTAGCTAGTCCGGCAACAGCACCGGTAAGTAATCCTACAAATTTAGGTTTCTTGACAATAGTCCACTCGATAGCTAACCATGTAATTGCGGCAAAAGAAGCAGCCACATCGGTATTTAAAAATGCCAAACCAGTAACTGCATTTACATCCAAAGCGCTTCCGGCATTAAAACCATACCATCCGAACCATAACAAACCAGTACCAATTGCTATCAACGGTATACTGTTAGGAACTGATTCTTTATCTCTTCTTTTACCAACATAAATTACAGAAGCCAATGCTGCAAAACCTGCAGTAGCATGCACCACTATACCTCCTGCAAAATCGAGTACTCCCCATTTTGCCAATAATCCACCACCCCAAACCATATGAGCAAATGGATAATACACCAATACTTGCCATAAAACTAAAAAGATTAAATACGATTTAAAAGTTACACGATTTACAAATGCCCCTGTAATTAATGCTGGTGTGATAATAGCAAACATCATTTGGTAAGCCATAAACACGAATTCTGGCAATTTAGTATTACCTGGAAAGGGCGAATTTAGATTTACTCCTGCCATAAATGCTTTGTCGAAATTACCGATAATTCCGCCAAGGGCATCACCGCTAAAACAAAGTGAATATCCACAAACAAACCACATAATAGTGGTGATTCCCATTGAAACAAAACTCTGAATCATAATTCCGAGGATATTTCGTTTACCAGCTAATCCTCCGTAAAAGAAGGCTAATCCCGGTGTCATTAACATTACTAAACTTGTTGCTAAGAGCATAAAGCCCGTGGTACCTGTGTCAAACATGATTTTTTAGATTTTAGTGATTACTATATTAATTATTGATTTATTTTTAAAACCATACACCAATGTTAATCATTGCTTCTATTCTGCTATTGGTGTTCGCCCCATCTGTGCGAAATATCTTTTGTTTGCTGTCCATTATCAGGTCTCTGCCTTCTAAACGAATGAATGCATTATCCATAGGTTTGAATTCAAAACCTAGAGTAGCACCATTTACAACATAGCCTGTTTGCTTTCCATCAGTATTGGTAATTGTTCCTGTCAGGAATCCGTTTTTATCAGAAAAAATTTCTCCTCTTGCATAGATTCCAAATTTCGGTTTTAACTGATACTTCAAGGTGAGAATACCACTATATATGGACGCTGTTTTATTTGCTCCATTTCCTAAACTATCTGTAATGCATGAGTTTTGCTGAGTAATATAATCAGCACCTGCCGAAATTTTAAATTTGGGAGTAAGCTGATAATTAAAAACAAGATTATTTAGAAAACGCAAATGGTTAATTTTACTGCTATCGGGAGATTCTTCACCCACTAAATTGTAATAACCTATGCTACCTTTATCGCCCAAAGCATAAGCCAAGGTAATTCCAAGCGACTTGGAAGAATTATTCTCTACAAAAGTGTTATATCCATTTAGTACATGTAAACACAGTAGTAATTTGTCATTAGGAGTGTAAGAAATTTTCACACCAGCTTGCCACCATGGCTCATAAAATGTAATAATAGAAAGACTGCTTGCGAGATTATCTTTTGGAAGCAAACCTTCTGTACCAATATGAGTCTTGAAAAGTCCAGCATCCACCCAAATCTTTTTTGTTAATCGAATACCCACGTTAGCTTCCTGAATCATATTATATACCGGAGACCATGCACTAGTGGGCAAATCTCCATAATGAAGGGTGGCGACAGCTCTCATTCTTTCTGCCGTATAATTAGCGGTGAGCTGAACGATATTTAAACCAAACACATTACTCTTTGGTGAAATATCCGGAATTTTTTGGTAATTATTTGTCCCTACCGAGTCAGTATAATATGCGTAATAGGCATCTACATATCCATTAATTTTAAAGGATTCAGGGATTTTAGATGCTATTGCCTTTGTAAGCGAACTATCGGCCTGCTGAGAGAAGCAAAGGAGATTCGTAAATAAAATGAAAGGAAGAAAAGAATATTTTAGTGCTCTCAAATTTTTCATAGTTCAATAATTAAATTAGATGGAGCAAACGTAAGAAGATTTATTTAGTAGTGCAATTTTGGGATTTAATTAATAATATGACTTAAATCAATTATTTAATAAGAAGTATTAACTTTGCCTCAAAATCAATTAAAAAGTAGAAAAAAATTAACATGAGCACACTAATTAAAAGAACCGTTCAGATTTATGCAGAAAGCACTCCCAATCCTGCTTCAATGAAATTTGTTGCAAATATTCTATTGGTCAACGAAGGTGCTTCCGCTCAATATTTGTCAAAACAGGATACGGATAAGGCTCCGTTGGTAGCCAAATTGTTCGAATTTCCTTTTGTGAAAGCTGTATTTGTCGCATCTAATTTTGTTACAATTACAAAAACAGATACGATACAATGGGAAGATGTGATGCATGAATTACGAGATTATATTCGAATTTACATTAGCGAAGGAAACGAAATAATTAGCGAATTACCCAAGACAGAGGTTCCAGTTGATAATACCTTCAGTGAGAAAAAAGAAATTTTTACGGAACACAAATCGCCAACAACAGAAATTGAAGTTAAAATAGTTGAAATATTAGAACAATACATCCGTCCTGCTGTAGAAGGTGATGGGGGCAGTATTACGTTCAAAAATTATGATGACGGAATAGTTACAGTTCAAATGCGAGGAGCCTGCAGTGGCTGCCCTTCATCTACAATAACTCTTAAAGCAGGGATTGAGGCTTTGTTGAGAAAGATGATTCCTGAGGTTACACAAGTTGTGGCAGAAGCAGTATAAATTAAATCTAATATATAAACTATGGAAGAAAGAGACAAACAACTTTGGCGCATAGCAAAAAAACGTGCCGGTTTTAAAAAACAATTAGCCTCGTACATCATTGTTAATGGATTTTTATGGGCCTTATGGTGGATAACTCAGGGAAGAGATGATGTTGATGATGGCGGAATGCCATGGCCAGTTTGGAGCACGCTAGGATGGGGAATAGGTTTAGCCTACAGTTATTATGGTGCTTATCACGATAACCGCGAAGAAGACACTATGAAAGAATTTCAAAAACTTAAGGACAAAGAAAAAAGGTAGTAAGAAAAAATTTTCTGAGTATCATTTACTAAAACGTGTATACGTATTGAACAGCAGTATTGCGAGGAGATTCTATTTTTAAGGGTCTTAATGAATATTCTACATTAAAGATATTGTTACAAACAATAGAAACCTTAGTCTTCGAATTGACCTGGTAGCCTAGTCGAGCATCCCAAATACTATATCCATTGTGTGTTTTCCAAAAGTTAACAACTCTGATATCATCGATAATGTCAATATTTGCTGTTACATTTTCAATCGTAGAAAATGCCTTATCAATATTCAACATCCTGCTATAATATTTATAGCTAAATCCCACAGTGGCTTTAAATATCTTAAACTCGACATCTCCTTTTAACATGTGTTTAAAGCGGTATTTTAAAATATTACCTGTGGTATCCATACTGCTGTTGATGTAACTTAATTTCTGTCCACCATTAGCCGAAGACGAGTCCTTTGCATATATCAAGTCGGGAGATAGACTAACAGGTTCAACATAGGTATAACCAATCAGAGCAGTAATCCCAAACTTTTTATTTGTTTCCGGTGTAGAAAGTATCAAGGACAAATCTACACCTCTTACCCGAGATTCTCCCGTATTCAGAAACTTAAAACCAACAATGAATGGATTCTTTGATTCCCATGTGCCAAACAAATATTCAATCGTATTGTCATAATGTTGATAATATCCTGCAACATCAAAAAATCCGAGGCAATTTCCTAATTTAAATCCTTGTTTTAGTCCTACTTCAAAATTATTGCTTGTTTCTGGCTTTAAATCGGGATTAGGGTATACTCCGAAAAGCCCTGCTTTTGTACTGATGTAACGTTCTGTTATGGTTGGGTACCTGAAACCTTGCCCGTAACTAGCCCTGACAAATGTAGCTTTCAACAAATGCAAATTAGCCCCTGCACGAAAAATAGGAGCTACGACAGATGAAAAATCATTCATTTTAAAATATTCATATCGAAAACCTCCTGATATGTTTAAAAGTTTCCATACTTTTTTATCTATTTGAATATAACCGGAAGCGTTCACAATTTTATTATCAGGAGTACCACTCGATTTATAGAGGTCAGCGTGAGAAGTACTGAGATTTCCAACTACCCCACCGGTAAAAGTAAAATCGAGATTTTTAAATATCCTTTGCAACTGATATTCTCCATAATACATGGTTCCTTTATTAGACTGGTTGTTTGTAATTCTATTGTCTGTATGAAAAACACGCGTCACTATACTATGACTAACACCGTTTCCATTATTATATTTAATGAATGGGTCGATATTAAAAATAGTTTGATCTTCGAGAAACACTGCTCCGGGGTACCCTCTGTAAATCCCTCCTCCATCGTCATACCACGCCAAAACCATATTGCTTTTGTTTAGCATTCCGTTTCCATTCAAACCGAAATTTAACCCTTCAATTTTTTTAGAACGATACCGCAAATTAAAATTTAATCGTCCTCTTTCTTTCAGCATATCCTGATTAGAGAAAGGGTAAATGGTATCAAAATATTGCTTGGCAAATTCCGGTACAGGATGCTGAGGAGGAGGAGGCCCAATGTAACCTTGATCAACATTAAAGTTTCCTCCAATAACAAAGTCTAAATTCTTCTTTATTATTTCTGAGTGCAAAAAATTCAAATTCGAAAACACAGGTAGTGATGCACCATACCAGCTTTGGGGAACATTGTCCGGAATACTATAACCGCCAACCGAATAATTAATGACTGTTTTGGGAGTGCTTCTAGGGTAAGCTGAACGTATATTAATGACCCCACACAATGCATTACTCCCATAGAGTACAGACGAAGCTCCTTTAATAATTTCTATCTGTTCAATGTTTTCAACTGGTATATAACTCCACTCAGGCCTTCCTGCATCTCCACTTAGTAGAGGAATTCCATCCACCACAATTGCCACACGACTTCCAACACCAAAAGTAAATCCACTTCCGCCTCGTATTTGTGGATCATTATCAATAATAGACAGCCCTGGCACCTGCTCCAGTGCGGTTTCAACACTTGTAGTATTTTTGCTGTTTATCATCTGAGGTTTTAAAACCTCCATGGATACTGTTAATTCTTCCAACTTTTGATCAAACTTTCCTGATGACACAACTATGGTCTCTAAAAATTTTGCCAATGGAATAAAAGCAATACTTTTTTCAGTAATAGAATTTGATGAAATGTGCACAATAAATGTATCGTTAACATATCCCACATAGGCGCAATAGAGTTTATGCAATCCGGTATCGAGCACCATCGAATAATTACCATCAATATCTGTTGTGGTTCCTTTTGCTGTCTCTTCTAGTAACATTATGGTTGCACCCGGTAATAGTTCTTTAGAAGTGGCATCACTAACTTTACCTCGCAATACGCCCGTCTGAGCTAATACGGAAGCCGAGATTAAAAAAAAATACAAAAATACGACTAATGAAATTCTTGATACCATAATAAAAATAAAAAACCCTGACTATTAAGGTCAGGGTTTTTTATAGGCTCTGTTGAGATTAATTAATTATTAGTTTACCTGATTTTTGAATATTATTACCAGATAATTCGTACAAATAAAGACCGGAGTTTAATTCCGAAACATCGAATGAATTTAATTTATTATTTGATACTTGTTGTTTTAAAACCAATTTTCCTGTGACATCGTACACTGAAAAGTTTGACTGATTTTCACTACGATTCATAAAATCTACATAAATGGCTTTATTAAAGGAATAAACTTTGGTGGTACTTGCCATTTCAGCAGGGTTAGTGATTCCTACTGTGGAAACATGATATACTACACCAATATCATCTAACCACAATTTACTACCAGTAACTGTTGTTAATTGATTAGCAGACGAAGTGCAATTCAATAAAAAATACTGAGGAGTTGCACCAGAAACATAGCTAAATGGCACACTGAAACGAGTCCATGTACTTACATTTGATGCAGGTGTTAAGAATAATGCATCTCCAATTTTATTCACAGTTGAGTCAGGATGATTACCGTTAACGGGGGTTTCCGGGTCATAATATTGCCCCACATGTAATACCGCACGCACCTTTCCTGTTTCGTTAGCTCCACCACTAGTATATCGGTACCAACCAATTAAACTATCTGGACGACCGTCAAAGGCAATACGATTAATGTTAGTGCCGCTTGCTCCTTCAATGGTTCCAATATATCCTTCTGATTTATTAAAGCTCGGTGCATTAACCAAACCTGAAGTCATTACACCATTTACAGCATTGCCTATATAATTGATAGTTTCAAGACGTGCTGAATAACTTCCAGAGTGAACTATTGAAGCATCTTGAAAACATGTTTGACTTGCCCAATTAGCATAACCTGTTCCAGATTTATTAGAATTGTAATTAGTAGGTTCTATTGTTGAACTTGACCCTGTCCAAGTTTCAAACCCCGGATTTGGAGGTTGCGGGGTAGGTTGAGCGGTAATTATTGTTGTAAAAACAGTAAAGACTGTAAGTAAAGTAATGCTTTTTTTCATTTTTTAGTTTTAAGTTATTAGTTGGCAAATGTAGTATTATTTTTTTATTGGGGTTTATTCTTTTTCAACCCAATCTTTATTCTTCTTGATTAAATTTATTAATGCTTCAACAGCTTTTTCTTCTTCAATGTTTCGTTCCACTACTTCTTTTCCTTTATATAAAGTTATCTTTCCCACTCCTGTGCCCACATATCCGTAATCGGCATCTGCCATTTCGCCAGGGCCATTAACAATACAGCCCATTATTCCTATTTTCACGCCTTTCAGGTGGTCGGTTCGTTGGCGTATTTTGGCAGTAGTTTCTTGCAAATCGAACAAAGTGCGTCCGCAGGAAGGACAGGAGATGTATTCGGTTTTCGAAATGCGGGTACGGGTGGCTTGCAAAAGCCCAAAACTGGTAGAATTAATCAATCGTTGGTCGCACCCTTTTTTTTGTGGGCGCTGGTAACTTAGCATTACTCCGTCAGCAAACCCATCGAGCAGCAAAGCGCCCATATCGGCTGCAGCATATAGCTGGAAATCTTCATCCGAAATCTGTTCATATTGTCTTTTGATTATCACCGGCACGTTAATGTTCCTTTTCTGCAACTCAATAAACATTCTACGTTGCTCTGCCATACCATGTTCTTTCGAAGTTTCAAATATCAGCACCAATTCGCATCTGTAATTTTCATAATTCAACATGTCCTCAAACGCAATATCCTTTTTAAGGTTCTTGCTTTGATGCACTCGTAGAATATCGTCAAGGGTAACGCTCACAAAATTCAATTTGTCGCTACTCATTTTTACAGACAAATACTCTCCGAATGTGAACAAGGGATAACATCTCGTTTTGTCGGCCAAAGTTTCCCATACTCTTATATTATAAATCAATCCAAGCGTACCTGGGATTTCGAACTTCACTAAATTGTTGCCCACATATACATAATCGCAGGCTTGGTCGGTAATGTTCCATTTATCAGTCGGCACAGAGTAATGATAACCTACCGAAAACAGGTTCGCAGCATCAATAGTATCTCGCTCACTATAATTGGCTATCACACGAGGCACATTGTGTCCACCGAAATTTGCAATTACTTGAGTTGCTCTTCGCTTATATTCGTATGGATTATAGTTAAGTTTATAGTTGGAAAGATCTGTACTTATTTGTGTGCCTCCTAACTTTGAAATTTCCAACTGCAAACTTTTAACCCTTCTTAACAAGGCTTTTGCTACCGGAATTTCAAATTCAGGGTCCTCGGTTAACGAAACGCGAATGGTATCGCCAATTCCGTCTTCGAGCAAGGTACCAATGCCCACTGCCGATTTAATTCTGCCATCCTCGCCATCACCAGCCTCGGTTACACCTAAGTGCAACGGGTAATTCATGCCGAGTTCTTGCATTTTCAGTATCAACAATCGATAAGCCTGCACCATCACTTGTGTGTTGCTTGCTTTCATCGAAAGTACGATGTTGTAGTATTTACTATCCTCGCATATTCTCAAAAACTCCAGGGCGCTTTCTACCATTCCCAGTGGAGTATCGCCATATCTTCCAAGAATTCGGTCACTCAAAGAGCCATGATTAGTACCAATGCGCATGGCAGTGCCATATTCCTTGCAAATTTTCACAAGAGGAGTGAAACGTTCGCGTATGCGTTCCATTTCGGCCTCGTATTCGTAGTCGGAATATTCAATGGTTTCGAATTTTTTCTTGTCAGCGTAGTTGCCTGGGTTCACTCTTACTTTCTCTACTAGGCGTGCGGCTAGCTCAGCAGCATTTGGTGTGAAATGAATGTCGGCAATCAGCGGAGCAGTGTATCCACGTTTGCGCAATTCATCCTTTATGTTTTTTAAATTCTGAGCTTCCTTCAAACTCGGTGCAGTGATGCGCACATATTCGCATCCAGCATCAATCATTCGTATGCTTTGCTCCACGGTGGCCAATGTATTCATGGTGTCCGTTGTTGTCATCGACTGTATACGTATCGGATTGTCGCCACCCAATGGCACATCGCCAATGGTTACCACTCTTGTTTTGTACCTCGAATATTCGAAGAGGCTATTACAATAAAGTTTTGTGTTCATTTGTTTATTTGAGTTGATACAAATGTAAATATTATTTTAGGGCTGTTAATGAAATTACATTTTTTTAGAACCTAAATTTAGTAATCATTGCATTTACTTGGCAATAATATTCGCTGCAACTATAAACTACGTTTCATATACTGCTTCATGATGGCATTCCCCAAAATAGTAGCGAGTATAATAAAGGTGCCAAGATAAAATCCGGGAGTCATGGCTTCGTCTTTTTTCCAAAGAAAGTAAGCTATTACTATTCCATAAACAGTTTCCAAGTTTACCGTTAGCGTTATTGTAAACGGACTGATTTTCTTCATCAAATTTACAGAAGCAATAAACGGAAAAGCAGTACCCACTATCGAAAGTATGGAAATCCACATCCAAGCTTTAGGGGTGATGACAAAAAAATCATGACTGAACTCGCCTGTTAACAATAAGTACACAGTAAGCACCACCACACCTCCACTTAATTCGTAAAAAGCTATTAAGGAAGAAGGAATACGTTGAACCAACAGCCCATTGAACACAGTAAATATAGATGAAGTAAGCGCAGCCAGCATTCCGAATACAATACCCCAGGCATAATGTGTTTCAACTTTAAATATCATTGCAATTGCGCCAATGATGACCATACCAAAAATAATTTCATATCGAATTATCTTTCGTTTATAGAAATAAGGTTCAATTAAAGAGGTGAACAAGGTACCGGTTGCAAAAGCAACGAGCGTTACCGATACGTTAGAGATATTGATGGCATTGTAAAAACAAAACCAATGGAACGCAATGATGCCACCTATTCCAACAAGCTTAAAAAAGTCTTTGGTGCTAACTTTAATGTTTCGTTTTGTTGCCAACAAGTAGATGGCAATGGTAGCAATGGTGATGAGCATGCGAAACCATACGAGTTGGTAGGCTACAACATTTTCAATGTTTAATAATTTTCCGAGTATTGGCGACCATCCCCAGATAAATACAATGAAGTGGAGAAGGAGAAGGTTCTTATTTTTAAATAACACGGATTATTTTTTGATGGCAAAGATAGTAATGGATATAGAAAGTCGAGAACTTATTCAAATCTCATCGAAATCTTTTCTTCTACCCAATCTCTCAACTCTTCAATTTTTAGAGTGTCCACCACTTCCGAAGCAAAAGCGTGCATCAATAGTTTTTTGGCAGTGGTTTCGCTCAGTCCTCTTGCCTGCAAATAAAATATTTTCTCAGCATCTAGTTTCCCTGTCGATGTTCCATGCGAACATTTCACATCATCAGCATAAATTTCCAACTGAGGTTTTGTATTAATTGTGCCATCGTCACTCAGCAAAATATTTTTGTTTGATTGAAAGGCATTTGTTTTCTGAGCATCCTTTCTCACAAAGATCTTTCCGTTGAAAGTAGCTGTAGACTTATCTTCAATGATGCCTTTGTACAACTCGTTACTGTTGCAATTCGGCTTTCTATGGTCAACCAAGGTATGATTATCCACCACCTGATGTCCATTGGTTAGGTAAAGTCCGTTTAAGTGAGTTTCGATATGTTCATCATCCAAAACAATATTCAGGTTATTCCTCACCAACGAACCGCTCAAAGTAATCGAATTGGTTGTAAACACCGATTGTTTCTTTTGATACACCTGAGCAGTGCTTATCAAATACCCATTCTCTTTTCCATCTTCTATCTTCGTATAATCCACCACCGCATTTTCCGAAATCACTAATTCAGTTAACGCATTAGTAAATGTCAATGCCGAACAAGCAATGGTTTCGAATGACTCAACAAACCGAACCTGAGCATTGGGTTCTACTAAAATTAAATTTCTCGCATTAATAAACAAGCGTTCATCTGAAGTGGAAATATTCATTATCCTTATAGGAGCATCGATGATGACACCAGCTGCAATATGAATAAATACACCGCCTTTGGCCAATGCTGTATTCAAAGCAACAAAAGCATCCGTTTTAATATCTGCATACTTTGCATATTCTTTTTCGAAGCAGCTATCTGTAGTTGCTTCAGCAATATTAATTATTCGAACTCCTTTCGGCAACGATTGAATAGAAGATAAACCTTCAATAAAAATCCCATTTTCAATTACAATGTCAATCGAGTCTTTTAAGAATTTGCTGTGTTTTATATCTTCGCAACTCAAAGTTTTGTTTGTTGCAAAAACAAACTCCCCTTTAAGCGTTAAATCAATGTTCACATATTTATACTCCTCACTTTTACGATTCGGAATACCCAAGTTCATGAAACTACTCATGGCATCTTCACGCAAGTTTAAATTGCCAAACAACGAATGTTTCGAAATTTGAAATTCGGATACTAATCTATCCTTTAAGGTATCTGTTTTTAAAGCAGTCTCCATTATGCGTTCACTTCGTCTTTAATAAAATCATACCCTTTCTCTTCCAACTCAAGTGCTAATTCTTTGGGGCCGGTTTTTACAATTCTTCCATTGTACAACACATGCACTACATCCGGAACGATGTAATCAAGCAATCGCTGATAGTGAGTAATTACAATAGTAGCATTGTCTTTCGACTTTAATTTATTCACCCCTCCAGCCACTATTCTTAACGCATCAATATCTAATCCACTATCGGTTTCATCCAGTATTGCCAATTTAGGTTCAAGCATGGCCATCTGAAAGATTTCGTTACGTTTCTTTTCACCTCCACTGAAACCTTCGTTTACACTTCTATTGGCAAGTTTGCCATCCAGCTCCACTAGTTTCTGTTTTTCTTTTAATCTCGCCAAGAAATCTTTTGCTTCCATAGGAGGCAGGCCTTTATAGGCTCTTATTTCATTGATAGCCGTCTTCAAAAAGTTAACATTGCTCACCCCCGGAATTTCGATTGGGTATTGAAAAGCAAGAAAAACGCCTTCTCTGGCTCTGTCTTCAGGAGAAAGTTCGAGTAAGTTTTTTCCATTGAAAATAACTTCCCCTTCGGTTACTTCATATTCTTCTCTGCCTGCAAGCACAGACGATAATGTGCTTTTACCGGAACCATTCGGCCCCATTATAGCATGAACTTCTCCTGCTTTTACTTCTAAATTAATTCCCTTCAGAATTTCCTTCCCGTCAATTGACGCATGTAAATTTTTTATTGATAACATATAGTTTAAGGTTTAAAGTTAGAAAGTTTAAAGTTACGAAGCCTTATAAGGTTCCGCATCTTCCATAAACTTACTACCCTTCATTTCTGTTGTTTTTAAATAATTCATTAATCCACTTAGCATTTTACTTACTTCAGTAAGTTTAACTACAACTTCATCAAATTCTTCTTTCGTTATATATTCCAAATCAATTGCGACATAAAGCTGAGCACGTATTTCCGCTGCTGAAGCCTTAGCGATTGACAAAAACTGATTAAATTCTTTATTCCCATTTCTCTCAAACCCTTCTGCAATATTTGAAATGACAGAAACACTTGCCTTTCTAATTTGCTCTCTCAGCCCAAAGTCTTTGGAAAACGCAGACGTATTAGATAGTTTATAAATATGAAGATTAACCTCTCTCGCTTTTTGCCAAACTTTTAAATCTTCAAACCTTTGCACAGTACTCATCGTAAAAACAACTTTCTAACTTTAAACTAAAAAACTTTGAACTTAAATTATCCAACACTTCCTTCCAAACTTACCGCTAGCAGCTTTTGCGCTTCCACAGCAAACTCCATTGGTAATTTATTTAATACTTCTTTGCAATATCCGTTTACAATTAATCCTATAGCTTTTTCATTATCTATTCCTCTTTGTTTGCAGTAGAATAACTGGTCTTCTCCAATTTTTGAAGTAGTAGCTTCGTGTTCTACTATCCCCGATTTATCTTTTATTTCAATATAAGGAAATGTGTGCGCTCCGCACTTATCGCCCATTAACAAACTATCGCATTGCGAAAAGTTACGTGCATTGGTTGCACCTTTTGCTATTCGTACTAATCCTCGGTAACTATTATTACTGAAGCCTGCTGAAATCCCTTTCGAAATAATTGTGCTTCGTGTGTTCTTTCCAAGGTGAAACATCTTGGTTCCTGTATCAGCCTGTTGATAGTTATTGGTAACTGCAACCGAATAAAACTCTCCAACTGCATTATCACCTTTTAAAATAACCGAAGGATATTTCCAAGTTACGGCACTCCCTGTTTCAACTTGTGTCCACGAGATTTTAGAATTATCTCCCTGACATATTCCGCGCTTGGTAACAAAATTGAAGATACCACCTTTGCCCTCTTTGTCGCCAGGGTACCAATTCTGAACCGTGCTGTATTTTACTTCCGAATTTTTGTTGGCCACTATTTCCACCACAGCTGCGTGTAGTTGGTTTTCATCTCGCATAGGTGCCGTGCAACCTTCGAGATAACTTACATAAGCATCGTCATCAGCCACTATCAGCGTACGTTCGAATTGACCAGTTCCAGCAGAGTTTATTCTAAAATAAGTAGAAAGCTCCATCGGACATCTTACACCTTTGGGGATGTAACAAAACGAACCGTCAGTAAACACTGCCGAATTGAGTGCTGCATAAAAATTGTCAGTATAAGGTACCACAGAACCCATGTACTTCTTGATTAGTTCAGGATGTTCTTGAACCGCTTCTCCAAACGAACAAAAGATGATTCCTTTCTCGGCAAGCGTTTCTTTAAATGTAGTTTTCACCGAAACGCTGTCCATCACAAAATCAACTGCTATGCGACTTTCCACACCGCTCAGGCGTTTTTGTTCTTCAATCGATATTCCTAGTTTTTCAAATGTTTTTAGTAATTCCGGGTCAACTTCATCCAAACTATTCAATTGCTTTTTAGGTTTTGGAACGGAGTAATAAATGATATTTTGAAAATCCGGTTTGGGATAGGTTACATGCGCCCACTGAGGCTCTTCAAGCGTTAGCCAATAACGAAACGCTTTAAGACGATAGTCGAGCATCCATTCGGGTTCGTTTTTCTTTTTTGAAATAAATCGGATTATTTCTTCACTAAGACCTTTCGGAGCGTTTTCTGCTTCTATGTCGGTAACAAATCCGTATTCGTAATCTTTATTGATTTGTTCTGATAATATCTCGTTTGCCATTTTTTGTTTAAAGTTTTTAAGTTTAAAGTTTGAAAGTGGTTCTATCACTCCTAACTTTATAACTTTTTACTTTCTAACTTATTTTCTATATAGTTTCTTTAGTTGTTCTGCGTCCTCTTTGTCTTTCGCTCGCGAAGATTGTTCTTTTTCCTCAATCAGTCTATTCACGGTAATTACTTTTACTTCCAAATTTTCTAGTACTTGATAATTATTTGCGTATTGATAACATTCGTCAAAATTACTTTGTTTCAAAAATTGTAAATCACTCATCAAATCAATATAAATTCCATTTCCTAAAAGAAGTTCGGAATAGCCAGCAATAAAAGGATAGGTTAAAAATGCTTCACCGCCTTCAACATTGTTTTCTTTTAATGCCGCAACTAATTTTTTTCTATTTGCCTCCGAATCTTCTAACCATAAATCCACATCACCTGTTGCTCTTGAGAATCCATGATAATTGACCGCAAAGCCACCTACGAGGATATACTTCACCGAATGTTTGTTTAACAACTGAAAAAAAGAAGTAATTTCTTCTTCAAAAATATCCATTACTTCAGTTTTAAAACAATTCCTTTCGACTGAGGCGTTTTGATAGGGCCATCTTTTAAGAGTAACGAAAGTTTCATTAAGTTATATAATTTTTGCATTCGCTGTTGAGGTGATAACGCAAGGTTTTCGAACAAACGTCTCTCGTTTATTTTCTCTACATCTGGTTGGTCATGCAAAATGATTTTCATTAACTATTGCGAATGTTATACCGAAAAACTTTCACCGCAACCACATGTTCTCGCTGCGTTCGGATTGTTAAACACAAATCCTTTTCCGTTTAATCCTCCCGAATAGTCTAGTTCGGTACCGATGAGGTATAGAAAGCTTTTCTTATCCACGGCTATTTTTATTCCTTTGTCTTCAAACACTTGGTCGCCTTCTTTTATCATATTGTCAAATTCGAGTTTGTATGACAAGCCCGAACAGCCGCCTCCATCAACCCCCACTCGTATAAATGTTCCTTCAGGTTTGTTGTCTTGTTTCATTAAATCAAGCGCATGTTGTTTTGCGTTTTCTGATACAGTAATCATCTCAATATAGTATTTGGTTTATTCGAATTCCTTATTTAGATTTAATCTAAATGGGTGACAAAGGTACTAATTATATTGGTAGTACAACAACAAATTATTTTCGGATTTAACCAAATTTAAGGATTAGAATTAAAATGAAGCGTGATAATTTATGGCAATATTTACCTCTTTGTGTCTTTGTGTCTTTCTGTTAGAATTCTACTTTATTATCATATTCCTATTGAGTATTCGATTTTCTCTTCTTTTGCATCCAAAGAAAGGGATTAAAGGAATTAATTGCATTTTTTTACGTTAACTTTCAGGACTTTCGTCAACAAAATGAGAAATACTCCCTAAATCTTGAGTTGTTGTTCCAACAATTTGAATTGTCGTACCTAAATCTTGAATTATTGTTCCTAACTGTTGAATTGTTATACCTACCTGCTGAATTGTTGTACCTAATTCTTGAATTGTTGTACCAATTGCTTAAATCGTTAATAGAATATACTTAATTACAGTTAGATAAAAAATCAATAACCTAAACACTTTCCCACTACCTGACCTCCATTCTTGGTTACCAACTCATGTAGAAAGAAAACATATTTGGCAGAAGGTAGTTTTTCATCTTTTGCTCCTTCTTACTGCAACAAATTTCTCATTCCAAACCTAGTGAAGTATCAAAAAGGGAAAAAGTATACTGAATTTATTCTGATGTGTAAATTTTGGAAAAAACAAAAATATTTTTTTCATATTCCTATTTTTGTATAACTTTGTTCTGAAAATAATATCATGCAAAACGTTAGAATTAAAATACATTTCTTTTTTATTCTTATGATGAGTTGTTGCCTTTTTTCCACCTGCAAATACGACAAAGCGGGGCCTGATTACAATGAATATCCTGATGATGTAGGGAAAATATTTGTAACCAAATGTGCTGTTGCCGGTTGCCACAACGATGCCAGCAAAGATGCTGCGGGAGGTTTGTCGTTAATTACATGGGATAAAATGTTTGAAGGCGGCACCACTAGCGCATGTGTAATACCCTACCGACACGACTTCAGTACCACTTGCTTTTATATTAACACCTATCCCGATTTAGGTGTAACCCTTAACCCTACAATGCCACTCAATAAAAATCGCTTGTCATTCGATGAAGTCAAGAAGATTGAAAATTGGATTGATGCCGGTGCGCCTAACGAAGATGGGCTTGTAAAATTTTCGGATAATCCGGCTCGCAAAAAGTTTTATGTAGCCAATCAGGGATGCGATGTGGTAACCGTTTTCGACCAACAAACTTTGTTACCTATGCGCTATATTGATATTGGCAATTCTGGAGCTATTGAGGCTCCGCACGAAATTAAAGTGTCGCCTGACGGGCAATACTGGTATGTGGTTTTTTATAAAGGCAATGCTATTCAGAAATATCGTACTTCTGATGATAGCTATGTTGGGCAAGCTATTATTAACCTAAATCAACCTCCTACAATAATAGTTGGAAACTGGAGTACATTTGACATAACACCCGATGGTAATACAGCTTTTGTAACCGATTTGAGCGGAAGCATGAGCGATATTGCAGAAGTGAATTTGAATACTCTAACAGTTACACATCATGTAGGTTTCAATTCTCCTCACGGCTCCTGTGTTAGTCCTGATGGCAATTTTGTTTATATTTCGGAACAAACCACCAGTAACACTATTTATAAAATACCAGTTTCCGACTTTTCAAATCCTATGGAGATTAGTGTTTTTTCTTCTACTCCTTCAGCCTATCTAAGTACACATCAAATTGAGTTTTCTCCCGATGGCAGTAAATATTTTGTTTCCTGTTGGGGAACTTCAGAAGTTAGGGTAATGGATGCTGCCACAGATGCCTTTATTGCCGCTATTCCTGTTGGTGCTCGCCCTTCGGAGATGGAAGTTTCGGATACAAAAAATTTACTGTTCGTTACCTGCGAAGACGATACGCTTTCATTTCCCGGCAAACGAGGAAGTATAGCAATCATAGACATTGCCACAAACACGCAGGTTAACTGGTCGCCCATTTACACCGGCCATCAGCCTCATGGTTTAGATGTGGATGACGATAATCACTTGGTTTATGTGGCCAATAGAAATGTAGTTTCTGGCGGGCCTGCTCCTCACCATAGCACAGCCTGTGGCGGAAGAGATGGCTACATTACTTTTATTGACATGAACACACACGCACTTTTGAAAACAAAATCTGGAACTGATAAAAAGGTCGAAGTTTCTGTCGACCCATACGAAATTGCAATCAAACACTAAAACTATGCGTTATATATCTGCTGATTACATTTACCCGATTGCATCACGTCCCATTAAGAATGGAGTGATTGCAATTAATGATGATGGTACAATTACCAAAGTAAGTCCACTTTCTGGAATAAAGGTTCCTAAGTCGGAAATTGAATTCTTTAAGGGCATTATTTGTCCCGGATTCATCAACACACATTGCCATCTCGAACTTTCTCACCTTCGTTCCAAAATTTCTAAAAAATCAGGAATGGCCGGTTTTATTGAACAACTGATTGCTCTTCGTATTGGTTTTTCGAAAACTGAAATTAAAACTGCCATAGAAAAGGCAGAAAAGGAAATGATTGACAACGGTGTGGTGGCTGTGGGAGATATCTCTAACACCAATAAAACCTTTGTTCAGAAAGCCAAACGAAATCTGATTTACCATACGTTTATTGAAGTCTATAATTTGAAAGAAAAGGAGGCCCAGAAAACATTCTTTAAAGGAATGACTTTATTAAGCGAATATGCTGAACTAACGGGCACAGAGAAAATGTGCGCTATAGTGCCTCATGCTCCATATACAATGTCAGTTGGCTTACTGAAACAGATTAACTTTGTTTCACATGAGCTTCAGTCTACTATCACTATCCATAATCAGGAAAGCAAAGAAGAAAGCGAATTATTTATTTCCCAAACTGGTAAATTAAAAGACTCTTTCGAAAAGATGGGAATTAAAGTTTCCCGTATTCCTCTTACTGGCAAAAATTCAATACAATCCACATTGCCTTATCTGAAAGATGCCGGAAAGGTGCTATTGGTGCATAATACATATACTTCTAAGGAAGATATTAAATTTGCAAAAAAACTTTTTACTGATTTCAAAAAGCAATTGTGGTTTTGTACATGCCCCAACGCAAATATGTACATCGAAAACAAATTACCCGATTACAATAAATTTATAGAAGAAAAGGTTAATATAACTGTGGGTACAGATAGTTTGGCTAGTAATAAAAGCCTGTCGATACTGGAAGAATTAAAAACAATTTCCATTCATTTTCCTGAAATTCCATTGCAAACATTACTTACCTGGGCTACTAAAAATGGTGCTGATTTCTTAAATCTGCCTGAGTTAGGTACAATTGAGAAAGGGAAAAAACCAGGATTGGTACTTCTTAAAAATGTAAAAGAGATGAAAATAACAAAGGAGACTAAAGCAATGCGGTTGCTATAATCATGTCCTGAGGAGTGGTAATCTTTATGTTTCGTGAATTGCCTTCTACCAAATTAATTTTCATCCCCCATTCTTCCGCTACACTGGCATCATCAGTATAGCGGTGGGAATAGTTTTGAGAAAAAGCATCTTTAATCAAAGTGGATTGAAAACATTGTGGAGTTTGAATGATTCTCAGTTTTTCTCTATTCATCATTTTATTCCCTTCTTCATCTACCTCACGTATCGAATCGTGTATCGAAACTGCAGGTACAGCATTTCCTTTTTCTGCGGCACATTCAAAAGCGGAGCGAATAGTTTGGGCACTGACCAATGGTCTAGCAGCGTCATGAATACCCACCAAACTTCCGATAGGTACTTTATCTAAACCGTTTTTTACAGAATAGAATCGAGTTTCTCCTCCGGAAGCAAGCTCATGTATGATTGTAAAATTATATTGATGGCAAAGGTCAGCCCATTGCTTGTTATTTTCTACGGCAAGTACAACAATAATGTGAATATCGGGTATAGTATTATAAAACTTTTCAATGGTGCGCATCAGCACAGGCCTTCCATTAAGAAGTAAAAATTGTTTTGGAACAACATTGTTCATTCGGCTTCCGCTTCCTCCGGCCACAATGATAACAAAGACTTTTCCCTCAAACCCCTTCCTTTGTATGGAAGAGGTTATAAGAGATTCGTCTTTTTTTTCGGTATCCATTTTATTATTAACTGTTTTTTAGGAAATGCATTCCTGTCAGAATTGAATTTGGAAGCTGTCGCTTTTACAATATCAGCATGGCATCGCCATAAGTATAGAAACGATACTTTTCTTTAATTGCTTCCTTGTATGCTTTCTGCATTAAATCAAATCCACCAAATGCATAAACCATCATTAACAAAGTTGATTCAGGTGTATGGAAATTTGTAATCATACAATTGGCCACACTGAAATCGTATGGAGGGAAGATGAATTTATTAGTCCAACCTTCAAATGGTTTTAAATAGCCATCAGTTTTTACAGATGATTCAATAGCACGCATAGAGGTAGTCCCCACACAGCATACTTTCTTTTTGGCAGCACGGGCTGTATTTACAATATCGCAGGTTTGTTGAGAGATAAATGCTTGCTCCGAATCCATTTTATGTTTGGTCAAATCTTCTACTTCAACTGTACGGAAAGTTCCCAATCCAACGTGAAGGGTAAGGTGAGCAAAGTTAACGCCTTTTATTTCCAAACGTTTTAAAAGTTCTCTGCTAAAGTGTAATCCTGCTGTGGGAGCTGCAACGGCTCCTTCGTGCTGTGCGTACACTGTTTGATAACGCTCTTTATCTTCTTCTGTCGGGGCACGTTTGATATATTTTGGCAATGGAGTTTCTCCCATTTCTTCTAATGTTTTACGAAATTCTTCGTAAGAACCATCGAAAAGAAAACGCAATGTACGACCACGGGAGGTAGTATTATCTATCACCTCAGCCACTAATGTGTCATCATTTCCAAAATACAATTTGTTTCCGATACGTATTTTACGAGCTGGGTCAACCAACACGTCCCACAAACGGCTTTCAGCATTAAGTTCTCTTAATAAAAATACTTCTATTTTAGCACCTGTTTTTTCTTTATTACCGTACATACGGGCAGGAAATACTTTTGTATCGTTAAATATCATACAATCTCCATTGTCGAAATAGCTCAAAATATCTTTAAAATGTTTGTGCTCTATTTTTCCTGTTTTGCGGTGGACCACCATTAATCGGGCTCCTTCGCGTGTTTTGGCAGGATGCTCAGCAATTAGTTCTTTCGGCAAATTGAATTTAAATTGTGATAGTTTCATTCGTTTTGTTTTTTGATGTAAGAAAGTCTGGAATGAGTGGCAACGGGAGGCTGTACTTATTTCATAAATCTTACGGGATTTATAATAATTTTATTTTTAGGGGTGCAAAAGTAATACAATCAGAAGGCGAAGTCAACAAAAATCGTATATTTTTTTTGTAAGAGCTGTTAATGGCTATTCTCGAAAGCTATTTGTTTACCCAAAACAACATACCTCCTCCAATTAAAGGGGCTAATAAATTAGACTCCTTGCATCTCTGCAAGGAGCTTATAATTCTTATAAGTGAATTTTAAAGGAGATTACTGTTTCAAATATCCAAGAATCGCTTTCTCCACTTCTTCACTTTCCCATTTAGTTTCGATATCTGGCATAGCCATTATCTTTTGCATAATTGCTTCCTGTCTTTGTCCTTCTCGCATAGCTGTGGAATAGCGTATATCAGGGCTGTATACAACCATAGAATAAAAAGGAATCCATTTTTCGGGGTACTTAGAACTAAAGCGAGCTTCAATTTTCTTTTGTAATAAAAATTTTGGATCAGCAGTACGGTCGCGCATCTCAATAAAGTTGGCAATCGCCATATCTGCTATAGCGTCTCCATCCGGTTTACGTAGCTCCTGATATTCAGGAAAGATTTTTTCCCAATCCTCGTTATGTTTTGTGATCAGATTATTTAACACCACACAATCTTCGAATCCACAAATCATGCCTTGTCCAAAGAAAGGTACGATAGCATGTGCCGCATCACCAATAAGAGCAATTTTATTATCAAATGTCCATGGAAAACACTTCACAGTAACAAGAGATGAAGTAGGATTATTCATAAAATCATCTAGCAAAGTAGGCATTAATGGCACAGCATCCGGAAACTCAGTTTCGAAAAATGCTTTGATCTGTTCTTTGGTTTTTAAATTTGCAAACGACTTTTCCCCTTCGAATGGTAAAAATAAAGTACATGTAAAATTACCATCAAGATTAGGTAATGCAATCATCATAAAACTACCGCGAGGCCAAATATGAAGTGCGTTTTTCTCCATCATAAACGACCCATCCTTGCCCGGAGGAATAATTAACTCCTTATAACCTGCTTCAATGTAGTGTTGATTGTATTCAAATCTATCAGTAGAAAGCTGCATATTTAAACGCGAAGCGGCAAAAGCCCCATCTGCCCCAAATACTAAATCACTTTTTATCGAAGTAGTAGATTTTGTAGTATTATTTTCAAAATGCGTCTCCAAGACAGTTCTGTCAATTTGCGTACAACGCTCATCAAAATTAATTTTAACGTTTGGTTGTTGTTCGGCAAGATCCATCAGTTTCATATTTATATCGGCACGTGACACCGAATAGATTGCTTGGTTATCTTTACCGTATGGTTGAAACGAAGTTGTTCCATTTTTATTATGAATGTGACGACCATACATCGGAATGGCTATTTTGCGTATTTCATCAGCAATTCCAACTCCTTCCAGTGCTCTCCATCCCCTGTCACTTAAGGCAAGGTTAATAGATTTACCAGCTGACATGGTAGCTTTTCGCATATCTGGCCTGCGTTCGAACACGTTTACTTTATATCCTCTTTTGGCAAGATATATACTCAGTAGAGAACCTACCAGACCAGCTCCTATTAATGTTACATTTTTATTACTCATCTTTTCTATTGGTTTATAGTATTATTGTTTGAACTCGTATTTTATTTCTTTTTATATTTACCATTGAGACCTTGTTTTTCGGATAATTTATCAACTGCCGAATTCATCCTTTTTATTCTGGTCTCTTCTTTTTTTGCATCGTTTATCCATGTTACATATTCTTTACGGTGAGAATAAGCAAGACTTTCGAAGTAAGGAAACAGTTTGTTTTTCACCAATACTTTTTTGAAATCATCAGGAACAAGTATTGTTTTATCCTTTGCTTCTGTAATCTTAATTCCTTTCTTATTGTTCTCAACAGCTTCCTTAATATACTCGACAATGGTTTTTTCGTCTATCTCTTTTACATCTGTAAACTTCAAATGACGATTGTGAACATTACCCGGATTTACAAGTAGTATTTTCTTTTTATCCTTTAGCGTTGCGCCTTGAAAGAATACAAACGAAACATGTTTCTTGAAATGCCAGAAGCCACATACCATTCCTTCGAAATAATAATTAGGCCCCCATTTCCAATCTTCAATAATATTCGGTTCGGCTGCAAAAATAAGCGAACGCAATTTTATGCAAATATCCTTTGCAAAAGGTTCTGCCTTGTTTATCCCATCGTCAATTAAAAATTTTGCATCAGGGTTATGCTTTACTTTAGCTGCCATGTTTTTGTTGATACAGTTTTTCTAATCGTAAAACTCCTGCTACCGCCCTTCTGTCTTTTGTTGATTGATGTTTTGCATCATTTATGTGTTGAATGAAATATTTCCTGTTAGAGAATGAAAATGAATCAAACATCTTTTTTGCTTCAACACTCGCTTCAAAAGCTTCCATGAGTTCTATTGGTATCTCTAATTCTGCATCATCTTTTTCAAAAACAATTTCAACTTCTGCACCCGCTTCTTTTTTTATGTCTCTCCTAAGCTTTGCTCTAACAGTAAGGCAATGCGTGCCATCTCCCATTGGCATGAGGGAAGTGCCACCGAATGCTATTCCATCAATTGCCCCCTTTACTCGCAAATGCTTTTTTGTGTTAAACACCTTCTTAATGTCTATAGGTACCAAAGCAATGGTCCAAGTTGACAGTTTTTCTAAACGTGTTGTAAACTTAATCGGCTCCAAATTATAAACTACTTTTTAATATTTCGCCAAAAGTAAAAATATCTTCGAATGAATTGTACAAAGGAACAGGAGCGCATCTGATTACATTGGGTTCTCTCCAATCTGATATAACACCCCCTTCAGTAAGTTTATTAAACAAATCTTTTCCTCGTCCATGAGCAACAATCGAGATTTGACAACCACGCTGTGTCTTATCCCTAGGGGTAATTATTTCTAATTTCTCTTTCAGTGTTGTATTTATTTCATCAAGTATAAATTCTAAATATCCGGTTAGTAGCGTAGCTTTTTCAACTAAAGCATCCATTCCAACTTCATCAAATAAATCAACCGCAGCTTTGTGAACTGCCATTGAAATAACTGGAGCATTGCTCATTTGCCAAGCTTCTGCTGTTTGCATTGGAATAAATTTATTGGGCATTTTAAAGCGAGTTGCTTTATCGTGTCCCCACCACCCTTCGAATCGAGGAATGGAGGCATCGTTCAAATGACGTTGATGAATATACACTCCCGACACTCCTCCCGGGCCTGAGTTTAAATATTTGTAAGAACACCATGCTGCAAAATCTGTATTCCATTCGTGCAAATGAAGTTTAATATTTCCTGCTGCATGCGCGAGATCGAATCCTACCAAAGCTCCTGCTTTATGACCTGCCTCGGTTATTGCTTTCATGTCGAATACCTGACCGGTAAAGTAATTTACTCCGCCAAACATCACCAAAGCCAATTCATCTTTGTTCTCTTCAATAGCTTTTAATATATCTTCGTGACGAATACAGTTATCACCTACTCGTGGTTCTATTTCAATAATTGCATCATCTGCATTATATCCATGAAACCTGACCTGAGATTGCAATGCATATTGGTCGGATGGGAATGCTTTTGCTTCGCAGATAATTTTGTAACGCTTGCCTTGTGGTCTGTAAAAGCTAACCAGAAGTAAATGTAAATTTACAGTAAGCTGATTCATCACCACTACTTCTTCGGGCAAGGCACCAACTATTTTGGAAAGTGGAAGAGCAAACATTTCGTGATAGGAAAGCCAATTGTTGCGAGCGTGGAAATGACCCTCTACTCCAAAGGTTGCCCAGTCTTCCATTTCATTCAGTACATATTCCTGAGCACTCACAGGCTGCAGCCCAAGCGAATTTCCGGTAAAGTAAATGGTTTTCTTTCCATTCATCATCGGGAAATAAAACTTATCGCGATAGCTTTTTAACTTGTCATTTGCATCCATTTCCTGTGCAAAGGCTAACGTGTTTTTATAAATCATTCTGATTGTTTTTCGATTGAAATAATACTATTGGGCTATACTCGTTTGTCGAGTCCCCACATCAGCTTATTTCGTATGGTGGTATAAAAATTTTGATTTTCGAGTTGAATAAGATGTATGCAAAATGCAGCTTTTTGAAGTGTGATTTCTATTGACGAATCAATAACCACATTTCGCGAATCGAGCGACAGCAAGTAATTCGGGCTACGTCCTTCTACTTTAAGAGTAATGATGTTATTGTCGGAGATAACCAACGGCCTTACATTTAAATTGTGAGGAGCAATAGGAGTTATCACAAAGTTCTCCGAACCTGGCATTATTAAAGGCCCTCCGCAACTCAACGAATAAGCCGTAGAGCCTGTAGGAGTGGCAATAATGAGGCCGTCTGCAAAATAGGAGTTCAGGAAATTGCCGTTAATAAAGGTGTGAATGGTAATCATGGATGACGAATCTTTTTTAAGGATGGTCAATTCATTCAGCCCGTAGTTCACTTCTCCAAAAAGGTTTTTGGGATTGACTACATTCAGCAACGTTCGTTTTTCGATGGTGTATTTTTTGTTGGCAAGAGCATTCACCGCTTCATTTATTTCTTCTTTTGCTACATTAGCTAAAAAACCCAAACGCCCAGTGTTAATGCCAAGTACAGGTATCTCCGAATCGCGTACAAAAGTGAGTGTTTCGAGAAATGTACCATCGCCTCCTAAACTCAACATGTAATTTATATTGCCATGTAAATCGCTGTGCGTACTGAATGTTTTTAGATTGCCTTCAATTGCTAATTTCCCTTTAATGAAATCGTAGAAAGGTTTGTAAATGTATATCTCCGAGTTGTGTTCATTCAGCTTGTTAAACAAAAGCTGAATGTGTTTGGAGATATTATCTTCGGTGCTTCGAGCGTAAATTGCTATTTTCATAGGGGTTTCCTTACTTCTCTTTAAATGAAAAACTGTATTTCGTTCAGATTAGTTTTCGGTAAATCTGAAAGTGTGTCGGATAATATGAATACGTTAATTAGTTTAATCATTCAATAGCTTTTCTGAGGTTATTACATATTCAGATATTTCATAAACGAATCAAATCTATCTTTAACATCATCGCCATATTCTTTGTGATGAAACGATGCTTTTATGTTATAGTTATAGCGATTGAACGTTTGAATAATGGCGGAAATGTCCAGCCTGTTTAGCTTCAGCGTTACTTCCATTTTAGTTGAATCGGGAAGTTGATTAATATAACAACTCAGAATTTTACAATCGTTGCCTTCTACTATTTGCGCAATTTGAGTTAAGGTGTAATCGTGCATGTTCATCTCGAGCACTACTATTCCTCCCGGTTCGCGGGCGGCAGAAAGTACAGCAAAAACATTAGTTAATGCCGAAGCCGGTATCAGTCCTGCATAATTCAATTCAGCATCCAGCACAGGTAATACAGACAGATTCATTACCGAAACCATTTTTATTACATCGTACACGTGCTGACTTTCCAGCACAAACGGACGCACAAGTGTTGGATTGTATTTCGAAAATGGTTCGTCTGTAACATCTGAATCATAAATCTCGGTATCAGAAATCAATCCCAAATACTCTTTTTTATTTACTATCGGTAAATGCGACACTTTAAATTCTTCCATCCAGTTAAGGGCTAATAAGCCATTTTCAGAAGATTTTAAAGGTGGTATGTAATCCGATATTATATCTTTTGCTAACATTTAAATTATTTTTGAAGTACAAACTTAGTAATTTTTTAGCTTTACACTTTATTATTCTAAAATGGTAACAAAGTTAAGTGTAAATATAAATAAAATAGCAACCCTGCGAAATGCTAGAGGAGGAAATACTCCGGATGTGCCGAAATTTGCGATGGATTGCGAAAGATACGGTGCGCAAGGCATTACTGTGCATCCCCGACCTGACGAAAGACATATCAGATACGAAGATGTAAAAGCCTTGAAACCTCTGCTTTCTACCGAATTTAATATTGAAGGAAATCCGAAAGAACAGAAGTTTATGGATTTGGTTCTTAAAACTCGTCCCGCTCAAGTAACACTGGTGCCGGATGCTGAAGGGCAGTTGACTTCCAATCATGGGTGGGACACCATCACGCATAAAAGTTATCTCACCGAAATTATTGCGGAGTTTAAAAAAGCCGGTATTCGTACCTCCATTTTTGTAGATGCCAATACCAAGATGGTGGAAGGTGCCAAAGAAACCAATACCGACCGAATCGAATTATACACAGAGTCGTATGCCCGTGAATATACCATAAATAAAGAGAATGCCATTGCTCCCTTTATTGTGGCTGCCGAAATGGCAAGAGAATTAGAGCTCGGTATCAATGCCGGACACGATTTAAGTCTCGAAAATCTAAATTATTTTGCTACCCATGTGCACGGCTTACTCGAAGTGTCTATTGGGCATGCCCTCATTTCGGATGCGTTGTATTTTGGAATAGAAAACACCATTCAGCTTTACTTACGACAATTAAAATTCTCGAATTAGTAGAACCTCAGTTCGAATTCCGAACTTAGAAAGAGGAAATATCCTTCAAAAAGAATTATGAAATTAGCATTTAGAAAATACGGAAGCGGACAGCCAATGCTTATTCTGCATGGTATGTTCGGGCAGAGTGATAATTGGAATTCTCACGCCAAATTAATTTCGGAGCAGGGATACGAAGTGTACACCATCGATTTGAGAAATCATGGATTGTCGCCTCACAGCAAAGATTTCACATATCAGCTGATGAGCGATGATATCCTGGAATTTTGCGAAGACCATTCCTTTCTTCCCGAAAGCGTTATTATTATTGGGCATTCTATGGGCGGAAAGGTAGCTATGCTTTTTGCTTTGCAACATCCCGAATACATTTATAAACTCATCGTTGCCGACATTGCTCCTAAATATTATCCTCCACATCACCAAAAAGTATTGCAGGGATTAAAGGCTGTTGATTTTTCGGTGGTGAAAACAAGAAGGGATGCAGAGGCTGTAATGATTAATTTTATTGATGATGCTGGCACACGTCAATTTCTTCTGAAAAACATTTATTGGAAAACAGATACACAATTAGACTGGAGATTTAACTTATCTGTTATTACTAATAATATTGAAAACATGGGAGAAGCCCTGCCCGTTAATCTTTCTTCGGAGGTACCTGCTTTATTTATCAAAGGAGAAAATTCGAATTACATACGAAGCAGCGATACCGATTTAATAAAAACACTTTTCCAAAACGCATCGTTCGAAACCATCAGTGGTGCGGGGCATTGGGTGCATGCCGAAAGACCTAAGGAGTTTTTAGATTGTGTGATGAAATTTATAAGCCCCGCTTCTTAATTTTCTCCCCGAAGGGAAAAAGAAAATACTTCACAAAACAAAAGAGGAGATTTCGCTTTGCGAAATCTCCTCTTTTATTACTATCACTTCCTCTTCCTTTCGGTGAGAGATAGAGTAGGGCATCTATTGTATTATCACTCGTTGTGTTTGTTTGCCGTTTTCGGTAATAAACTCGAGAGAGTACATACCCTTGTTTACATTTTGTAAAAGTATTTCCATCTGATTAACTCCGGAGTTCACTTTCGTATCGTTTACATAAACTATTCTTCCCAACATATCCACCAATTTCATGCTTACTTTTTCTGCTTTAGCAGAAGTGTAGTTAATCATAAAATTACCATTGCTTGGGTTTGGAGAAATAGAAATCAAATCAGCACTAGCGCTAGTGTTTTCGTAAATTCCTAATCCGGTACAGTTATCAGCTGCGCTGTAAGTCATACTATCAAAATTGATGTGACAAACATACTCAGGATGGTCTATAAACGGGTTACGGTTGTTCTGTAATGAGTCTACAAAATCATTTCTTGAAATTTCGAATTTATCAGGAGGATCAAGAATGTTCCATGTTTTCAATACGTTTTGATTTTGACCAAAAGGTATAGCAGCGCTGATGTGGTTTGGCAACGACCAGCTTCCACCATAGGTAGCATCGGTATTTCCGTTGGTTCCAGTTCCTGTGTAGCAAATACACTGATATAACATGCAACGAGCAGCATCTCCTTTGTCCGAATCTCTTGGTTCGAAAACCATGTGGCCTGCTGCATCCAATCCTTTTTTACAACCCATGTAGCTATAAGTAGGTGTACCTACTACAATACCTAACGGGTAGTTACTGCGAATAGCGTTTACATTGTTTTGGTCAACAGGAGTAATCATGTGGTAATCGTTATACTCTCCACGGCTTGTAAAGTTAGGGTCGTTAACAGTCGGCTGCCAGCTTTGGCAATAGGTGTGCTCGCGGCTCATGTTGTTTGTAGTCCAGTCGAAAGTTCCGATGTAAGTAATGTTCTCACCGCTGTACGAACAAGTAGCTACGTGAGCTCCTCCGGTAGTATCGCGTTGATATAAGAAGTTCATCATAAAAGGTCCGTAATTACTGTATAATTCGATATTGTGAGGGTTAACCAAATTATGTAGGTCGGTTACAAATGTTGGAGTAGAAGTGCTGATAGAGCTATAAAAAGCTGCAGGCATCATAGTTCCCGAAGTGGTTACACTTCCTGTTAATGGCGATGTGGTTAAGTAATTGCGGAACGTACCAACACCATTGTAAGAATAAATAGCAAAGAAATATTGTGTGCTCGATTTAATATCGTTTGGCATAAACCCTGTGGCAGCATTAGAAGCAACTACTTTAGAAGTTCCAATCATATCTCCTCGTGTGTAAACAGTTCCGTCAACCGGCAAATCGGTTGGAGCGCTTCCGGTTTTTCTTAAAATTAAATATCCATCAGGTGTGCCTGCTGCTGCAGTAAAATTACCAATGATACGATATGATTTGTTAACCGGAAAAGTTAAAGCTGTAGGTTGTGCTGTAGGTTCGGTAGCCGAAGTACCGCCCATACAGTTTAAGTTAATAATATAAGGATTAGCAGTAGGGTCGTCATTAGCAATGGTCAAAATAGCGCTGCGTGTACCCGCTGCCGATGGCGTAAAGGTTATGGCCAAAGGAGCATTTCCAACTGGAGCAACTGCAAACGGAAACGAAGAAGTAATTGCATAATCAGCCATTGCAGGACCCGAAAGGGTAGCTCCTGTAACGTTAAGTGTGCCCACTGTTCCTAAGTTTTGTACCGTAAATGTAATAGGCAAAGGAGTTAATACAGCTACACCGGCTACAAACGAACCACCGTTAAGAATGGTATTTCCACTTTGAGTTACATTCATTTGTTGTGTGGTCGAAACACCTGCTCTAATACCCACATTGTCCAAACCTATGTTTCCGGCAGTATGTGTAATCATATGAAATCTCACAAAACGACTTGCTCCGGTAAGCATTGCTGTATGGTGAACATAAGGACCTGTAGCCGTAATGGAAGTGTAAGCGGTACCTACAGTAGTGTAAGTTGTTCCGTTTACAGATTCTTCTACTCTAAAATCGCCCGTCCATGCACTTCCCACATTGTTTCCGGCAATATCGTAAGATAATAATCCGGGAGTGGTGGTAAAGCTGATGGTTAGCATGTCGCCCGAAAGGGAGAACTTAGCTGCCGGAGCAGGATTGCCCGATGCCGGATAATAAGGTGTAAGGTTGGTAGTGGTCCACACCCATCCTGTAGGCACGGTGGTTCCAACAAAGCTGCATGTGTCAGGCAAAGTGGCCTGTGCAAAAATAGTTACGTTTGCCATAAAAGCAAACAATAATACTGTTGTAATTTTTTTCATTTTTTGTTTAATTGTTTTTTGTTAATTATTTATTTACTGATTGGTTATTTGCATTTTTGATTTCCGGACCAAAGTACCGCTTTTTTGTCCATCACCTTCTTTTTCTTTTTCCTTACTAAGGGAAATAGGAGGGAAGAATTTCCCTTTTTTACTTTTTTGAGCCTTGCTCCAAACTGACATTTTTGCAGTTTAATTGCTTTGCCAATTGTTTCCTGTCAATTTTACCACTTTTTATCTAAAGAAATGATTGTTAGGTCTGCGTAACTACATTCTGTCAACAGAATGCGAATCCGCAGATCCGGCAAGTTGCGTTTTGCCGACAAAATCTAAAACCGCAGAACCGGCAACCTCCGTTTTGCGAACAGAATGCCATCTGTTATATCCGGCAACTAACGTTTTGCCGACAGAATCTAAATCCGCAGAAATAACAACATTCGTTTTGCCAACAAAATGCCATCTGCCACATCCGACAACCTAGGTTTTGTATACAAAATGCGAATCCGCAAATCTGTCAACCTTCGTTTTGTGAACAGAATGCCACTTGTTATATCCGGCAACATGCGTTTTGTAAACAAAATGCCATCTGCTCAATCTGGCAGAAGTCATTTCAAATCAAAAACTTTACTTGAAGTAAATTTCAAGGGTATTACTATTTGAAATAGTTTAAAGAAATGAAAGAACGAATGCTATTTATTAAAAACCTATTTTCAAACCCAGATTAAATCTGCGTCCCATGCCCATATAAACTAATGCTGAATTTGCATCAAAGTTCTGCTTGCCTGACATATTGTTTTGTCCATCTGTAATGTATACAGTATCTAACAAATTAGAGATTCCGGTAGTAATATTGAATTTCATTTTCCAATATTTTATATCGTACCCTATAAATAAATCGAACAATCCATAGCTCGGCATCTTCCACGATTCTCTGTCGGCATTCACACCGTTAAGTGTAGATGGGTCGAAATTAGCATAATGTTTCCCAAAGAACATATACCTTGGTTTGATGTATAAATGTTTTATGATATCATAGCGAAGTGCTCCTCCTAATTGAGTTTGAGCTGCGTCTCCCACATGCACATTCTTGGCGCTGAAATCTACAGTAGTTAAAATGTTGCCGGCATCGTCCACAATGAATGCCTTGGTGGCGGATACCGTACGCCAATCAGCAATTGCAATTGTGACATCAGCACTAAGTTTTTTTATAATCTGGTAGGTGCCCTGAAACTCTATTCCCTTGTGAACAGCATCTATCCCGTTAATGTTGAAAGATACTCCATCAATGGGAGCAGGCGAAGGCACAGGTTTATCTTTCCAGTAAGTGTAATATAGATTAAGCATACCCACTAATTTAGGGTATTTAATTCCGTATCCACCTTCGATGGCATAAATTTTTTGATTTTTTATTTCAGCAAATAATTGGTTGGAGTTGTCATACACCGCATTCATATTAGGAGCCTGAACCATGTATCCTGCATTAATAAACACATTGTGATGGTCGTTGATATTGTAATTTGCACCTCCTTTGATGGTGTACCCAAAAAACCATTTCTTTGGGGTAGTATTTTCTCTTGCTTCAGACGAATTGATGGAATAACGTTTTGCATTCAAAATATATTTACGGAAAGCGCCTGTTCCTACAAATGTGGTATCGCCATGCACCACCACTGTGGCTTCGCCATCATGCGAAGAATTACCATTAGAAGAAGTTAAATAAGAGGTGCCATTATAATAAAAGCCTTGACCGTAACCAATGGCCTGATAGAATGTATTACCGTCAATCAGCAAATCGCGTTTCTGAAAATAATCTATGCGTTGGTAGCTTTTGTCCGAAACAGTTCCGGTAATAAATGCACTCCATTTATCTTTTTTATACTCTGCTTGAGCAAAAGCTCCGCCCCACATTACTTTGCTATCGTTGTAGTAACTTATTTTATCACCTACCCTTTTCATTTTGAACTTATAGTTGGGGTCGCCAAAATAAGATGGCGTTGGTTGGTTTTTGTCGGATGCATCAGTTGCGAAATCTCCTCCCATTAAATCCAGAGGTGTTCTGAAATGTGTGCCTTTGTAATATCTTCCGTCAATACCTATTAATGCGGTAATATTTTGGTTTACTTTATAGGTCCATGACGATAAGATACCATACCATAAGTGGTCGTTACGTTGCGAACGTAAATAGTTGGTTGCTGAATGTTCGGTGGTACTGTAGTTAGCGTCCGGAGTACGAATAATATTGTCGTCATACACTTTTTGCATATTCATGGTTCCGTCAGGAAGTCGATTTGGAGCAGTAATCATATAAGCTCCGCCTCCGGTTCCTACTGATAAATAAGCTACAGTGGATACATTTAGTTTGTCATTAGGAGTCCATAAATGCGTGAAGTTAGCCGCAGGTTTATTAAAGTAATTAAATTCACCGCTAAACTCTTTGCCATTTAGCATACCCCAGTCTGGGTTATATTTCAGGCCTCTTTCTTCCTGAGTAGCGCTTGTATAAGCCGAGTTTTTCAATACGGAATCTGCATTAATTCCTAATTTTTCCGCCATTTTTTTGTTGAGCACAGCAATAGGGAAATGTGTATATCGCTGTCCGTGCGATTGAGGAGCAGCATTCACACTAAAGGAAATCAATTGTTTTTTAAATCTTTTTTGTACTTTAAAAAAGTACGACCATCCGTCTGCATAAGTTCCGTCAGCCCATCCCGTACCCCATTTGCGGGATCCGGCTAATGTAAAGCCCCATCCTCCTTTTAACTGACCGGAATTGAATCCTACTGATGTTTTGTATAATCCGAAATCGTTAACCTCTTGTTTTACGGAAGCTCCCATTTTCTGTTCAATTCCGTTGGTCAAAATATTAATGGTTCCTCCAATAGAAGGCAATGCCAATTTGGAAGCACCCAACCCTCTTTGCACCTGCATGGCTCGCGTAATTCCACCCAATCCATCCCAGTTGCTCCAATACACACCGCCAGTTTCCATATCATTTACCGGAACTCCGTCCACCATTACTGCAATGTAACGCTGATCAAATCCTCTCATGTTGATACGAGCATCTCCGCTTCCTCCTCCTTGTTCGGTAGCATAAGCTCCGGGAGTAGTATTCAAAATCATCGGAACGTCTTTAGTGCCTAATTCTTCTTCAATTTGTTTAGCCGATACATTCGAAAACGCTATTGGCGTTTCTCTGGTTTTGGCTACATCGGCCACCACTTCCACTTCTTCCAGCGCATTTTGCTTTAAGTCGAAATTAACTACTACCGGTTTATTGCCCACCTTTACCTTCATTTTTTGTGCCTCAAATCCTACATAGGAAATGATAAGGTTGTAGGTTCCGGCCGAATCTATCTTGATGGAAAAATTACCATTAATGTCGGTTAGCGTTCCTTTGCCTGGAGCGTACATAACAGTTGCACCCACCACCGTTTCGCCAGTGGTAACATCTTTAATGGTTCCTTTTATTTCACCATTTTGAGCGATAAGAGATGTAGTGAATAGAAAAAAAAGAAGGGAGAAAATACGATTCATATAGGAAAAATAAAAACCTGACAGGTTATAGTAACCTGTCAGGTGAGTAAATTATTGTACGGAGAGTTTTACCGTGGTTACTTTGTTATTTGCAAAATATGCTTTCACAAAATAAATACCTTTTGTTAAGGCAGCTGTTTCAATCACCATTTTAGTGTTTTTGTTGCCAACTTTGGTCATTACATTATCGCCAATTACATTGTAAACTTCTACTTTTTCTATGGCTTCTCCTGCCGATAGCATGGTGTAATTACTGTTAGCCGGGTTTGGATACACATTCATGCTCACAGTATTTGCTACTTCGTTAATTCCGGTAGCGCAAACGCAGTTGTGGATATGCAGATTTGTCCAAGTGTTTTCTGGTAATGAGTCGTACTCTGCTGTAACAATAAACTCAGGCGAAGGGTTAACGGTTACACCTTGTGTAACGCTTGCTTTACGAACTAAAGTATGGTTCAAAGTCCACCAGGCTCCCACACTTCCATCATAAGGAAACTGGTCGCTCCACGAAGAAGCTGTTACCATTGCAGCATCGCCCATCATACCAAAAATATCAACATAACTCCAGGTAGCACCACCATCAGCTGTTTTCTGAACAGAGATAGCATCGTTACCATTAAAGTTCATGGTATAACTGGTGTTGTAATTGTTACACAAAAAAGTGTCGGCAATTGCTCTTAGTCCTGCAGCCACTACTACATCAGTACCCGAAGTAATAGTAGTATCTCTTCTGTCGATAACAATAACCCAGGTGCTGTAAGGTTGCATAACGTGAGTTCCAAGGCTGATCATGGCCTGTGGATTTGCTTCGCCAGCAGCAGCAGTAGTACCGTTGTTGTATCTCACCATTCTGTAGTTGTTGTTAAACGCGATAGTGTGATTGGTTGGATTGTATAATTCCAGTGCTTTGTTGTTGTAAGTACCTTCATCATATTCAGAAATAAAGATGTCGTTGCACTGCGCGTGAGCAGCAGCAAAAGAGCATAACGCAAATACAGATAGTAAAAGTTTTTTCATTTGTTTTTTTATTAAAAAGATTTATTTTGATGTTTCAAAGCGGTTTCATCTCAAATACTTTTGAAATTGTAGGGTGTTCGCTTTTTTAATTTCCGATGCAAATGTATTCTTTTTTAGTAAGAAGACAATACCTCGAAACCAATATTTAATTAACAAATAATACAGAGGTAAGGAAATGATAATACAATGGTAACCGGAAGAGGTTTCTGCCCCTTATCTCATCATTAACCTGCCTGTCAAATTAGCACATCACTAAATTATTTCTACTTTTGCACCTCAATTTTAATATACATATATATAATGACTACTAAAGGACCTATTTCTCAGTTTATAGAAAAACACTACAAACACTTTAACTCAGCTGCATTGGTGGATGCTGCCAAAGGATACGAAGCTCACCTTACCGAAGGAGGCAAAATGATGATAACCCTGGCCGGAGCCATGAGCACCGCTGAGTTGGGTAAGTCCCTGGCCGAAATGATTCGTCAGGGTAAAGTGGACATTATCTCTTGCACCGGTGCCAATCTGGAAGAAGATATTATGAACCTGGTGGCTCACTCGCATTACAAACGTGTGCCGAATTACCGCGATTTATCGCCTCAGGAAGAGTGGGATTTGTTAGAAAACCACTACAACCGTGTTACCGACACCTGTATTCCTGAAGAAGAAGCATTCAGAAGATTGCAGAAACACATTCATAAAATATGGAAAGATGCCGATACCAATGGCGAACGTTTCTTCCCCCATGAGTATATGTACAAAATTTTGTTGAGCGGAGAGCTTGAACAATATTACGAAATAGACCCTAAAGACAGCTGGATGCTGGCTGCTGCTCAACGCAACCTGCCTATAGTGGTTCCGGGATGGGAAGACAGCACCATGGGAAATATTTTTACTTCGTATGTAATAAAAAATGAAATCAAAGCTTCGACCATGAAATCGGGAATTGAATACATGGCTTGGCTTGCCGACTGGTATCCTAAAAACTCAGGTGGTAAAGGAATCGGTTTTTTCCAGATTGGAGGAGGTATAGCTGGCGATTTCCCTATCTGTGTGGTGCCTATGTTATATCAGGATATGGGTATGCACGAAATTCCTTTCTGGGGATATTTCTGCCAGATTTCCGACAGTACTACCAGTTACGGGTCGTATTCGGGAGCTGTTCCAAACGAAAAGATTACCTGGGGTAAATTAGATATTCATACTCCTAAATTTATAGTAGAAAGCGATGCAACCATTGTTGCTCCGCTTATGTTTGCCTGGATACTGGGCTGGTAATACAGAAATGATGAATTGTAAATTATGATTGATGAATGAAAATTACACTCAATTACATTTATAATACATAATTTGTAATTCATAACTATTTTGAAACTCGACCTCAACATAACTCCAGTACTTCAATGGTTCCCCGATTATCATAAACCTTTGTTAATTGCCGGGCCTTGCAGTGCCGAAAGCGAAGGGCAAATGCTGGATACCGCCAAACAAATAGCGGCTCAGTTGCCGAACAGCATTTTTAGGGCAGGAATATGGAAACCCCGCACTCGTCCCAATACTTTTGAAGGCATTGGTTCCATTGGTTTAAAATGGATGCAACAGGTGAAACAACAAACCGGATTGCGAACAGCAACCGAAGTAGCTACTGCATCGCATGTAGAAGAATGTTTAAATCATGGTATCGATATTTTATGGATAGGAGCACGCACCACTGTTAATCCATTTTCGGTTCAGGAAATAGCCGAAGTGCTCAGAGGTGTGGACATTCCGGTGTTTGTAAAAAATCCCATTTATCCCGATTTGCAACTATGGGCAGGAGCGCTGGAACGTATCAATAATGCGGGTATCACCAAACTGGCAGCTATTCACCGTGGTTTCCATTCGTTCGATAACGGGCCTTTTCGCAATTCGCCCAACTGGCAACTAGCAGTAGATTTAAAAGCTGCTTGTCCTCAACTTCCTTTTATCTGCGACCCGTCTCACATTGCCGGTACTCCCGAACTTATTCCTTTTATAGCTCAAAAAGCACTGGATATGGATATGGAAGGACTGATGATAGAAACACATTGCAATCCGGCTGTTGCTTTGAGCGATGCCAAACAGCAAGTAACTCCGGTTCAGCTTTTCGAAATTCTGAACAATCTGCATATTCGTTCGGCATTGGTAAACAATACCGAGATTCAGTCTAAACTTGATGAACTGCGCTGTATTATTAATAAATTGGATAAAGACCTGTTGGAATTATTGGCTAAACGTATGACCGTTTCGGAGAAAATAGGAGAATACAAACGCGATAACAGTATTACCATTTTGCAAGTTTCGCACTGGAAAACACTAGTGGAAAGCTGCGTTGCAAATGGCAAGCAGATAGGGCTATCGCCCGAATTTGTAAAAGAATTATACCATTTAATTCACGATGAATCCATACGGATTCAGACTGAAATAATGAATAAAAACTAAAGTCCCTTACCCGAAGGGATGGAGATAGTGGATGAAACGCTATTTGTTAAATACCACACTGGCCACCCAGTTTTTTCCCCATTCGGCCAATTCGGATTCGCTCCATAATTCAGGATAGAAAATACGTTTTTGAAAACGAGGAGGCAAGTACTTTTGCCAGTTGGTTCCGCCTGTAGCGGCTATATCTTCGGGGTCTTTTTGCAGGTAGCGCACAGCCGACTTGTAATGCGAAAGTGGCCAGTTGATGTTTACATTTACATCCATCTGACGCAGGGCCAGCTTTAGTTTTTCGTCCTGCTGTTCGGCTTCGGGCAAGGTTTTATAAAGCGACCACAGGTTGGTGTTTTTAAATTTTTGAGCCAGTTCTAATAATTGTTTCTGATATTTTTCTTCAAACTGAATAAGGGTTAATGTTTTTTTGCCGGTAGCAAGTTCGGTTGCACCTGCTTTCCAGTAAATGTGTTCATACATTTTCTTGATAGTATCATCATCGCTCAAGTTTTGTTCGGCAAAGGTATCGCGCACATCTTTTGCAACCAAATGAATAAAAGCGGTAGAACATATTTCAATCATACGGTATTGCCCGCTCTGAAAGCCCGATGCAGGTAACAAACTCATACGGAATTTGAGAAACTGCTGAGGATCCATGCCATCCACCATAATGTCAAACGAAGAAATAAGTGCATCGAAATAACGGTTGATACGCGATATGCGATTGGTCAGAAACTTTGCATCCAGGTTTTCTTTTTCGGCCAGCTGATTATACTCCAGCAGGCAAAGTTTAAAATACAATTCGGTTATTTGATGATACATAATAAAGATTTCTTCATCGGGTATCTGTGTTTTGGGGGTTTGCAAACTCAGCAACGTGTCGAGGTGAATGTAATCCCAATAAGTAAGGTAATCGGCATAAAGCAATCCGTCAAGATAAGATGCTAAATCCTGTCCCATGGATTGAAACTTTTCGTCCAGTAGTTTTATGCGGTTTAGTATTTCGGGTTTTAGTTCCATTTGTTGTAATATGAATTATAAATTGAGGCGAATATAAATAAAACCCATAACTAATTTAATTTTATTTTCGGGAAATACCTCCAATCTTTAGGAGAAGGGAATAGGGGAGAAGTAATATTATTCTACCTTAGAAATAGGATTAGCAAGGCCGGAATAGCTGGTTAGTTCGGCTTTAATGGAACCTACCAATACGTCAGCTTGTCCTTTAATCACAATATGGTTTTTGTCGTCAGTAATCCATACATTGAGGTCTTCTTCGTGTTTAAACACACGTCCTTTCTGAACAATGGGTCTGAACTTAAGGCAACGAAAGGTTCCTAAATCGGTAGTGACGGTTTCTCTGCAAATGAATTTTATTTTCAAAGGCCAAACTTCTTTGTCCATAAAACAATTGATGGCAAACATTTCTCCTTCTTTAGCCTGAGATAAATCCATGGTACGGGCATTGTAGAAAGCCGAGAGCATATCTTGTATATTAGGTTCGATAGGGAATTTTTCTCCATCGCCCACATCCACTTTTCGGGTGTGGTGATTAAATGCATACACCTGATTGATTTTGTAACCACCTTCGTTCACACTTCTGAGAAACATCCAGGGAACGATGGATTGCTCGTCAATATAGGTTTCGTAGCGGTCGCGAACGCTGTAAAAAAACTCGAAAGCACCTTTGGTAACTCCCAACCCAACCACATGGAAGGTTTTGCGTCCTCCCAGTTCTTTGGTTTCATCGGTTATTCCCAAAGTGGCTTCACCAGCATCTATGATACCATAATGCAAACGGAAGGTAAGTTTTTCGCCTCGTTTAAAGGCTTCGTTTTTTACAAGCGGAAGGTATTTTAATTCTCCTTCGTCCTGCATTGAGGGCAACTGTTTTTCTGTTTTGAAAGAAAAAAGAGCAATAACCAGTATCAGTACTAAACCGTCAATTAAAATTATCTTTTTCATGTTATTCAGATTTGATATTGGTTGTTTTGCAAACCCTGTGCCACGGTTAATTTTTGATTACACCACTATGTTTACTATTTTGTTATGTACAACTATAATTTTCTTAGGTGTTTTACCTTCCAGGTATTTTTGTGTTTGTTCCAGTGTAAGCACCTGCTTTTCGATGTCCTCTTTGGTTAACGACAGCTCGTATTCGTGAAAGAAACGAGTTTTTCCGTTGAAAGAAACAGGATAATTAAAGGCACTTTCTACCAGATATTCTTCTTTACATTCTGGAAAAGCAGCAAAGGTGATGGTGTCATTATGTCCGAGTTTGCTCCATAATTCTTCTGCCAAATGTGGTGCATAAGGAGCAATAATAATGGCAAGCGGTTCTAAAATTTCTCGTTTATTGCATTTCAATTCGGTTAGTTCGTTTACACAAATCATGAAATTACTCACAGAAGTATTGAACGAAAAGCCTTCGATATCGCTGATGATTTTCTTAATGGTTTTATGCAATACCTTTAGTTCGGGCTTTGTAGCAGGTTCGTTACTTACGTTTAATTCATCATCTTTGTGGTATAATCTCCAGAGTTTGCGAATAAAATTGCTCACACCTGTAATTCCGTTGGTGTTCCAAGGTTTTGAAAGTTCTAAAGGCCCCAAGAACATTTCGTACAAACGAAGACAATCGGCTCCGTGTTGTTCTACCATATCATCAGGGTTTACAACATTGTGCCAACGTTTTGACATTTTTTCTACTTCTTGAAAGGTATTAAAATCCGATGCATTAACGATATTGTTATTTTGATCATACCATTGTCCGTCATAATAAACGGTTTCGCTTCCAGAACAAATAAACACTGCCTTTGTCCACTCACCTGTTTTATTCCAGCTAATAAACTCCGCTATGTTTAACTTTCCATTTTTCACTAAACGTATATCGACATTGATACTAGTTATTTCATCAAAAATAGATTTGGGATCATCACCCGCCTTCTTGCATCTTTCTATATAGCTGTTTAAAATGTCAGCACTAAAAAATATTGGCCTTGGTTCTCCTCCTTTAAAAATAAATTGTGTATCGGTTAATGGGGAGTTTGGCCCCCAACTGTTTCTTCTGCCTTGAAACATATACATTTTTTCACTCACCCCTTGTATCATCCCTTGATTAATCAACTTTTTGGCAGGTTCTATAACAGGAATCAATCCTAAATCGTTCAGGAATTTTGTCCAGAAACGAACATATAATAAATGCCCGGTTGCATGTTCGGCTCCGCCAATGTATAAATCCACGTTTTGCCAATAATCAACAGCTTCTTTGCTTACAAATTCTTTTTCGTTATGCGCATCCATATACCGCAGGAAGTACCACGAAGAACCTGCCCAGCCCGGCATGGTAGAAAATTCGTAATCCCATTTACCATCTTTTTTGAAAGAGGTGGCACGAGCCAATGGAGGTTCTCCTGTTTCTGTAGGTAAATATTTATCTACTTCAGGTAATAATAAGGGTAAATCTTTTTCATCTACAACGCAAGGAATCACATCTCCCTCTCCTGTGGAGAGGGTTGGGGAGAGGTGTTTATAATACACTGGAATAGGTTCACCCCAATAGCGCTGACGCCCAAAGATGGCATCGCGCAAGCGGAAATTGGTTTTACCTTTTCCTAATCCTCTTTCTTCTATTACAGCTATGGCTTTTTTAACAGCATCTTTCACTTCCAATCCGTTTAAGAAATCGGAGTTGATTAATTTTCCTGATTTTTCATCATAGGAATTCATAGCGAAATCCCAGTCAACAGGGGGCTGTATGACCATGTGTTTTTCTATACCAAAATGAGATGCAAAAGCAAAATCTCGTGTGTCGTGCATTGGCACAGCCATTACAGCACCGGTGCCATAACCTGCCAATACATAATCTCCAACCCATATTGGAATTTGTTTTCCTGTAAACGGATGTTCTACATAAGAACCTGTAAACACACCGGTAATCTTTTTTACATCAGCCTGACGTTCGCGCTCACTGCGGTTTTTGGCCATAGTAACATATTCTTCCACCGCTTTTTTATTTTCGGCAGTAGTCACTTTTTCTACTAACTCATGTTCGGGAGCAAGCGTTACAAAGGATACTCCGAAGATGGTATCGGGGCGGGTGGTGAAGACTTCAATAAACCCTTTGCCGTCATTCGCCTCACCCCCGGCCCCTCTCCAAAGGAGAGGGGTGACGGAACCTGACGTATGCTCTTGTTCTATTGGCGCATTAAGTGCTTTAGTTATTCCATTACATACAAAATCAATGTTGTTTTTGACAGAAGAGTTTGAAAAACGAATAATACGATAACCAATATCTTCGAGCATAAAAGTTCTTCCTTCATCATAATCCTTTTGGTATTCATGTATTGAGCCATCTACCTCAATAATTAATTTTTTGTCAAGACAAATAAAATCAGCTATGAACTGGTCAACGGGATGTTGTCTTCTTATTTTAAAACCCAATTTATTATCGCGAACTTTATCCCAAAGTATTTCTTCGGCTTCGGTTTGCTCCTTTCTATTTGCTCTTGCATTTTCTTTTAAATTCCCCCAAATCTTTTTATTTGAAGTAATATATCCTGGCTCCCCACCTATTTCTTTTGCAGCGATGCTCTCCTCCTTTTTTTGGGAAGCGCTCCCCTCTCCTTTGGAGAGGGGTAAGGGGTGAGGCGACTGCGAGTTCTGTTCTTTGCCGGGGGAGAGGTGGAATTTTAAACTAGTCCCCTCACTTTTTCCAATCCAATTTCTCTGTGCTTCTTTAATACTTTCAGTCCAGTCTATGCCATCGAGGTCGGTGAGCAATCGGTCGGCATAGGCGGTAATGCGCAGGCTCCATTGATTCATCAGTTTTCGTTCTACGGGATATCCTCCGCGTTCGGAAACACCATCTTTTACTTCTTCGTTGGCCAATACTGTGCCCAACTGAGGACACCAGTTAACCATGGTTTCGCTCAAATAAGCGAGACGATAATTTAATAAAATGTCTGATTGTTCTTTTTCTGAAAGCGAATCCCAGGAGCCCGCTCCGAAGGAAAGGGAGCCATTACGAAATCGTTGGATAAGGAGTTCGATGCGCTCTGCTTTGTTGGTTTCGGGATTATACCACGAATTGAAAAGTTGAATAAAAATCCATTGTGTCCATTTATAGTAATCGGGGTTGGACGTTCGTACTTCGCGCTCCCAGTCGAAAGAGAAGCCTATTTTATCAAGTTGCTCGCGATAGCGGGCTATATTTGTTTTGGTAGTAATTTCGGGGTGTTGCCCTGTTTGAATGGCGTATTGTTCGGCAGGCAGGCCAAACGAATCGTAGCCCATAGGGTGCAACACATTAAAACCTTTTAACCTTTTGTAACGAGCAAAAATATCGGAAGCTATGTATCCGAGCGGATGACCGACATGCAAACCCGCACCACTTGGGTAAGGAAACATGTCGAGGACATAATATTTAGGTTTGGACGATTTGTTTTCTGCCCTAAATGTTTTGTTTTTAGCCCAGTATTCCTGCCACTTTTTTTCTACTTCTCTGAAATTATACTCCATTTTTGCTTTTAAATAATAAGGGTGCGAAGATAGGAATTTTGTTAATTGGTTTGGTGGGCATTGATTGGATGCCTCATTAATTGATGAGGGAAATGAATGAGGGAAAGGTAACCCAAATCATTGCACATTTAAAATCAAAACTTCATCGGTTAGATGATTTTCTCCATTCAACCCCTCCCCCGAATAAATATTTTTCAAATCATCCCGACTCGGGATAATTTGAAAATCTTGTATTTTATTTCACTATAATTTTGTACCGAATCTAAATTCAAGAGGTCTTTGATAGCATTCTGCAAAAGCAGAAAAAAAGAAAATCGGAGTAGAATATCGATCCGTTCGGATTTTTGGACTTAAATCGAATTTTTAATTGAATAAAAACAACATAAATAATAATTTTGGCTGTAAACCGCAGAATAAGAAATACGAGCGAAATGCGCTAATATTGGTGTTGTTTTTCAGTTTTTATTAGCGAATTTTGTGATTTATAAAAATGAACCTATATTCTAATCCTTATTCTATTTTAAGAATCAGGAACTAACGTTCATTCTAAAATTAGCTTCCTCTATATTCTATTTTATTTCCATTTAAACAAAGGCAACACTGGAGCAAAATCGTCTGTCCAAAGCACCGGAGATACCTTTTGATGTTCCATTTCGGTCATGTTTCTTACTACTGCAGGGTTACTCAAAAAAGCCTGATTGTTTGTAAACAGAACCCAATCGGCACCCTCTAATCCAATAGAAGAATCATTTTGATGAAACAAATAAACAGGCATTTTTAAATACCCGCTCAAGCCATTCATAACCGGCATAAGGTTTAAAAATTTGTTGGAAATATGAAAAGCCAGTATACCCTCTTTATTCAGATGTTTCATATATATATCGATTGCTTCGCGTGTGAGCAGGTGAGTAGGAATAACATCACCCGAAAAAGCATCGATGGCCAGCACATCAAACTGTCGGCTTCCTTTTTCCAAAAGTTCTTTTTCTAACGAAATCCGTCCATCGCCCAATATTACTTCTGTTTTTCCCTGAGCCTCGCTCAGAAATTTAAAATATCCACGAGCCACTTCTTCTGCCTGCGGATTTAGCTCATAGTAAGTAAAAGCATCGTTCTTTAAAGAGTATGCCGAAATGGTGCCGGTGCCAAGTCCAACCATACCCACTTTTAATGGTTTAAAATCCATATCATCTCTGGTTGGAAATAACGAGATGGCCAATCCAATTCCACTCTGATAACCATAATAGGTTAGCGGAATTTTCGATTTATCAATTTGCATATACTCCAATCCGTGCAACACATCAGCATACACCAGCGAACGCTCCCAGTCTGGTTCGCCTTGTTTGTTTTCCCACACTTTCATCACACCATAAAAATTTCGGTACGATGCAATCACATTGCCGTTATACGATTTGTATTCTCCCCAAAACGAAAAAGCCATTACTGCCACCGAACTTACCACCACTACCATCATCAGTATTCGAAATAGTGTAGTTTTAAAAAACTGAATGTTCTGACTGTTGTATAGCAACACCACTCCAATAAGCACAACACTGCCCATAAAGGCAAAATAAATTTCCCAATAGGCATTAAAGATAACAGGCGAAATCAAACTCACAAAAACACCTCCAAGCACCCCTCCGGCCGACATAATGAGATAATACATGGTTAGATTACCTTTGGCTGGTTTCAACGCTGCTAATTCTCCATGAAGCGATGTACAGCCAATAAACACAACCAGACTATACAAAACTACAACCCATCCCATATTAGGATTAACGAAATTAACAGAGTAATTATATTGCGAATATAAAATAAGGAAAATAACAATAAACATTAATGGAATAAACACAATTCGCTTGTACCATCTGGGGTTATCAAACACAATGATAAAAGAAATCAGATAAAGCGAAAGCGGAATAATCCAGAGAAAAGGAACTACCATTATATCGTTGGTTAGTTTGTTAGTTGCACTCAAAAGAGTAACCACACCCAGAAAGGATAGTAATAACCAAAGCAGTTTCCTTACACCGCTTACCTTCTCCGTCTGCACAGCTTCCTGCACTTTAAAACCTGCCTTCAGTTTCCAGATGGAATAAACAATAAGCCCGCTCAGTAAGATATAAAGAAAATAACCACCCGACCAATACCATGCTTGTGTATTGATTTTGAGATATGGCTCCAGTAATGTTGGGTATGAAAAGAGCCCTAATAAAGAACCGAAATTAGACAAGGCATACAATCGGTATGGCGATTTATCGGGAAATGAACTTGCATACCATGATTGAAGCAATGGCCCAGTTGAAGAAATCATGATGTATGGAAAACCCACCGTAAGTGTAAGAAGCATCAAAATGGAAAGTTCCGGACTAGAACTAAGGTGTGCAATCATCCATTGGCTCGGGATAATAGGAAGAGAGATGAGCGATATAACCAGCAAGATAATATGAAGTCGTATTTGTTTTTGAATGGTTAGTTTGGTGGTGATGATATGAGCATACCCGTATCCAATTAGTAATCCGGTTTGAAAAAACAATAGACATGTGGCCCAAACCGAAGATGAACCTCCGAAAATAGGAAGTATAAACCTTGCGATCATAGGCTGAACCTGAAACAATAAAAATGCGGAGAGAAAAATGGTGTATATAAATAGTCTCATAACTTTAAGTTTTTGCTTGCAAATGTAAACAAAATTCAAAATTCAAATCTGAAAACAAACTATCTATTATAAGTTGTTTACAAACTTTATTTACCGCTCGTGCAAACCCAAAGTAACGTTCGGATTTCCGATTAACTTCCCTTCTTGTTCATTCTAAAATTCCTTAAAAGAACCAACCTATTTCCCCACTTTCACTCTTATACCTTCTGAATTGCTTGCAAATTCGGGAGCGTACATACATTGTATAGAAGTTATTCCATTCGAAAAATCTCCGTTATGAGTTACCACCATTGGATATTCGAATACATACGTGCCTTTGGGCAGGTAAGAGAAAAAGAAATTAGTGGCCGCATCGCGAGTGCTCTCGTAATAGCCCAATCCATCCTGATATTTATACTGAGAAATTACATTAGTAGGTTCGAAACCCGAAGCCCTCATATCTTTCATTTGTACATATTCCATATCACGGTCCACTCTCAACTCTATTCTAACTTTAATTTTATCACCCACTTTTAAAGCAGTGCCTGTATTAATAGGTTCTATTACCGGTCCCGAATCAGTATTCTTTTGAAGGAATAATTGTTTCTTTAAGTTAAGCGGAGTTTTGCTTGGTGTTATTTTATCAAGCTGTTCAAAGTATTGCCAGTATAAAGCTCCCCAGCTTACCCCTTCATCTTTTTTAGTAATGGTAACGTTACCCATGTTAGGTTTAATATCGCTGCCGCTCCACGAAGTTTTAAAATAACCTGTACCTGCTTCTTGTTTTACATCGGGCAAATTCTTTGGGTCAATCTTTACATCACCCAAACTTATTTCCACATTGCTTTCTGTTGCCAGCCAATCGGTGCCTCTTAACAACAGGGCGTAACAAGCTTCGGTAGTGGCTTTGGTAGTTTTCCAATCCTGTGTTTGTTTAGATTTCAAGAGCCATACCTTTAAGGCGTCTACAGATTTTTTGTCGTTACCCACTTCGTCAAATGCTTCAATAAGCAAAGCCTGTGCTTCAACGGGAGCCTGATACCAATAATAGCCTCCGTAATTCTCTTTCCAGTACATACCCATTTCATCGCTGCTAATCGAATTTTCTTTCAACGACTTCAAAATATCTTTAGGTGTAAGTTTGTCGTCATATCGATACAAAGCGAGCGCAATCATGCCCTGCATATAGCGACTGTTTTGCAACCAGTATTTTTTCTCCTGCCCTTTATAATAATCAAAAGCCTTCTGGGTGCGGTTGTCCACAGCAATGTCCTTGAAATAACTTCTTGCATACAGATATTGAATTTGAAGATAACTCAAATGGTTTTCGTCAACATGTTTTGGGTCGTATTTCAAAACCCATTCGTAATCCTCGCGAATACGATTGTCCAGATATTTAACACCTGCATTCACCATAGCCCAAGTTTCGCGGTCGGCACGAATGTTTTTTACACCGAGATGATCGAGATGTCCCATACCAGTAATGATGTGTTGAGTAATGTATCGGTCGTCAGGCATTCCTTCAAACCAAGGGAAACCACCATTTGGAGCTTGCATCTTCTGTAATTTTTTCATTGCTCTGCCCATCTCATTGCTCATTTTATTCAAATCGAATAAGAGCGCAACTCGTTTCTTGCGTTCAGTCTCGTTCTTTGCATCCAGCACCCATGGTGTTTCTTCCAGCATCAGCGATTTTAATTCCTGATTCTTTTCCAGATTAGAAAGTAAAGCTTTCGAGTCAGCATTGTTTTTCCACGAATCGAACACAGCTTTTATTTTAGGAGAAGAATTAGCAATATGCGATGCAATACTGTTTGCATAAAAACGGGAGAACGTTTGTTCGGCACATTCATAAGGATATTCCATCAAATAAGGCAATGCCTGAACTGCATACCAAGCAGGATTGGCTGTAAATTCTAAAGTGAGTTTATGATTTCGTAATGTTGACGAACCATTGCTTTGAGAAATTAATTTATCAAACTTAAAAGTTTTTGTTTCTTTGCTTCGTATAGGTAACGGCAATGTTTCGGTAACCAACATGCGGTTGGTTAAACAGGGCAATGCCATTTCTTCACCATCAGTAAAGTTTCCGGCTTTTGCCACCACCTTGTAGGATATCGCTCCTATGCCTTCCGGAATAACAATATCCCAGGTAACATTTGTACTCAATCCTTTCTTGGCTGTAAATGTTCTTGCTCCATCGTCATGTATATTTTTTGTTTGAACCAAAATGTCAATCGGATTCATCGACATAGCATCGTAAAAAAATATCTGTGCCGTTCCTGTCAAATCGTTTTCAGAAAGATTAGAAATTTTAGAACTGAATTCCATTTTGTCGTTTTCTCTGAAAAAGCGAGGTGCATTAGGAACTACCATTAAATCTTTCTGGGTAACAAGATTTTTTTCAATCGTTCCAAATTTTAAATCTTTGGTATGCGCAAAACCCATCATTTTCCATTTGGTTAACGATTCGGGAATAGTAAATTTTACAATCACATTACCCTCTTTGTCCGTTTCCATTTGCGGATAAAAGAAAGCCGTTTCGGCAAAATTACTTCTCGCATTTATTTTTGAAATATCCTCACCGCCTTTGCCTTCGTGATTTGAACGGCCATCACCGGCCCAACCCATTTGGTTTGCTTCGGTGGTAGCTACAGTTTGATCCATTACACTTCCCGTCACTGCATCACCTTTAGTAGTTACTGTTCTTTCTTTTTTTGCAGTTTCCTTGTTCTTGTCTTTACCTCCGCTCTCGTCTTGTTCCAATGCCTTTTCTTCCATAGCCATTCGAGGACTTGCAGCCGGTTTAGATGCATACATTGCATTTGCCAAACCTCCTCTGTAATTATATTCACCATCCATATCATAGCCATTGCGATTGTAGTAATCGTTGATGTATCCATACCAGTTCAATCGGTCGTAATATCGATAGGCTCCTGTTAGATATTTGTTCCAATCAATCGTAAACAACTGTGCATTGACGTTTCCAAACCCGGAATTTGAGTCCCAATACAAGTTTGAATAATACGAATTGTTAATAGCAAAGTACCAATTGTTGGGTCTGAAAGCATCTAACGATGCATCATACATGGCAGTCATCAACTCCGCCATTACTTTATCTCCCTTCTTATCTTTTATTTTAATCTTCCATTCTTCCTTTTGTCCGGGTAGCAATTTATCGCGAAATGTTTCAAATTCCATATCCAGTTCTTTATTGGTAAACGGCACAACAATAGTTCCTGTTTGATTGTAGCAGCGATTGTTTTTTACAAATTCAATGTGAAAAGAAAAATTGCCTCTGTCCTTTTCTTCAACCGGTATTTCAATAAGCTTTTGTTCTTTATTCAAAGTTATAATTTCCTTTTTCGAAATTTCCCCTTTGCGCTCTATTTCATAAAGCACTTTTACATTCTCTTCTTTTGAACCAATTATAAATTGTGCTTTCCCTCCCGGCTCAATAGCTTTGTTTGTTATCTGACTGAACCAATTGATTTCATTCCCCGGCACTTCTTTACCTTTCACAGCGTACACAGTAAAATAATTTACCGCCTTTACATCCTCGCCATATTTATCTTTTGTATGTGTTTCCATCACATAGGTTCCCAGTTTCCAGTTCTTCAAATCAGGTAACCTTATGCTGTCGTACACTATAGTTTCTATCGAAACACCTTTATTATTTAGTAAAGATGAAGATGTATTATTGAAATTTTTCTCTAATACCTTTTCTCCCTTTTCCCACTTATACATATTGTTTTCATCTTTATATTCATCAAGTGGAAACGATTTTTCAAATTCTTCTTTTGTGATGGTATACTTATCTGGTTTGTTCCAAGGTCTGCTGCGATAGGTTTTTTCAGGTTGCATTAATTTGAAAATCTCCACTTTCCCTTTTGCAGGTTCAAACTCTCCACTCATATTAGTTGTTGAAATTGCATAAGCCGTCTTATTATCGTTCTCAACACTCGAAGGAACATCAGCAGAAAGATTCAACGAAGTGTAGGCCACACTCACATACGATTGCGAACTATGTGTCTCTCCATTGATGTCAGTAACATCAGCAAATACAGTGTAGGTATAAGTTGGCTGATACGATTTAGGAACGGTTAAATCGGGAAGCGCTTTAAACGTAACAAAAAACGCTCCTGTATCGTTGGTAGTTGTTACTCCGTTCGAAATTTCCATCTGTGCTGAAGTTGGATAGTAACCCCTCCACCAATAGGGAAAAGAAGCATTACGAACCACGCGGTATTTAACTTCTGCTCCATCTATTCGCGCACCCGAATAGGCTTTCGCATTTCCATTTACTTTTACACTATCATCTAATCGATAACTTCCTTTCACCGGATTAAACGACACATCAAATTTCGGACGTTTGTATTCTTCTACCGAAAAATATACACTACCACTTGTATTGTTCAAACTCATTTGTCCGTTCAACACTCCTTGAGGTGTAGTGAAAGTTCCGCTGAATGTACCATATTCATTGGTTACTAAATCGAGCGAAGAAACCTTGTGATAGTTTACATCATAAAAGGTAACAGTAGTTTTAGTATTAGGTAATATTTTATTTTCGTCACCATGCGTGGCTATCATTATTCCTTTAAAGTAAACCGTTTGCCCTGGACGATAGATTCCTCTGTCGAGGAAGAAAAAAGTTTTTATGTAATCCTTTTCAGGCTCACCGTATCGGTACTGATAAATGGCATTCTCAGTTTGCAAACGATCGGGCTGATCGGTGTAAGGCGAAACAGCTTTGTAGGTAAAGTCTAGTGTAAAGTTTCTGTAATCTGTTGATGCAGGCACGTTGAAATAACCGTTTTCATCACTCGTGTATTTTTCATCTTTTACATATTCATATTGTCTGGAAATGTAATTGTATTTCTGATACAAGAGTTGGGCTTTTACACCTTTCAAAGGTGCTCCCGAGGTGCGATGCTGAACATAAAAGTCATAACTTCCGTTGTTCATTCTTCTACTGATGTAACTAATATTGCTCGACCACAGATGCGCATAAGCTACTCCATTGGTTTTATACGAAAAAGATTTATCAGAACCCATCAACATTACATAATGCCCAAGCGGAAGTTCAGGAATTTTAATTTCGGTAGTATGCGTTTGGTAATCGCCATCATCAGGCAATTCAACAGTCCATTCTTTTAAAGGAGTGAGCTTCTGAAACTGTTTAATTAATTCTTCTCCATAACCTTTTTCAATGGCTTTGTTGTATTTATCAATATCCATTTCGGCAATGCGCACAAAACAGGTTTTTAAATTTCTGAAAGTTACCAATGTTCGGAAAGCTTGATTCGGAATGGTCGCTTTCTCGGTAAGGAAATCAATATTATGGGTGGTGATGTTTGCTTTCAGCGCTTGGCAGTTGATTGCTCCATCACTTCCGGGATAATCCTTTATTACTTTATCGCACAACTCTACTGCTTGTTTTACAAACCATTTGTTTTCTTCAGACTGTTGCGGATTGTATTTACTTCCCTTTGAATTCAAAAGTTTGGCGATATCATAATTCACATCAGCCGAACACGAATGCCCTTTAGTTCCCGATTTCTCTACCTTGTTTTGCTTATCCCACGCTTCCGCTTTTATCGCTAAATCTTGCAAGGCTTTTAAGTACAAACTGTCTTTTATCTCAGAAACAGATTTAGTAAAAACAAAGTTTAACCTCTTCAGGTCGGCATCAATCAAAGCAATTGGATTTTCATCTTTCAAATGAAAAGCGATGAGATTTTGCAATCTTTTTAAAGCATAAAGTTTTGAGGAGAGCGTATCTCTGCTCTCGACATTTAACTTTACAAAATCGCCACTATTGTGATAATAGTTTTCTGAATTCAATTCGAATTTATAAGCTGGCCTTTCTATATCGGGTTCTTCATTCATGAAAAAATCAACAGCACGATGCGCAAGGAAATCATACAGCGTTGGTCGAAATTTACGTGTACCTTTTTGTTTCACGATGATGTCATCATATATATTCAGAGAGGTTCGTTTTAAACTATCAGTATTTGCAAGCGAGGCATTATAGTTTTTTAATACTTCCGAAAATATGGTTTTTAAATCCCATGTTGTAATATCATCGTTTTTTAGATTCACTGTTGTTGTGCGGTTATAAAACTTCCACCTATTATTTTGGTAATAATTCCAATAATTTTCGGCAAGCATAGATTGAAGCACTGGCTTTACTGGATAGTTAGCTGTTTTTATTTCTTCGCTCAATTTCACCAAGGCTTTTTCCAGCGAATACTCTTCCATGTATTGCTCCAGTTTCATCCGATGAATGATGGATTTAACAATTTGTGGTGAGTTACTCTCTGTCTTTGCTTTGTCATAAATTCCATTTACAATCAGTAGCGCACTTTTATTGAGCCCTTTCGAAATTAGTGAATCTGCTTTTTTCCATTCCTTATCGTAAGTGCTTCCCTTCGGGAAAATTAATAAAGATTGTTTTACATTTCCTTTAAATCCCAGAACGCTGATTGCACCTGCAATACTTGCTATCACAAAAATTGCAACAACTAATACTTTTTTGTTTTTCATAATTTATATCGCTTATTTTATTTTAGAACCTAAAAATGCCCTTCTGATTAAGAGATGCAAGTGTTATTTAAATTCCATAACGGTTTATGAAATATATTTTATGGGGGATGTTTTTATAAACAGCAGGACAGTATATCGCTTTTATTTCGATAGTCCTTTTTTAATTGGCAGCACAAATCGAACTCTCACAGGCCGTCCGTTTTGCTTTCCGGGATTCCAGTTGGGCATCTTCCTGACAATTCTTAAGCATTCTTCATTAAACAAAGGAGCTCCTGCAATCGAACGCATGGGTGATACCTGAGTAACCGTTCCATCTTTTTCTACTATAAAACCAACATAACAAGTTCCGGTAATTTCAGCCTCGCTTTTGTCTTTTGGATATCTCAAACTGTCTTGAATATACTTGGTCATTGCTTGTGCTCCACCCGGAAAATCGGGGGCACGTTCAACAATTAAAAAAATAGAAGTGTCAGCCATTGTTTTTCCGTTTGATAGTGCAATATCGTCTGTTGTTGAATTCGTGTTTTGGGTAAAGCCAGAAATTGACAGCAGCAGGAACAGAGGTAGGATGAGTTTTTTCATTTAATATTTTGCTAATTTTTCAAAAGTAATAATTAACTTTTTTCTTATTTGCTCAAAAAGTCTCTTAGTAAGTCAAAGTCTTTTGTGCGTTCTTCCACTTGAGGATTGTGTCCGCTATGTTCGAACATCACAAACTTTGCTTGAGGGCAATATTCTTTGTATTTTAACATCATCCATGGTACAGCCACACGGTCGTAACGGCCGCCAATTATTAAGATCGATATTTTTAAATCTTTCAGTTGTTTTCTGAAATCGAAATTCCCAATATCACTTCCTACTATAAAATCTCCGTCTTTACCTACCATCTGATAGTACAAATTGGTGTTGAACGAATTGGGATATGGCTTTCGTCCCTTGGGTCTGAAATTATCCGGATTGTAAGCATACAGAAATCCGTAAGGAACTTTTCCATAAATATCCTGGTGTTCTTCATCACTCGAGATTGCCCCTTTTTCTCTAATCTTCATTAGGTCTTCCCAAACTTCGGGGTAATTTGTTTTTATTTCGCGATTGCTGTTGTCATCATTCTCCTGCCACATAACATAGCTGTGAAATGTGTTAGCCAAAATCAAATGACTCACATTATCCGGATATTTGATGGCATACCCTTGAGCAACCAATCCTCCGTACGAATGCCCTAGGATATTTATTTTAGAGAATCCCATGGCTTTTCGCAATCCCTCCAGATCTTCTATGTCTCTGTATAGTGAGTATTCATTCACATCTTTAGCTGTATCGGATTTACCTCTCCCAAATCCATCATAATATACAAGTTTGCTGGTAAACGATAACGAATCGAATGCTCGGTAACCATAATGCGAACCGCCCGGACCACCGGGAATAATAAACAATGGATCACCTTTTCCAAAACTAACTGTCCATAATTTGAAATTATTTACTAGGTAATACTTACCATCGGTTTGACTGTCGGGAAAAGTTTGAGCGAATAATCGGGATGCAATAAGCAACAAAATAAAAAAGGGAAGATGTTTTTTCATTGTTTCAATAAATTAATAGTATGTAAAGATGTGATTTATTTTTGTGATGAAGGTTTTTTGAACGTGAAAACTTTTTCACAATAGGCAGGATAGATTTTCAACTTAGATATTGATTCTATTATATTGTCCTCGATATTTTTTATTTGTAGAGAGGTGTTGAAACGGAGAATAATTGTATTATGATCTATTGAAGGAATGAAAATTCTCTATTCTGGTCATTCATTGACTAACATATGCTGTTCTATTATTTCTATTATTGCATTTATTGGATTACTTTTCATCTAATGTCTTGAGTAAGATAATGGCAATTTTATCACTAAAATAAAAACTCTTTACTAAATAAAGCAAAAAGTTTCCCGAAATATGTTGAATGAATTTTCGGTAATCGATTTATTATTTCACAATAAGTTTTCTGCTGAACATTTGTCCGTTCACAGTTAAGTTTACAAAATACACGCCTGCAGCCAAATGAGCATATTCGTTCAGCGAATAGGAATGAACTCCTGAATTTAATTCACCATTATATATACTATTCATCTGTCTACCTAACACATCATAAATTTCAAGTGAAACCCTCTCTTTATTCAGTAAGCTGAATTCTATTAAGGTGTTTTCATCTGCCGGATTAGGAAACACATTATAATTGAGTTCTGATTCCAATTCATCAATTCGCGTTGCTCCGATAATGTTTATGTCGTCCAAATAAATATTGTTTCCTCCGGCACTGGTGAATTGAAATTTCACATACACGCTGTTGGATGCAATTTGGGAGGCGGTAAATAAAAAACTCTGTGACGTCCATTGAGAAGATGTTGGCACAAAATTGGAGGATATGGCGGGTACTCCACCTGCCATAGCTACTCCCATTAATGCTTTTCTAAGTGTCCAATTTTTTCCGCAATTTGTCGAAACATAAATTTTAAATTGATCGGCATCTGCTGAAATACGTTGAGCATAAGCCAATTTAAACGACATACCGATATTACTTCCAGTAATGTGAGTTAAGTCAATGGATGGACTTATCAGGTCATCCACATTTCCGCTCTGGGCAGCACTATTTACAAGCATTACAGATTTTGTTCCCGTTGCTGATGCTGTCCCAGTTTGCACCCACATGTTTCCTCCTGGAGTATTGTTGTTCACTTGCCAATCAGCATTAGGAATAGCTCCTCCTATTTCAAATCCTTCGGAGTAAAAGCTGTTGGAGTATGCTGCTGCAGATGGGTTGACACGAATATAACCTATTTTACTAGCACTCACGGTCCCAGATCCATTGGAAACAGATAGAGACGCATTATATAACCCCGGAGTGTAGTATTTAACGATAGGAGTAGAATCTGTAGATGAAGAAGGAGTTCCTCCGGGAAATGTCCAGCTCCATGAAGTGGGGTTGCCGTTCCAGGCAAGGTCTGTATATTTTACACTATCTCCGGCACACATTACATTTGAATAATTACTGTTGGTTGTAAAATCTGCCTGACAAAGCACTGCTGGAGTAGAAATTCCGGTTGCAATTAAATTACTGCTTGTCCATAAACTACTTCTTTGTGAAGTGTTGCTGGTTAGAGCTGAACGCATACGAGTCTTTTGACCAGCTGTGAACATATTGGAGCAGTATGAATATTCCATATAATTCTGAACATTTTCAATAATAGGTGGGGTGCAAGTTGCATCTGTAAGAGGACAAGAGGAGTGTCCCATTGTTAAAGGGGTGTCCGATACATTGTCATTTCCGCAAGATACTCCAGGATTGTTTGTTCCTCCCCATGTATGGTTGAGGTTAAGGTAATGTCCTATTTCATGAGTCAGTGCTCTTGATGTGCCGGCATTTCCTGTTCCGATACTTCCAATGTAAGTGGATAAAATAATTATTCCGTCAATTGCACTTGGTGTTTGATTGCTTGGCAAATAGGCATATCCTGCTACACCTGATGTTGAAATGGTTTTAACTACCCATACATTTAAATATTGATTTCTTGGCCAACCGTTAAGTTTGGAGTTGTCGTCAGCATTATTAGTGAGTGATGAATAGATACGGTCAATTCCATTGGTGCAATTACCGTTGGGGTCCTTTTGTGCTAGTTTGAATTGTATTTCACAATCCGCTGCGATTGATGTGAATGAGGAAACAACATTTCCAATATCAGTATTAAGTTTGCGATAATCCAAATTTAAAATTCTTACCGCATCATACACTTGCGCATCCGAAATGTTTTCAGTTCCGTTTTCATGTATAATGTGAAACACAATAGGAATTGTATATAAAGTAGCATTTGTGCTTTTGTTTTCTTCATTGTAGCCCCTAGCTGCAGCTATCCGATCCTCTTCCGCATATTTCTCTTCGTCTTTTTCGTATTGTGCCTTCAAACCGGGATTTGATTCAAACAGTTTTTGCATCGCCTCCGTTGTGCCGCAGTGCAAATAATTATCTTGTGCAAAAAGACAATTGTTCGTTAATAAAAATGCAACAGCCACTACACCCATGTAAAGCGCTGTTTTTATTTGTAGCATATTTTTCATCAGGTAAATTTAATTTTGAAAGGCGAAGGTACTACTTTAATCGTAATCTTTAATCGAAACAGATACTTCGTTTATCGCATTTATTTTCGATAAAAGTCTGAAATATTTTTCAGAAATTATTTTTGGATTAGAGAGTTGTTGGTTGGAATGGTATCCTATAAAGTCTTCTAGTCTGCTGAAATCACTTATTGTAGAGTTTCTGATTTCTTCCTGCATGGCAGTATCCACCACACCTGGAGCAATCGAAAATATTCTAAATAACTTGTCGGCATCTTGTGGGTTATTTGCACTATTTATTTTCTGTTCGGCATCCACCACCCGACTGAACATATCTAATCCTGCTTTGGAAGAACAATAAAGCGACCACCCGTCTATGGGTGTTCGCGCTGCTCCCGAACTGATGTTCACAATGACTTTTTCAGCTGCAAAGGTGGAATAACATTGAATAAATGAATTGGATAGCAGAGATGGGGCAATTAAGTTCAGTGTATAATTTCGGATAATAACAGATGATTCTAATTTCCCAACAGGTTTTATAAAACCCAAGGAACCCGCATTGTTTATCAGGTATAATTTACGGGCATCGTGATGCAATTCAAATTTAAAATCCGAAACCGCATTTACATTTGTGAGGTCGAGATAAAAATGTCTGTAATTGCGATGCTCAATACTGCACTGACGCGACATACCTATTACATAATTCGAAGGATTTTCGAGCAAGTGTTCTGCAAAAGCCTTTCCAATGCCTCTGCTGGTACCTGTTATGTAATAATAGTTCATTTTTAAAAATCTAAAGGTTCAGGTTTCAAGTTTATTAAATAACTTGAAACCTGAAAACCGAAATTAATTTAACGCTTGTTTTAAATCAGCAAGTAAATCTTCGATGTCCTCAATCCCTACACTTAGTCGCAATAAAGATTCTACAACTCCCGCTTTATCTCTTTCTTCTTTCGGAATAGAAGCATGAGTCATGGTTGCAGGGTGATTGATGAGTGACTCAACACCACCTAACGATTCAGCAAGTGAAAACACTTTCATGCTGGAAGCAATTTTAAAAGCGTCTTCCTGTTTGTTTCCTTTTAGGGAAAAAGAAATCATCCCTCCAAAATCGCGCATTTGTTTTTTAGCAATGTCGTGGTTAGGATGATCAGTAAATCCGGGCCAGTATAGCTTGTCAATCTTAGGATGTGTTTTTAAATATTCAGCAATTTTTCTTCCGTTGTAGCAGTGACGTTCCATTCGAATGTGAAGTGTTTTAATACCTCGTAATACCAGAAAACTATCCATTGGTCCCGGAACTGCACCACAACTGTTGTGTATAAATGCCAGCTGCGTGTACAAATCTTCATTGCTGGTACAAAGCGCTCCCATTACCACATCGCTATGTCCGCCCAAATATTTAGTAACCGAGTGCATTACTATATCGGCACCAAAAGCTAATGGGTTTTGTAAATAAGGCGATGCAAATGTATTGTCCACCGCACAAATCAGATTATGTTCTTTCGCTATTTTAGCCGAAGCTTCTATATCTATTATCTGCATGGTAGGATTGGTGGGAGTTTCCAGCCAAATCATTTTTGTGTTTTTATTGATATAATTTTTGATGTTCGAAGCATCTTTCATATCAATGAAATGAAATTTGATACCAAAGTTTGCAAATACTTTTGTAAACATTCTATATGTCCCTCCGTACAAATCATCTCCTGTTATCACTTCATCACCGGGACGCAAAAGCTTTGCAACGGCATCAATGGCTCCCATGCCGCTTCCGAAACATAAACAGTGTTTTGCTCCCTCCAGTTCGGCCAAACATTTTTCCAAAGCAGTTCGTGTTGGGTTTTTTCCTCTTGCGTAAGCGTATCCTTTATGATTTCCGGGGCTTGCTTGAGTGTAGGTGGAAGTTTGAAAAATTGGAGTCATTATAGCTCCTGTTGTTGGGTCAGGTTCCTGACCAGCATGAATGGCTTTGGTTCCAAAGCCTAAATTTTTTGTGTCTGACATATTTGTTTATTTATAATTGTGGTAAAGGTAATTTTATTTATCCCTTCACCCGGTTAAATTTTAAAGCTTTCAGCATCCAGTTTGGTAATGGTTTCAGTGGGTCACGTTTTCTTAAATCCAGATACCAGCCCAATTTTTTCATGATTGGAATTTTCTTTGTTTCCACAAACTCTATAAGAGCTCCGTCAGGGTCTTCAATGTAACTAAAGTGTCCGGCCGCTTCTCCCATATCGAATTTTTCTCCACTGTCCACTGTAAACGGATGCCCTTTTTCGGCACAGAGTTTTTTCATGGCATTTTGATTGGTAATATCGAAACATAAATGAATAAATCCCTGATCACCCCAGAATCTATATTCAAAAATTTTATTAGGAGAGCGGTCGTATACTTTTATCAACTCTATTTCGCTTGCTCCGAGAAGTTTAGAAAATGCACCTACACGGGGCTTGCTGTGTTTCAGCAGCACTCTTCTTAATTTCCCTTTTCCTCCCGGCAGGTTTTTAAAATCATCAAATACTCCTTCCTTATCATACACTACTGTGTCGTAACCTAAAATATCAGCATAAAATTTCATGGAACGATCAATATCACTCACACCTATCATGCATCCCGAGGGCCCTCCTGTCAGTTGCATTCCTTTACCAAACCATGTATCGCCATTTACAACCTGAAACAAATTGTTCCATGGGTCGCGGAGATAAAAGGTATCATTGCCTCCTGCATCTTTGGTGAGTTCCGTAATAAGATTCACATTGTTTGATTTCAGAAATTCGTACGAACCCTTTACATCCTTTGATTTCATTCGTGTGCAATAAAATCCGAAATCACCTACTTTTATTTCAAAAGCACAAGGCTGAGGAACACGACTGGTGTATTGCCATATTTCGAATCCTCCGCCTCCGGCCATGTTGATGGCTAGAATGGCATGGCGCTGATGAGGTTTCCCTCCGGTGTAAGGCAACATTAAATTGGCCTCTGCGGCTTCCTCAAAAATTGGAATGTCCATTCCGAAATGTTTACGGTACCAGTCGAATGCTTTGTGTACATCCGGAATGCCTATTCCTATCTGTTGTATTCCTGCTATGGTAGCCCCTCCCGGCCTCCCCGAAGGGGAGGAGATAGAGGATGTTTTATCAGTTTTTGTCATATTTGTTGTTTTGAGCCCTACACCCTCTCCTTTGGAGAGGGGATTAAGGGATGAGGCCTTTTATTCTTGTTTTTGTTTCCTGATTAATTTTGAAAATAGTTTAGGGAAAAATCGTTTTATCCATATTGCTCTTAACTCTTTTCCTCCTATAAAAATTTCTTCCTGATTACTTTTTAATGCCTGTATTATCTGGGCAGCACAATCGGCTGCCGAGGTTCCGCTTTCTGTGCTTGGGTCCATTTTGTTGTGTTTGCTTCCATCTTCAGTTAATGCATTCACCGAAATATTTGTTTTTACTTTTCCGGGACAAACAATCAATACGTTTACATTATCCTTATAAATTTCCATGCGCAGCGATTCGAAAAATCCATGCAAAGCATGTTTGGCAGCAGAGTAAGCCGAACGATAATAGAAACCAAATTTTCCGGCAATGCTGCTTATCGTTACTATGTTTCCGCTTTTCTGTTGAAGCATATATGGCAACACACTTTTGGTAATGGCAATGGTTCCAAAATAATTTACTTCCATTATTTTCCTGTCCAAATCAAGCGGTGTGTCTTTGGTAAGTGCCCGCTGACTAACTCCACCGTTGTTTACGAGCACATCTATGCGGCCGTATTTTTCAATTACTTTTTGTGTAAGCGTGGTTATTGCTGAGGTATTGGCTAAATCAAGAGTAAGTACAAACACGTCTTCATCTGGTAAATGCAAAGATGTTTTTACCCGTTCGAGTTCATCTGTTCTGCGCGATGATAAAATAAGTTTTGCACCTTCTTTGGCCATCGCCATGGCCAGTGCTTCTCCTATGCCTGATGATGCTCCGGTTATCCAGACTACTTTATTTTTAAACGAGTTCATTGCTCGCAAAAGTAACTTTAATTTTTATACTAACTTTGCGAATATTTTAAAAAAGCATGGTTCAGAAAATTTCAATTATTTTGTTTTGTGTGCTGCTTATAAACTGCACTCCCGATAAAACAGTAACGATTCCCGATACTGTTTTATCCAAAGAAAAAATGGCTGCAGTAATGGTGGATATTCATCTGCTCGAAGCATCAATGAATGTTACCGGAATGAATCCAAAACGAATTGATTTAGCAGGAAGCAGCATGGTGTTGAATATTGATTTGCTCAAAAAACATAATATCACCAAACAACAATTTCAGGATAGTTTTGCTTTTTATACCAGCCACCCAACTTTGATGAGTGAAGTGTATCAGCTTGTGTTAAATGATTTGAGTAAGATGCAGGCCGAAGCTCAGAAAACAATGCAGGCTGCACCTAAAGGGAAGTAATTACAACTTTGCTTCTTGGTCCTTAAGAAATAATTTACAGGTTTCGTTTATCGATTGTTCCACCGGAATAAAAGAAAAATCAGGGAAAGCTTTTTTTATTTTGTTATTCGCAAATGCCGAATTGCGATGGGCCGAACGTGCCGTTTCTTTTGTAATAAGCGGAGCGGCTCCTGTTAGCATATGTCTTATCTTTTCAGCCCTCCATGCCAAACCGCTTAAAAACTTTCCGGCTTTTACAGATGATTTAGGCTTATGAAATGATTGGTGAATACAATCGAAAAAATGACGGAACGAAACATTTTCGGAATTTAATATATAACGTTCGGCAGAAATAGGGCTCTCCATAAGTTTCAGGGCAATGGCAGAAACATCGCGCACATCTATAAATCCGCTGCTTCCGTTGGTATAAAACTTAATTCCTTTAGACCCTTTGGTAAACATATTAGCGCTGCTTTGTTGCCAGTTTCCTCCTCCTATAATCAGCGAAGGATTTATAATTACCGCATTGAGTCCTTCTTCTACTGCACGCCACACTTCGCGTTCTGCAGCATATTTGCTGATGGCATAATTCGAATTTTCAGGCGATGATTTCCAAAACATTTCTTCATCGCATAGTTCAGCATTTTTGGCTCTGCCAATAGCAGCAATAGAACTTACATGAAGAAACTTGCTTACCTTTTTCTCCATCGCAGCAGCCAGCATATTGGCCGTACCTTCTACATTAATGCGCATCATCTCCTCTTCCATTTTTGGCTCGAACGATACCATAGCTGCGCAATGATACACCTGTGTAACCCCCTGCATGGCCTCCATCAGAGAATAAACATCGAGCAAATCGGCCTCCACCCATTCTATGTTGCTGAACAGCTTTTCGGGATCAGAGCTGTAATATGAAAAAACTTTTTTTACATTGTTGATGCTGCTGGAGCTGCGTTTCAGCGCACGCACAGGTTTGCCCGATTTGCATAAATCGTACAACAAATGTGTGCCTACCAATCCGGTTCCTCCAGTTACTAATATCAATGCGATTGTTTTTTAAAGGTTGCAAATTTAGGGGTTTTATTGAGATGAAGTGATGAGTAAGGGAGAGAAGAAGAAAAATCATATTGCCATTAATTTTCGGGATGATTTTTAATATACTTATTATTTATGCGAAAACTTGATAAAAGGTATAACTTTGCGGCCTTTAAAAAAAGAAACGACTTCGTAGCTCAGCTGGTAGAGCAGTTGACTCTTAATCAACGGGCCGGGAGTTCGAGCCTCCCCGGGGTCACTAAAGAGAAACCATTATTTATTGGTTTCTCTTTTTTTATGGGTGGGCTTAGTGCTCTATTCTTTTATAACCTTACCGGTTTTACTTATTCCTTTTTTGTTTCTTACCTTGTAAATATACATTCCTTTGGCCAATGCTTCAGTGTTGAGGGTGGTGGTGGTGGTAAAGGTTTGTTGTAATAGTCTGCGCGATGAAAGGTCGTAAAGAATTATTTCGGATGGCTCGTTATTGTTGGTTTGGATGGTGAGGGTGGAGGTGATGGGGTTGGGGAAAATCTCAAACATCTCTTCATCCTTCACTTCATCAATTCCTACATTGCATTCAACAATACTTATATCGTCAATGTTGTATAAGGCTTTATCATGAATAGAATGATTATTTATCAGGTACATTGTGTCGGTATTAGCGTCCGTAGAAAAATTACCTATGGTGATAAATTTCTCGCCACCATGAGCAGTATAAGTTCCTGAAATCTCCATCCAGTTAAGAGTGTCAGACAGAAATACTCCTGGGGAAGATAATATTTGAGGGGTAACAGAAAGTGAATACCAGTTACTTGATTGAATTGCATTTGTTGAAAAATACAAACCTATTTTATCAATTGAAATTAGATTAAAATTAGGAGATAAGTAAGTCCCGCTATTTGCCAAATTGACATAAAAACGAACACAATAATCTCTTCCACTCTTTAAAGTGTCAGTTAATTGGGTTTGTACGTAATCTCTTATTGATAATCCATTGTTATTGTCTGTTTCATAACAATCTATTGTAGCGTAAGCCACTCCTATCCGTGCATATTGATATGTCCAATAGTTTAATGGGACTCCAGCACCGTTTAAACTACATTGGTTATTGTATTCGGCAATACCCAGAGTTGAAGAGTACCAATAATGAGCAAAACTAATCTGATTATAAGAGTATGGGCAAGTGTCATACATCTCAAAACTCGGATTCGGCACCAGATTCTGCCCTTTACAAAACCCACCAATGAGTAAAAGAAAAAGAATAATTAGTTTCCTCAAGGTAGTAGTTTTGTTTTTGTGATGATGTTGGGCTGTGTGTTTATCTTTTCGGATTACAAATATAGTACTATTATAAATGTGTATAATTAAAACTTACCCCAACTGTAACGCAACTTCCCCTCTTTTGCGGAGAGGGGATAAAGGGGAGAGGTGCTTTCTGCCTGATGGAAAGTGGTCGTCAATATCCCGCTCCGAAGCGGATTTTTATTCTTTCGGGCCGTTTGTATTGTTTTATCAAAAATTTTTTTTGCGCTGAATCAAGCATTTACTGATTTTAGTTTTGCTTTTTTTCTGACTTGCTCACTATTCTTCCATTTCTACTTTTTATTATTCGTAAAACGTTGTACGTTATACGTTTTCTGTTTTTTATTATTCGTAAAGCATTTTACGTTTTACGTTTTCCATTTTTTATTATTCGTAAAACGTTTTACGTTATACGTTTTTCGTTTTTTATTACACGTAAAATGTTTTTTTAATAATGTTTTCCGTTTTTTATTATTAGTAAAATGAATTATGTTTTACGTTTTTCATTTTTTATTAAACGTAACGTGCAAAACGTAAAACGTTTTTCGAAAATGGAGGTTTTGGCCCTTATTGGTGTTCCCTATTTTCTCTTAAAAATTGTAAATATCCCCTTTTCCGATTTAGGATACCCCTCGGTAGATTAGGGGGGGCACAAGTTTTTTCATCAACTTTTTGTTGGTGAAAACACCAATAAGGGCTAAACACCTCTCCCCTTAATTCCCTCTCCGAAGGAGAGGGAATTAAGGGGAGAGGTGACGGTTGTTTATTTAAGTAAATACTTAATGGTTATTAGAAGCTATGCGCTGACTAACTGCGCCTGACCCGCGCGAAGTATCCTTTTTTTATCCATTGCCCCGCAGGGAAAAAACAAATAAAAAAAGATACCGCGTGAGGGCAGGAGGACAGGTGAGAACGAAGAGGTAAGGGTATTCGCCCAAATTAGATTTGAGATATTAGATATTAGATTTGAAACATAGAGATTGCTGCGATCGCAATGACCAACCTAAAACTTGAAACCTGAAACCTGCTAAATATTGCTGATTATGTAACTCGATATTTTATCAAACAGATGCACACGGTCTTTGCCGATTACATTGTGTTCGTGTCCGGGATAAACAAAATAATCTACCTGTTTGCCTTTGTCTACACAAGCTTTGAGAAACATAATGCTGTGTTGCCACACCACCACAATGTCCTGAGCTCCGTGTATGAGCATGAGTTTGCCTTTTAGGTTATCTATATATTTCATCACATTGGCTTCTTCGTAACCTTTGGGGTTGGTTTGGGGAGTGTCCATGTAGCGCTCGGTGTACATTACTTCGTAATAACTCCAGTCGATAACCGGCCCACCGGCTACAGCCACTTTAAACACATCGGGATAACGACACATAATGCTTGTGGTCATAAATCCACCGTAGCTCCAACCCATAAGGGCCATGCGTTTCGCATCTACATATTTCAAACTTTTTAAATAATCTACTCCCACCATTTGGTCTTTCATTTCTACATTTCCCAACTGTCGGAACGATGCTTGTTCGAAAGCCAATCCTCTGTTGGCGCTTCCTCGGCCATCGATGGTAAATACCACAAACCCATGCTGAGCCATGTATTGCAACCACATGTCGCCACCTCCGTTCCAGGTATTATTGATGAGCTGTATGCCCGGCCCGTTGTAAACATAAACCAGTACAGGATATTTTTTGGTGGAATCGAAATCGATGGGTTTAATCATTCGGCAAAACAAATCATCGCCTGCATCGCTCTTGAGTTTGAAAAGAGAAAGTTGTCCGAGTTTATAATCTTTCAGAGGGTTTTCGGCTTGTTTTAAGGTTTGCAGTTTTTTCCCGTTGGTGTCGTACACATAGATTTCGCGAGGCACAGTAGTGGATTGAAAGTTATCGATAAAATATTTTTTAGAATCGCTTATCATCACGGTATGTGTTCCATCGCCTTGTGTGAGGCGAGTGATTTTTCCATCTTTTAAATTCATCTTGTAAAAATTGCGTGTAATTGCTGATTCTTGTGTTGAGCTATAAAACAGATATTCTCCTTTCTCATCAAAACCTGCGAAGTCTGTTACTATCCATTTCCCATCCCCCGCTGTTTCTTTGTTATCATATAATTTCTTACTCACCCCGCCCGGGATATAGCCCCAATCGTATAATTGATTGAATCCACTTATTTCCGACTGCATAATAAATTCATTATTTTTATTTGGAATGAAAACAATTGGATGCATTGGATGAACATATTTTTCGTTTTTCTCTGAATGAATAGGTCTTTCAAATTCTCCGGTTATTGCGCTGTACATATTCAGATTCATTTCATTTTGGTCGCGATTCAATACTTGTATAAAAATATGTTCCTGGTCCGGACTCCAGGCAATATTGGTTAAATACTGCTCCTTGGGCTCGCCTGTTTTTAAAAACACAGTGGTATGATTGGCTACATTATATACACCTACTGTAACTTCGTGGCTTTTGTCACCGGCCATAGGGTATTTTATTAAATTTACTTTAGCAGGGCGCACTGTCCAGTCTATAACCGGATAATCGGTTACCATGCGTTGATCCATACGATAAAAAGCAAGCACATCTCCTTTAGGCGACCAATAGGTTCCTTTAGAAATTCCGAATTCGTCGCGGTGTACAGATTGTCCGTTAACAATATTAGTATCGGCATCGTTGGTTAAAGTGAGTTTGCTTTTTCCATCGTAAACAAACAAATTATTTTTGATGGTATAAGCCACATATCCTGTAGCGCCCGCCACATCTTTATGTTCGGCATCATCGCCAAAATCGCGGCTGGCTTCTACTGTTATGGCTTTCGATTTTAAATCGTAAGCAAGTAATTTCTTTTCTGTTTCGAAAGTAAATTGATTGGCATTCTTCCATTGAATAACAGGGAATGCCTCGAATGCTTTTACATTAATACTTTTCAGTGCATCATTCACATTGGATAAAGTGGCAGCAGTTTCTCTTTTGGTATTGTCTGCACTGCCTGTTATCAGCGCATCTTCATTATTTATTTTATCAACGAAAGAAAATTTGTCTGTACCTTTTATCCACGTCAGTTGTTTTAACCGTGCAGGAGCAAGGGTTGTACGTTGTTTGATAATGGCTTCTTCCATAGTCAGCAATTTTGTTTGAGCTACGGAAACTTGTATAAACAATACAAGTGAAGAGATGATGATTGTAATTTTTTTCATATTATTATTGTTAGACCTCACCCCCGGCTCCTCTCCCAAGGAGAGGGGTGACGGACGTGAAGAAAATTATTTGAAGTTTATCACCTAACCCCCCCTCTCTTTGGGAGAGGGGATTAAGGGGTGAGGCTTTTTATTTTATTAAAGAACCATTATTAGCATTCGGTTTTGTGGGCGAAACAAAACTCAATTCACCTTTTTCATTTTCCGAACACAAAATCATTCCTCTGCTTTCAATACCTTTCAGCATTCGAGGAGCAAGGTTGACGAGTATGCTCACTTGCATACCTATTATTTCTTCCGGTTTATAATGCAGGGCAATACCCGAAACAACGGTGCGAACATCTATGCCTGTATCTATTTTTAACTTTAAAAGTTTATCTGTTTTCGGAACACGTTCGGCTTCCAGAATGGTTCCTACACGGATATCCATTTTAGAGAAATCATCAAATGTAATTTCGGGTTTCGAACCTGGGATTTCTGTTTTGTTGTTTGCTAATTCATTTTCCATTTTCGAATTGGCCAGTTTGTTTACCTGATTTACGATTTGTTCGTCTTCCACTTTTTCGAATAGCAAGGCCGCTGTGTTTATTTTATGTCCCGAACTCAATAAGTCGGTGCGCTCTGCATCTGTCCATTTATAATCGGTTTTAAAGTTCAGCATAGTGCGCAGCTTGGTTGCCGTGAAAGGCAGAAACGGCTCCATAACGATGGTTAAGTTTGCGCATATTTGCAACGCAATATTCATAACCGTTTTTACTCGTTCCGCATCTGTGTTGATTAACTTCCAAGGTTCGTTATCGGCCAGGTATTTATTTCCGGCACGAGCCAGATTCATTAGTTCTGCCAGCGCTTCGCGAAAGCGGTAGTTCTCTATACTGGAGGCTATCTTTGCCGGAAACTTACTTATTTCTTCGAGCAATAAAATATCCGACTTGCTGTATTCGGCCGCTTGAGGCACGTTTCCTTCGTAATATTTATGAGTGAGCACAAGGGTTCGGTTTACAAAGTTTCCGAGTATGGCCACCAACTCATTATTGTTTTTTGCCTGAAAGTCTTTCCAGGTAAAATCGTTATCCTTTGTTTCCGGTGCATTCGCACAAAGTGTGTAACGCAGCACATCCTGTTTATCTTTAAAATCGAGTAAATATTCATGCAACCAAACCGCCCAATTGCGGGAAGTAGAAATTTTATCTCCTTCCAGATTTAAGAATTCGTTGGCAGGAACATTTTCGGGTAATATATAAGAACCTTCGGCCATCAGCATAGCCGGGAAAATGATGCAGTGAAACACAATATTATCTTTACCGATAAAATGAACCAGTTTGGTTTCTTTATCTTTCCAGTACAATTTCCAGTCGGGAGTAAGGTCTTTGGTAGCGGAGATATATCCTATCGGAGCATCAAACCAAACATACAACACCTTTCCTTCTGCGCCTTCTACAGGTACTTTCACCCCCCAATCCAAATCGCGTGTCATAGCCCGAGGTTGCAAACCGGAATTAAGCCAGCTCTTGCATTGCCCAAAAACATTCGATTTCCACTCGCTGTGCGAATCAATATAGGCTTCAATTTGAGGTTGCATTTTATCCAAAGGCAAAAACCAGTTCTTTGTTTTTTTCAAAACAGGTTTCTCTCCCGATAGACTTGATTTAGGATTAATCAAATCAGTTGCATTAAGTGTACTTCCGCAACTTTCGCATTGGTCGCCATAGGCGTTTTCGTTCCCGCATTTAGGACATGTGCCGGTAATATATCGGTCGGCCAAAAACTGATTTGCTTTTTCGTCAAAATACTGCTCGGTAATTTCTTCTTCAAAAACGCCTTTATCATAAAGGGTTTTGAAAAATTCGGAAGCCGTTTCGTGATGTGTTTTAGATGATGTTCGCGAATAAATATCGAATGAAATTCCAAATCCATTAAATGCATCACCCATTATTTTATGGTATTTGTCTACCACCTGTTGAGGGGTTATGCCTTCTTTTTTGGCTTTAATGGTAATGGGTACTCCGTGTTCGTCCGAACCACAAATAAATTTTACATCTTCACCCTTGGCACGCAGATAACGAACGTAAATATCGGCAGGTAAATAGCAGCCGGCCAGATGGCCTATGTGTACAGGACCATTTGCATAAGGCAAGGCTGCGGTAACGGTATGTCTTTTATATTTCATAATTTTGCCCAAAGATAATAATACTTACTCAACTAAAATAAATGACTGTACCATCTTATTTAAAACCGGGCGACAAAATAGGGATAGTGGCTTGCGCCCGAAAAATTTCGAAAGAAGAATTAATGCCTGCAATTGAAGTATTGAACGGATGGGGACTGGAAGTGGTGACAGGCAAAAATATTTATAATAGCTGCCATCAATTTTCGGGAACGGATGATGAACGGGCAGAAGATTTACAAACACTGCTTGATAATTCTGAAATAAAAGCGGTAATAAGTGCTCGCGGAGGTTATGGAACGGTTCGAATAATTGATAAATTGAATTTTGATAAATTCAAAAAGCATCCGAAGTGGATAGTGGGCTATAGCGATATTACCGTGTTGCACTCGCATATTCATAATTTCGGAATCGAGACCTTACATGCTACGATGCCTATTAATTTCGGTAAAAATGCAGAAGCAACCGAAACATTGAGAAAAGCATTGTTTGGGGAAAACATTGAATACTCTTTCGAATCGCATTATTTAAACAGACAGGGAGAGGCCAGCGGGGAACTTGTGGGAGGGAATTTGTCATTATTATACTCTCTTTCGGGAAGTGTTACCGACATCAATACCGATGGAAAAATACTGTTCATTGAAGATCTGGATGAGTATCTTTATCATATAGACCGCATGATGCTTAACCTAAAACGCACCGGAAAGTTAACCAACTTAAAAGGATTAGTAGTTGGGGGCATGAGCGATATGAAGGATAATACAATTCCATTTGGCAAATCTGCCGAGGAGATAATACTGGATGCGGTGAAAGAATTCAGTTATCCGGTTTGCTTTGGCTTTCCTGCAGGTCATATCGACAGAAATCTTGCTTTGTTTTTCGGAAGAAAGGTAAAGCTTGAAATAAAAGACAAGGCTTTGTTTTCCTATTAATGTAAAACAAAAAAGGCGACTTCAATTAAGAAGTCGCCTTTTTTGTTTTTATTCTACTTTATTTATTCTCTTCTCTTATTAAACTAATCGATCCTTTTTGCTCGTAGTGCTTACCATCGTTTCCTTCACCTGTAACAATATAAAAGTAAATGCCCGGTTGAGCTTCTAATCCTTTTCTGTCTTTTCCATCCCATTTCGCTCCAACTTTATTACATTCAAATAGTATATTCGCTTTTCGATCGAATATCTGTCCACTAATAGTTTTCATATTTGCTCCGCTGAAAACGAAGAAATCATCTTTGCCATCACCGTTTGGTGATAATTCTCTTGGTACTACCGCCATTGAAGAATTTCCGGTAACAGTGATTTTGGCACTGTCAGTGGCTGTCTTACCTGATTGATCAGTTGAAATAAGATAAACTGTATACACTCCCGGATTTTCAAAAACATGAACCGGATTGGCAACATTATCATCTTTTTTTCCGTCACTGTATTTCCATTTGTTTACCACACCCTTTCCTGTGTTTGATAAATTGACAATTAAAGGAACCGTTCCACCAGTTGGACTTGGAAACACCAAGGCAATTGGTTCGCTCGAGTATTGGTTGATAATCGACTTCATTTTATTCTTATCCTTTGTAAAAGGTTCAATCACCACTTTGGTTTCCTGCATTTTTTCACTCACCACATTAGGGGTTGACGTTTGCGGGATAGTGTTATCAACTTCAGTCGTTTTTTCCTTTTGGATTACATCAGGTTTAACAACAGGAGTTGGCTCTTTAGTAACCGGTTTTTCGGAAGTTGCGTTTGATGTTGTCGATTTGTGTAATGATTTTTCGCTCCAGTGCATTACTCCAACAGTGGCAATAACTGTTGCCACAGAGGAAACAATAGCAATAACTGCGTTAGTGCCGATTTTGTTTAGTAACGCCTTCCCGATAAACCCAAGTCCTATCCCTCTTAAAGCAGTTTTGATATTAGACCAAACACTTGGGCTAACTTCTGCTTCAAAGTTTTCGAATGACTCCTTAAATAAATCTTCAATGCTTTTTTTACTCATAGACCTTTTTTATAACGGTATAATTTTTTGTAAATATGTTTTTGCTCTTGAATACTGAGATTTTGATGTCCCCTCAGTAATACCAAGCATTTCTGCTATCTCTTTGTGCGAATAACCTTCAATGGCATGTAAGTTAAACACGGTTTTAAATCCAACAGGCAAAGTTTGTATTATCTTTAATAGTTCTTTTGCCGCCATATTTTCCCCTAAATGACTTTGGTCCTCAATTCCATATTCAACAGAATTTAAATCAACATTCATTTCAAGTTTTTTATTTTTTCGTATACTTGTTAAAGCCGTATTAACAATTATTTTTCTAACCCAACCTTCTAACGAACCTGTGCCCCTATACGTGTCAATTTTGTCAAAAATGTAAAGAAATCCATTTTGTAAAACATCCTCTCCCTCTTCCTGATTGTCACAATAACGAAGGCAAACACCCATCATTTTTTTGGCAAATCGGTCGTATAACTCTTTCTGAGCTAGCTTGTTTTTCTTAATACATCCTTCTACTATTTCGTCATCAGACATGCATCATTCTTTTGTTAAGACGCAAAAGTGCGTCAAAAGGTTGCACCAAGATACAAATTTTATTTATTTATTAACAAAATTTTCTTATTCGGCAAAACAATAGCACTTTTGGGGAATGACAAAAAAATACACCCCAAAGAAAAAAGGAGTTAAGAAAAGTTATCTTTTCGAAGAGATACTAAAAGTACTATCCAAGAACCCAAACAAGGCTTTAAATTATAAACAAATTGCTGCTGAAATGGGCATTAAGGACCATTCACAGCGTTTATTAATAACAAGTATTTTATCTGAATTAAAATATGCTGAGTCGGTAACGGAACCTGAACGGGGTAAATTTAAGCTGAAATTAACGGAACAGATTGTTACCGGAAAGGTAGATATGACCAGCACCGGTATAGCTTATATTGTTTCTGAGGAGAGAGAAGAGGACATTTTGGTGAATCCAAGGAAAACACTGAATGCGATGCATGGTGACGAAGTAAAGGTGCGACTATTCAGTAAACAAAGAGGAAAACAGGAAGGTGAGATTATAGAAATATTGCAACGTGCCAAAACAGAGTTCGTGGGGACGATTCAGCTTTCACAACGATTCGCGTTCTTGGTTCCCAGCAATAACAGAGTGCACGTGGATATATTCATTCCACTCGAAAAACTGAAAGGAGCCAAGGATGGTCAAAAAGCAATTGCCAAAATAACAGAATGGCCTAAAAATGCTGTTAATCCGATTGGAGAAATAATAAGTGTTTTGGGTGATTCAGGCGAAAACAATACTGAAATGCATGCCATACTTGCCGAATATGGTTTGCCGTATGAATTTCCGAAAGATGTTGAACGAACAGCAGACTTGTTACCCATTAAAATTACAGTGGAAGAAATAGCAAAAAGAAGAGATTTCAGAGACATTACTACATTCACCATCGACCCAATGGATGCTAAAGATTTTGATGATGCATTATCCCTTCGCAAGCTAACAAATGGAAACTGGGAGATTGGAGTTCACATTGCCGATGTGAGCCATTATGTAAAACCCGATTCTATAATAGATAAAGAAGCGGTTTCAAGGGCTACTTCGGTCTATCTGGTGGATAGGGTGGTACCAATGTTACCCGAAGTGCTCTCCAACAATGTTTGTTCGCTCAGACCAAATGAGGAGAAATTGTGTTTTTCTGCTGTGTTTGAAATGACGGATGAGGCAGAAGTGATAAACGAATGGTTTGGGCGAACAATTATTAATTCAGACCGAAGGTTTACTTATGAGGAAGCTCAACTGATAATTGAGACAGAAGAAGGCAATTTTAAAGAAGAAATACTGACGCTCGACCGTTTGGCTAAGATACTTCGTGCAAATAGATTTAAAAAAGGAAGTATAGCTTTCGAAAAAATGGAAGTTAAATTTCATTTGGATGAAGTTGGAAATCCTACTGGGGTGTTTTTTAAAGTTTCTAAAGATTCCAACCAATTAATTGAAGATTTTATGCTGCTGGCTAATCGTAAAGTGGCAGAATTTGTAGGAAAAAAGAAAGAGAAAAAAGATTCGGGAAATAGGAGTGTAGAATCTCAGAAACCTTTTGTGTATCGAATTCATGATAAGCCCAATCCTGATAAACTGAATAGTTTTGCCGAATTTGTCGGAAAGTTTGGGTATAAGTTAAATGTAAAGAACGAAAGAGGGGTAGCCGATTCAATGAACAATTTGTTAAGGGAAGTGAATCAGAAAAAAGAAGGAGGGATGATAGAACTTCTTGCTATTCGCACCATGGCAAAAGCCGTTTATACTACAAAAAATATCGGACACTATGGTCTTGGGTTTGATTATTACACGCACTTCACTTCCCCTATCCGCAGGTATCCTGATGTGATGGTGCATCGCTTACTGCAACATTATCTGGATGGAGGTGAAAACCCTGACATTGATAAATTAGAAGAGCAATGTAAACACTCTTCGGATATGGAAAAACTGGCAGCTGATGCTGAACGGTCATCTATTAAATACAAACAAGTACAGTTTTTGCTGGATAAAATAGGGCAGGAGTTTGACGGAACAATATCTGGGGTTACCGAATGGGGGATTTTTGTTGAAATAACAGAAAATCATTGCGAAGGCATGGTTCGCATTCGGGAACTACGTGACGACAATTATTATTTTGATGAAGATAATTACTGTTTGAGGGGAAGAAAATATGGTAAAGTATTGACGCTTGGTGATTCGGTGAGAATAGAAATAAAACGTGCTGATTTAGTCAAAAAACAACTCGATTTTGTGTTGGTTGAAATAATTGAAAAACTCAGAGAGAATAGCTCTAAAGAAGAGAAAATTGAAATAAAGCCAAATGTAAAAGATTATAAAAACCAGATGAAGTCGGCAACTGCAAAGAAAAATATGAAAGGGAATGAAACAATAAATAACAAGGAAAAGCCTTCTTCCGACAAATTGTTTAATGAAGAATGGGGTTTTGAAGTTTAGTTTATTATGATTGAATCAAAGGGCTTTCATTCATTAACAAAACCAATTGAATTTATGAAAACAAACAAAAACTGATCGGCATTACCTAATGCCTTCTCTTATTCTATTAGGGCAGAATTTTATCCCAAAAAATCTGAATGGTGAGTAAAGTTGAAAATTTAATTTGTAGTTTGATAATTTACTATAAATTTGCGTCTCAAAAATATTTAAAAATTATATTATTATGAATTTTCCGGAAAATTTAAAGTACACAAAAGATCACGAATGGGTTCGTGTGGAAGGCAATAGTGCATTTATTGGTATAACTGATTTTGCTCAAAGCGAATTGGGAGATATCGTTTATGTGGATATTGCAACATTAGGTGATGATTTGGCTCATGAGCAGATATTCGGCACAGTGGAGGCAGTGAAAACAGTTTCGGACTTGTTTATGCCTGTTTCGGGAAAGGTGATGGAAGTGAACAAAGGTTTGGACACTAATCCTGATTCGGTAAACAAAGATCCATACGGAACAGGATGGATGATAAAAGTGGAAATGAGTAATGCTGCAGAAGTGAACAGCTTGCTTAGTGCTGCTGACTACAAAACGTTGATTGGACATTAGTCTGAAAAATAATTTCTACTCCTCGCCACAGACCATTGGTCTGTGTGAGGAGAAAGGAATGCAACACTTACCACCAAAGTGTTTGCAAAAATGTTGTTCGGTTATTGTCATTGGTTCTTAAAAGAAAAATTCCCAAGTTTTTTAATCAATGAAAATAAACTGGCAACTAAAAAAATTCGAAGAGCTTAGTTCGATTGAACTCTACAAACTGTTGCACTTGCGTGCTGCGGTGTTTGTGGTGGAACAGAATTGCCCTTATCAGGATGCGGATGGAAAGGATTTAAAATCGTTTCATGTGCTGGGAACTGATGAGAATGGCGAACTGCAGGCGTATTCGCGAATAGTTCCTCCCGGAATTTCGTTTGATGAGGTGTCGATAGGCAGGGTGGTTACGGCAGCAGTGGCAAGAGGAAAGGGGGCAGGAAAAGAACTGATGAGGGAGTCGCTAAAAAGAGTAAATGAGCTGTATGGGACTGTTGATGTAAGAATAGGAGCTCAGTGTTATTTACTGAAATTTTATACTGAATTGGGTTTTGTGGCAGAAGGAGAGGAGTTTCTAGAAGATAATATTCCTCATATTGAAATGGTTTATTCAGGAAAGAAATAAAAATCAGTAATCAGTACTTTACATTATCATTCCGGCACCGACAGTGGTGTTTGAAGTTTCGTCAATTAATATTACACTTCCGGTAGTTCTGTTTTTTGCATAGCTGTCGAAAATGACGGGGTTGGTGGTACGAATGGAAATACAGGCAATATCATTGAGTTCGATTACCTTTTCGTCATTCATTTTCTCCAGGGTATTAATATTTACTTTGAATTTTACCTCTTTAATGATACACCTTACATCGTTAGTGGTGTGTCGCAATAAGTACTTTCGGTTAGACTGAAGTTTCTTTTCGCTCATCCAGCAAATCATTATATCTAAATCGAGTTTTACCTGAGGAGGTTGCTCAGCTTTTACAATCATGTTTCCACGCGAAATGTCAATATCGTCATCGAGCGTGAAGGTAACACTCATGGGGGCGAAAGCCTCTTGAAGAGAAGCGGAGCCAAAATCAATGGATTTTATTTTGGTAGCATTTCCGTTTGGCAAAACAGTAACGTTATCTCCTTTTTTGAAGATACCTGCGGCTATTCGTCCGGCATAACTTCGGTAATCGTGAAACTCTGTGTTAATAGGTCGGATGACATACTGAACCGGGAAGCGGGCAATATCATTTTTTTCGGCTTCGGCAGGGTTTACAGTTTCGAGCAATTCGAGTAAGGTTTTACCTTTATACCATTTCATTTTTTTGGAAGGAGTAACCACGTTGTCGCCTTGCAAAGCGCTGATGGGAATAAAATGAAAGTTGGAAATATTTAATTTTTGTGCTACTACTTCAAACTCTTTTCTGACTTTTTGAAAATCGTCTTCTTTATATTCTGCGAGATCCATTTTGTTTACACATATAATAATGTGTTCGATTCGTAATAAAGAAGCGATATATGTATGCCGTTTGGTTTGTTCAATCACACCTTTTCTGACATCTATTAAAATTATGGCAGCATCGGCAGTAGAAGCACCGGTAACCATGTTGCGGGTGTATTGAATATGTCCGGGAGTATCGGCAATAATAAATTTTCGATTGGGAGTAGCAAAATAACGATAGGCAACATCAATGGTAATGCCTTGTTCGCGTTCGGCCCGAAGCCCGTCAGTAAATAACGCCAGATTAAGATATGCGTCCCCTCTTTTTTTGCTGGTAGCTTTCACAGCTTCGTACTGGTCTTCGAAAATAGATTTGGAATCGAACAGCAAACGACCGATGAGAGTGCTCTTGCCATCATCTACACTTCCGGCTGTGGTAAAGCGAAGCAAATCCATATCGAGATAGGAGTGCTGTTCTGCAGCCGGTGATTGTTGAGTAGTTTTTGCCATTTTAATTAATCATTCATCAGAAGTATCCTTGTTTTTTTCTGTCTTCCATTGCGGCTTCGCTTCGTTTGTCGTCTATTCTGCTTCCTCTTTCGGTAACTCGGGAAGCCGCCACTTCGCGAACGATTTCTTCGAGAGAAGAAGCTTCGGAAAGTACAGCCCCTGTGCAACTGATATCGCCTATGGTGCGGAAGCGAACTCTCATTTTCTGTACCTTTTCGCTTGGCTTGAGTGGTATCACATTTTCATGCGCGTAAATTACTTCGTCACGAATAAAACACTCGCGTTCGTGAGTAAAATAAAGAGAAGGAATTTCGATTTGTTCTTTCAGAATGTATTGCCACACGTCCATCTCTGTCCAATTACTGATAGGGAATACTCTGAAATGTTCGCCTATATTTTTTCGTCCGTTGAATAAATTCCAAAGTTCGGGGCGTTGGTTTTTAGGGTCCCACTGACCAAATTCATCGCGGTGAGAAAAGAAACGTTCTTTAGCTCTCGATTTTTCTTCGTCTCTGCGAGCCCCGCCAATACAGGCATCTAACTTATAGTTTTCAATGGTGTCGAGCAAGGTTACTGTTTGTAAAACATTACGACTTGCATTGTATCCTTTTTCCTCGGTTACTCTGCCGGTATCAATGCTGTCCTGAACAGAAGCAACAATAAGATGAGCACCGTATTTACTAACCAAATCATCGCGATAGGTTATGGTTTCGTTAAAATTATGACCTGTATCAATATGTAATAAAGGGAATGGAATTTTAGCAGGAGCAAATGCTTTGCGAGCTAAATGAAAACAAACAATGCTGTCTTTTCCTCCAGAAAAAAGTAAAGCCGGTTTTTCGAATTGCGCAGCTACTTCTCGCAATACGAAAATACTTTCGCTTTCTAATTCGTTTAAATGAGTAAGATGGTGTGAATTCATTTTTATAGTTTCCTGCCTGCCGCAAAGAAGGTGCAAAGATATTTAATTATGTTTGCTGATGTAGTCAATTATTTTTTTTACTCCTTCCTCTAGTGTAACCTCGTTGGTTTTTATTTCCAAATGAGGGTTAAGAGGAATCTCGTATGGTGAGCCTATTCCTGTAAAATCTTTTATCTCGCCTCGTCTGGCTTTGGCATACAATCCTTTTACATCACGTTTTTCGCAAGTTTCTAACGAAGCATTAATGTAAACCTCGATAAAATCTTTTTCTCCGATAATTTTTTTTGCGATGTTTCTTATTTCATTTGTTGGGCTAACAAAACAACATATAGTGATGATTCCGCAATTGACAAATAGTTTTGCTGTCTCTGCAATTCGTCTGATATTTTCCTTGCGGTCATCATCGCTAAACCCAAGATTGTTGTTCAACCCTTCGCGGATAATATCACCATCTAATAATTGTGTAAGAACTCCGTCATTATGCAAATGGTTTTCTAGAGCAACTCCTATAGTGGTTTTACCAGCACCGCTCAATCCGGTCATCCATATTACTAACCCTTTCTGACCAAGTAATTTTTCTTTTTCAATTCGATTCAACATTTCCTGATTTGCAAAAAAAGACTTTTATTATTGTTTCAAATATAAAACAAAATATAGTACAACAAGTCCAAAAAGATATTTTTGAATATCTTTGCTCAAATCCTTAAACAGAAATAATGAGTAAAACAATTTCTTTGCCCGATTTCAGAAACACCCCATCCATCGATCAGGTGGGAGTGGAAGAGCGGGCAGCACGATTTACCACCCGAAGTATAAAAAAAGCATCAAAGATGCAGGCCCTTAAAATGGCACTGAATATGATTGATTTGACTACACTGGAAGGAAAAGATACAGAGGGGAAAGTAAAACAAATGTGTTACAAGGCTAATCACCTGCACGATGTCATTCCAGGATTGCCGACAGTGGCAGCAGTGTGTGTGTATCCATCAATGGTGAAAATAGCTAAAGATGCGTTGAAGGGCTCATCTGTAAAAGTAGCCTCCGTTTCCACAGCGTTCCCAAGTGGACAATCATCTTACGAAGTTAAAATAGCCGATACCAAATTTGCTGTTGACAGCGGAGCAGATGAAATAGATATGGTGATTTCGAGAGGAGAATTTCTGAGTGGAAATTACTCGTTTGTGTTTGATGAAATAGCTTCTATTAAAGAAGCCTGCGGAAAAGCCCGATTAAAAGTTATTTTTGAAACAGGGGAACTTTCAACATTGGATAATGTGAGGCGAGCAAGCGAAATAGCAATGTATGCAGGAGCGGATTTTATAAAAACTTCTACAGGGAAAATATCACCTGCAGCAACTATGCCGGTATCACTGGTAATGCTAGAGGCCATCAGAGATTATTATTATAAAACAGGACGTATGGTAGGAATGAAACCTGCAGGTGGAATTTCTACATCCAAGTCGGCAATTCATTATTTAGTAATGGTGCGCGAAACTTTGGGAGGGGCCTGGTTGAGCAATGAATGGTTTAGATTTGGAGCAAGCAGTTTGGCGAACGATGTGCTGATGCAGATTGCCAAAGAAACCACCGGAGTGTATCAGAGTATTGATTATTTTTCGAAAGATTGATATAGTGAATAGGAACAAACGTCACGTAGCACCCCTGTCAGGGTTTTAAACCCTGACAGGGGTAATGAGTAAAAAAATGAAAAAATAATAGTAAAATCAACTTAATAAATAATACCCCTGTCAGGGTTCTAAACCCTGACAGGGTAAAAATGAAATGCCGGAAAACCAAGACAAGTTAAAACCAGATAAGTTCTTCCATTTGTATAATCACGGAAACGGAAGTGATAGTATTTTTTTTAATGAGGCGAATTATATTTACTTTCTAACTAAGTTCAAGGAGTATATTTCTCCCATTGCTGACACTTATGCCTACTGCTTATTGCCGAATCATTTTCATTTATTACTTAAATTTAAAGCGGAAGAAGAGATTTTCAAATTTCTAAAAGAGAATGATAAATTGCCGGATGAGAATATTACATTATCTGAATTCAAAGCATTAACTGGGGTGAATATTGAAATAGATTTTTTTGGGTTACATATTAGTAAGCAATTTTCAAATTTATTTAATGGTTATTCGCAGGCAATAAATAAACAGGAAGGAAGAAAAGGAAGTTTGTTTTCGCGCTCTTTCAAACGAAAAGAAATTGACTCGTCAGAATATCTGAAATCTTTAATTTTGTATATTCATACTAATCCCATTCATCATCAGTTTGCCAAAAAAATATCGGATTGGAAGTATAGTTCTTATCAATCCATGATTTCGGATTTGCCGACCAGTTTGAAAAGAAAGGAAGTAGTTGAGATGTTTAATGATTTAAATAATTTTAAAGTTTGCCATGAGCAGTTTAAAGAAACTTTAATAGCTGAGATGGATGCGGAAATAGAAAAATAGACAATTTAAATTATGGCGGGTAACATCCATGTTTAGGATATAACCGGCTTCTGGTGAAATAATATTTTTTAACAGATAACAAATTACCCCTGTCGGGGTTCTAAGCCCAGACAGGGGATAACAAGAAAAATAAAATGACAAAAAAAACAAAAGAACCTACATTGGATTTTACTACAAACTGGGCGTACGAACCGGCTCCGGAAGACACGAAACATATTACTTTGAAAAAGCAATATGATTTGTTTATTAATGGTGAGTTTGTAAAGCCAAACAGTAAAAAATATTTTGCCACATACAATCCTGCAACAGAGGAAAAAATTGCTGAAATAGCAGAGGCTGATGAGAAAGATGTGGACAAGGCGGTGAAAGCTGCCCGCAAAGCATTTGAGAAATGGTCGAAAATTTCTGCTCAGGAAAGAGGGAAGTATATTTATCGCATAGCACGCCTGATGCAGGAACGTGCGCGTGAGTTTGCTGTTATTGAAACAATGGATGGAGGAAAACCCATTCGCGAAAGTCGGGATATAGATGTTCCTCTGGCGGCTAATCATTTCTTTTATTATGCAGGTTGGGCAGATAAACTGGAATATGCTTTTCCAGGTCGAACGCCTAAACCATTAGGGGTAGCCGGACAAATTATTCCCTGGAATTTTCCACTGCTGATGGCGGCCTGGAAAATAGCTCCTGCATTGGCCACAGGAAATACAGTAGTTCTGAAACCTGCCGAAACTACTTCGCTTACTGCATTAAAACTGGCTGAGTTAATTCGCGACAGTGGCTTGCCCGAAGGTGTTGTAAACATTGTTACCGGTGCCGGTAAAACAGGAGCAGCTATTGTTAATCATCCGGACATTAATAAAATTGCTTTCACCGGTTCAACGGATGTGGGTAAAATTATTCAGAAAGCGATTGCCGGAACAGATAAAAAGTTAACACTTGAATTAGGCGGAAAAGCGGCCAATATTATCTTTGAAGATGCGCCAATAGATCAGGCTGTTGAGGGAATTGTGAACGGAATATTTTTTAATCAGGGACATGTTTGTTGTGCAGGGTCGCGCTTGTTTGTTCAGGAAAGTGTAGCAGATATTGTGATTCGCAAACTGAAAGACAGAATGGAAACACTTATTGTAGGAAACCCTCTGGATAAAAATACCGACATAGGAGCCATCAATTCGAAGGAACAATTATCGAAAATAAATAAATATATCAAAATAGGAATAGCTGAAGGAGCTGAAATTTATCAGAGTTCATGCGCTATTCCGGGTAAAGGAAATTTTTGTAAACCAACTTTATTTTTAAATGCATCTCAATCGCACCGGGTGGTACAGGAAGAAATATTCGGGCCGGTGCTTACAATCCAAACATTCCGCACCATTGAAGAGGTGATTGAAAAAGCAAATAATATTCCTTATGGTTTATCGGCAGGGGTTTGGACTGACAAGGGTTCTAAGATATTTAACCTGACTTCGAAGTTGAGAGCCGGTGTGGTGTGGGCAAATACGTATAATAAATTCGACCCTACTTCACCTTTCGGAGGATACAAAGAAAGCGGATTTGGAAGAGAAGGCGGATTGCATGGGCTGATGCCGTATTTGAAATTTTGATACATAAATAAAACTCATATTATCCCTGTCAGGGTGCAGAACACTGACAAGGGTGAAACTTAAAATAAATAAAACTTATGGCACGATTAGAAGTTTTGAAAACTTACAAGATATTTATCGGTGGACAATTTCCACGAACCGAATCTGGAAGATATTATCCTTTAAAAAATAAAAAAGGAGAAGTGATAGCCAACATTTGTTTGTCGTCACGCAAAGATTTTAGAAACGCTGTAGTGGCTGCCCGCGGGGTGTTTGGAGGATGGGCAGGGCGTGCGGCATTCAATCGTTCGCAAATTCTTTATCGAATAGCTGAGATAATGGAAGGGCGAAAAGAACAATTTATTGCCGAACTTATTTTGCAAGGAGCTGCTTCGAAATCGGCCACAGACGAAGTGATAACTGCCATTGACCGCATGGTGTATTATGCCGGCTGGTGCGATAAATATCAGGCTTTGTTTAGTTCTGTTAATCCGGTAGCGTCCTCGCATTTTAATTTTTCTGTGGCCGAACCTACGGGTGTGGTAGCCGTTATTGCATCCGAAGAAAATTCTTTGCTGGGCTTGGTAACCGCCATAGCTCCGATTATTGCAGGGGGTAACACCTGTGTGGTGCTTGCTTCCGAAAGCAAACCGTTGTGTTCGGTAACTTTTTCGGAAGTGCTGAACACGTCCGATTTACCGGGAGGAGTGGTTAATATTATGACCGGCAGTTCGGCTGAGTTGCACACTCATTTTTCATCTCACATGGATGTAAATGCGATGGTTTATTACAGAACAAATAAAGCAGAAGTTAAACTGATTAAAGAAAATGCTTCGCTGAATGTGAAACGTGTTTTTATTTACGACTCTCAGAACATGGCAACCAATAAAGCCCAAAGCCCTTATTTTATTAACGATTTGCAAGAAACAAAAACAACCTGGCACCCTATTGAAAATGTAGGTTCGGCAAAAGGTGGGTATTAATCTATAGTACTAATTTTAATTTGTGCTTATTAAAATGCCTTCGAACAATTTTGTTCGGAGGCTTTTTGGTTCTACAATTCTAGATTCTCTTGCAATTGCGAGCCTATTTCGCCCGTCTTTTTATCTTATGGCGAACCGCGACAACCAAAAGTTCTTTTACTTTTCCTTAGTGTTATGCATTGTGGTGAGACACCACTTAATAGTTGCCACGAGTGAAAAACATGCACAAGCAGGCAATAACGTTCTTTAAAAGTCTTTTAAACAAGAAAAAGGGGGGAGAAGTGAAAAACCGTCATTTGTTAAAGAAATTGAATCTCTTTAACGAGAAAAACAAAATGGGTAACAAGCAAAATCGTCATTTGTTCAAATCGTACAATGTCTCGTTAAAATTGTTAATCATTTTAACAAATTGTTTAATCATTTGTTAAAATTGTGCAATGTCTCGTTCAAATTGTACAATATCTTGTTCAAATCGCACAATGTCTTAAACAAATTGTGCAATGTCTCGTTCAAATCGTTCATCATTTTAACAAATTGTTTAATCATTTGTTTAAATGGTATAATGTCTCGTTCAAATTGCACATTGCCTTAAACAAATTGTACAATGTCTTAAACAAATGGTGAAGCATTTTAACGAGATGGTGATTTTGGGTGTTAAAAGGAAGAAACATTAGATCAAAAGATTCGAAATCGAACACAAATTTTATTTATTCGTTTACAAAAGAAGACATTATGCGTTTAAAATTTAACATGATGCAATGATGCCAGCATTGCCCTCGACTCAGAAATGGGCTTGCATAAACAAATAATTGATAAACTTAAGCAGAAATTAACGGGGCAAAATTAAAACACTATGAAACTCGCTGAAAATTTTCCTTCACTCAACCTAATAATTGGTGATTAGCAATTGGTGATTGCCTAAAACCTATTTAGAGATTGCTTCGCTGCGCTCGCAATGACAAACTTAAAACTGAAACTTTGAACTCGGAACTTTAAACTTAAAATCGGCTACCTTACTTTTACACCTTTTTTGTAGGTAACTTCGTTAATGATGTTTTCGTTTTTGTCGTAAAACACCCATTTGCCGTTTGGTTTGCTTTCTACTCGTCCGGATTTGCTTTTAACTAAGGTGTAAGACGAGGTGGAGCGTAGTTTGGCATCTTCGCCCCATGAGGCGCAGTCGCCAGCCAATAGGCCGTCTTTAAAGGTTTGTTCCATAGATTTAACGCCTGTGGGATAATAATAGGTCCAAAGGCCGTCAAATTTTTCTTCTTTATAAACGCCTTCGCTTTCTTTAATACTATGGTTGGTAAAGGCTATCCAGTGTCCGTCTTTTTTTCCTTTTTTGTAATTGCCGGTTTCTTTCACTTTTCCCGATTCGTAAAATAGTTTCCAGAGGCCGTCTTTGAGGTCGTCTTTATAAAATCCTTCGTAAATGGGCATGGTAGAAGGCAGGAATCCTTTCCAGGAGCCGTCCATTTTCCCGGCTTTAAAGTTTCCTTCGTCTTTCAGCACACCGTCATCGTACCACGATGTCCAGGTGCCTTCTTCTTTTCCGTCTGCAAATTTACCTTCGTTTAGTTTTTGTCCGTTTTCGTACCAGGTGGTCCAGGTGCCAATTTTTTTGCCTTGGTTATAGCTTCCTATTTTCCATTTGCTGCCTGTTTTGTAAGAATAATTCCAGAGGCTATCCATTAGGTTGTTTTTGTAATATCCTTCCGACTCTTTGATGCCCGAAGCAAACCAATACATCCATTTTCCTGAGCGAAGGTCGTCAGACAGGGTTCCTTCCATTTCTATTTTCCCGGCTTCGTTGTACCATTTCCAGTATCCGTTTTTTTTGTCATTCACAAAAGGGCCTTCGCTTTTTACTTTTCCGTTTTTAAACCAGTTGGTGCAGTTTCCGTTTTTCTTTCCTTTGGCGTATTCTACTTTGTAGTCTTTTTCGCCCGACTGAAGGAAATAAGTCCACAGGCCATCCATGCGCCCGTCTTTATAATTGCCTTCGCTTTTCTTTTTACCGCTGTCGTATTGAGTGGTCATTTTGCCATTGCCGTTGGTAATAATTTGCACAGCATTTTCGGCCCAGAGGTTCATCAGCAGTACTTCGTCATCCATGTAAAGGAGTTCTTGTTTTGGGTTGCCGTTTTTGTAATACTCTTTCCAGGTAGCTGTTTCGCGCCCGTGGAGGTAGCGACCTTCGGTTTGCACTTTTCCGTTTTTATGCCAGCCGGTATAGGTTCCTTCGGCTTTATTGTTAACAAAATCGCCTTCGCTTTCTTTTTGTCCGTTGTCGTAAAAATAAGTCCAGTGACCTGTTTTTTTTCCCGCATTATAGTTCTCTATGCTTTTGGGTTGGCCGTTTTCGTACCAGGCCAGCCAAGTGCTGTCTTGTTTGTCGTTCTTAAAAAAACTTACCATAGCTTTCTTTCCATTGCTGTAATAGTAGTTCCAGGCGCCTTGTTTGTTGCCTAAACTATAGGACTCTTCTATTTTTACTTTTTTGCCGGGATAATAGGTAATGAATTTTCCGTCTTCTTTTCCACGTGTAAAGTTTCCTTCTTTGGCAATGTCACCGTTTTCGTACCACGACATCGATTTGCCATCCTGCATACCATCTTTGGTTTGTTGTTCGCTTTTTTTGTGTTTAAATTCTTTGTCCCAGTATTCGGTTACGGGCTGAGCTATCAGGCCGGTGATGAAGCAGGAGAAAAGAAGTAAGAAGATAGATTTTTTCATATTGTTTACCATCATGCTGTGCTATTCGAAAGCCGAAACAGCACAAGTAAATTATTTTATTTTGTTTCTAACACTTTGAATAATTCGTCCAGTTTAGGAGTAAGAATAATTTCGGTTCTTCTGTTTTTCTTGCGAGCTTCGGCTGTTTTGGCAGGGTCGATAGGAAAGTTTTCGCCACAGCCGGCAGCCATTAATCGTTTAGGGTCTACCGATGAATTTTTTGTAATTATTTTAACAATGGAAGTGGCACGCATAACCGATAAATCCCAGTTGTCTTTTATTTCGCCTTTGCCATTCATCGCCACATCGTCTGTATGGCCCTCTATAAGTACATTGATGTCTTTGCTTTGCTCCAGCACCTTTGCTACTTTTTTTAAGGCTTCTATTCCTTTTTCTTCAACAGCGGTGCTTCCCGAAGCAAATAGCAAACTCTCGTCCATGGACACATATACTTTTCCGTTTTTCTGAGAAATGGTTAATCCTTTTCCTTCGAAATTAAACAACGCATCCGAAAGTTTTTTCTTCAATTCGTTGCTTGCATCGTCTTTGCTTTTCAATACAGCTTCGAGTTCGGCAACACGTGCTTCACGTTTTTTTAATTCGGCTGTGGTTTCATCCAAAGTTTTTTTCTGATTGTTGAGTTGTTCAGCCAGCTGTTTCAACTCGTCCTGTTTTTTCAGATATTCTTCCTGAGTCATCTGCAATTCTCCTGCAATCTTTTTTGTGTCCTTTATGTTTCCTTCGAGCAGGCGATTGTACTTGGCCAGTAGCTGGTCGTTAATCTCGTTTAGTTTTGCATATTTTGCATCCGATTGTCGGTAATCGCGCCCCAGAGTAGCAGTGTCTTTTTTGAGCTGAGTTATATCTTTATCATTTTCGTTCATTACTTTTTTTGCTTCTGCCAGTTTGGAGTCGCATTCGCTGGCCGAAGTTTTGAGAGCAGCCAATTCCGACTCGCAACTTTTACGTTTAGCCTGTTCTTCTTCCATCAGTCGCTGAGGTACGCACCCGCACATAGAAGCAGTTAATAACAACACCGAAACAGATTTGAATCCTTTTTTCATTTTAAATATTTTATAAATTATTACCTCACAAAATTATTGTTTAAGAATGATGTTTTTTCGTCTCACAACAAAAGTTTATAAACATTCTCTATGTTCATTAGTTTGGGAGTGGGAAAGATATAGCTTAACAACTATCTGCAAAAGGAAGGAAAGAAAACAGAACAAAAAAAACGCCCCCGTGTTAGGAGGCGGTTAGTATTATCGGGAAGGTAAATTATTGTTTAATTATTTTCTGAGAAAAATTAATATCCCCTCCTCTAATTTTAATGAAATAGCTTCCTTTTGCAAGGCGTTCCATAGGAATAGAAGCTGTTGAACTTCCCTGAGAAAACGAATCGTCACGAGAATAAATTTTACCACCCAAGACATCGAATAATTCGAAAGTTAATGTTTGTGCTGCTTTTAGCTGTATTTTAAAATTCACGTCCTGTTTTACGGGATTAGGAAAAACAGAAATATCGTTAGTAAGAGCCGCTAGTGTAGGAACTCCGGTAACCACATTATTGTTAGATAAAATATGTAAATCGGGGTCAAACTTTACACTGTCAACAGTGAAGTTAAGGTTAGCGGTAAACTGTTGTCCGGAAAAAGTATGATTAAACACCACAATGGTATCGTGTCCTACACCTTTGAATTCAATCGGAATAGGCAGTTCGTAAAACGAAACAGATGGGTCGCTGGCGGTTTGATTTACCTGCAAGTTCACTGTAGTCCCAATTTGATTCCACAATAACTGATAAGATGGGAACCCCTGATTATAGTACCATTCATTAAAAAAACTGGTTAGATTTAATCCGCTTGAATTTTCAAGATGAGCTTTCAATTGAGGAGTTTTGGCGTACCCTCCGGCCAATAAAGGGTCGTTGAGGTAATTTCTTATTCCCTGAAAAAAAGCATTGTCACCTAATTTCCACCTCAACATGTGAAGTACATACGAACCTTTGTTGTAAGATAATCTGCCATCAAAAATACGATTCACATTGGTGGTGTCATCACATTTTACTGAGCCGTTGGCAACAGAGGTGATTTGCAGAATACGCTGTTGCAATTGCCAAACAAAGGTTGGATGAAAGTAGCGCTCTTCAGTTAATGTTTCAAAATAGGTTGCAAAACTCTCGTTGAGCCAGATGTCTTCCCAACTGCCGCAGGTAATGTAATCGCCAAACCACTGATGAGCGCATTCGTGTGCCATTAACGAGTGGTTAAATCCAATCAGAAATGTCATTGTTTGATGTTCCATTCCTCCGCCCCATCCAAATTCTGCATGGCCATATTTTTCGTTTGCAAATGGATATTGAATGGTTAAGCTATCGTAAAACTGAATGGTATTAATGATGTCGGGCGTAATAGTAGCGGCATTAGCAGAGTCTTCGGGATAAACATAATTTAATACCTGAAGTGAGCCGCCACCCGCCAGCGGAACATAATTTGAATATTCTGCATAGTTTGTAACAGCTATGGCCACTAAATAAGCAGCTATCGGATACCGCGTTTTCCAGTGATGTATGCGGTCGGTGCCCGATTGGGTTACTGAAAGCAATACACCATTGCTGCCCACTTTGTTTATCTGTGGCGCTGTAACAAAAATATCTAACGAATCTATTTTGTCTACCAAATCTTGTTTGCATGGCCACCAATCTTTGGCTCCGAAAGGTTCGGATAAAGTCCATATTATGGGTGTGTGAAGAGTGGCATCGTGTGTGGTTTGAACAAAAGAACCAAATCCATTAGAAGGCGGATTACCTTTATAAAAAACAGTTACTGAATCGAGCGAATTAAGCGGAATGACAGAGGGAAATGAAATTTGCAAAATATCACCTACATTCTGAATAAATGATATAGTTGATGAATGATATTTTACAGAATCTACCCCTAATGCTATAGTAAAATCGAACTGCATTTGATTAAACCCTGCAACAGTTGGTTTAAAATAAGTGGTTACTGCACCTTTAATATAGTTAGTGTCCGGTTTTATTTCCCACTCGCATCGGTGATATTTTATATCATAATTGTTGATGACACCTGATGTAATCGATTTGCTTTTGGCTTCCTGTGCTTTTTGTTCCATAGCAGGAATGTCGTTTACCGTTTGGGCGTTCGAGAAAATAAAACTCAGTGAAAATATAATGCAGGATAGAATCTTTTTCATTTTTAAAAGTATTAAGTGTTAATGCGCAATTACAAATTTATTTTTAGCAACTACAGCAGAATTATTTTTTATAGTTACAAAATATATCCCGTTACTGTATGCCGAAGTGTTTATGTTGAGTGCCGTTTGCAGAGGTGTCAGTTTTTCTTTGTGAATAATTTTTCCCGCAACATCAGAAATTATCAGCATTGACCCGGTTTGAATTACAGATGCCGAAGACGACAAATCAACCGTCACGGTTTCGTTTGCCGGATTTGGGAAAAGTTTAATGGAGGGCTGTTGCGAAACAGTGGGTTTATTATTTATGCCTAACGAATAATCGTTCATAGCAAAAACATACTCCCCGAATTGCAACGAATCGATAGTGACAAAACCATGTAAATCGACATTGCTTCCGGATTGATTTTTGGTGTAATAAGGGTAGACAGCCCATTCCGAAGCTGTATTTTTGCGGTACATAAGCACTAAACTATCTTCGGCTTCAGTTCCCATCAACAAATAATCTAACCATAGATTACCTGAAAAGTTGGAAGTAGATGTTCGCCCGTCATAATATAAAATGGCTTTGCTTCTGAAACCTGCCGGAGCGATCCCGTCCACTTTCCAATAATGATTAGGAGATAAACGATAAGGGATGCAACATGATTTGTAATCATCAGGAGTAGCAAAATTATGTTCCACTCTAATAAATGCCGTATCAGGAAGACTTAAAACATTAAGTGACATTTTTGTTGCACCCATTGTTTTACTGCCAATAGTAGTGATGGTTTGAAAATCCGAAACTATCGCATCACTAATTTTAGAACCTTTATTAATTGCAACAAATGCAGGGTTAAAAGGCACAGTGAAATTCATTACCTGATTAGGCCCGGTCATAAAAAATGTTTGTGTGTTTTCGGCAAAGTTTGCAGCTTTGAAAGTAACTTCGAGCGGCACATTTTTGTAATAATTAGGAGCTCCGGTTAGTTTTTGTTTCACATAAACGGCCACATTATAGTTATTACCATTAGGCGTGATAACCGATGAATCGATTGAAAAGTGAGGCCAGCCGGGATTAAACACCCAATCGTTAAAGAAATCAGAAAGATTTATTCCGCTTGCTGCTGTAAGAGCATCTCTTAAATCGGAACTCGAAACATCTTTAAAACTATTTTGAGTAAGATAAGATTTGAGCGAATAGAAAAACACACTGTCCCCCATATACCCCCTTAAAGTATGAGCTATGTCGGCCCCTTTGTTGTATACATGATCTCCGTATGTATAAGTTTGGGGAATGTTAGAAAGGGTTTGGTATCCTCCTTCCTTTACATGCAAAAACTGAACATTGTCAGCATGATTAGCTTTTACCGCAGCAAGATAATTACTGTAATTTCCGGCAAATTCGGTATATATAAACTCGCAATAATGCGCCCATCCCTCGTTCAACCACATGTCTTCGGCAGTTCGGCAGGTAACCAAATCGCCAAACCAATGATGTGATAATTCATGAATAAAGTAAATCTGATATGTAGTTGATCCATTTGAAAGAACTTTTGGGTACGAAATATTGGTAGCATGCTCCATGGCTCCTGCTGTAAAAGGCACAAGACAATAGCCCACTCGATTCCATCTGTAAGGCCCGAAATGATTCTCGAATGCAGTAAGCGCATTTGGCAAGTTTACAAAAGAGGCTTTCATATTAGTAGTATCTGCCGGCAATGCGGTTAATATAATCGGTATGGTGCCATTCATTCCATTATAAGTTTGATTAACCTGAGTGTATGGAGCCACAGAAAGAGAAGCCAGATACGAAGGGATTTCAGTATCCATTTTCCAGCAACGTGTTCTGTTACCATTCCCGTCTGTGGTATCATTGGCAAGATATCCGTTGCAATAGGCTATTTTTCCATTGTTCGTAGTTATGTTAAATTCGAATTTAGCTCGTTCCACAAAATTATCGAAACATGGAAACCACACTCTGCCATAATTATGGGGTAACGCTTGAAACGCAACACCTATATTATAAGCATAAACACCCTGAAAAAAGAAGCCACCCCATTGATTGGGATGGTCAATCTGAGGGCGACCATGATAGTAGACAGTCACAGACGAAGTGTCACCAATGTTATAAGTTACAGGAAGGGTTACATTGAGAAGGGTGTCGTTATATAATGTCGTGAGCAGGTTGTTTCCACTTTTAACCGAATCGACAGTTAACATTAACAAGTCCAGATTAAGTTTATTTAATCCGTTAACTTTAGGAGTGAATTTTATTTGTGAGTTTCCGCTAATGGTACTGTCAACAAAACTGGTTACGTTCAGATTAATGGTGAATTTTAAAATGTCGGTAGTGTCGCTTCTGGAATTATCTGCTTGCATCGGATTACTAGGAAGTACAGATTTAAACTGAGTACTATTCAGATGATGTTTGGAGGCAGTATTACTATTGTTCAGTTGTGACTGAGCAAATATTTGTGCGGTTATAAGCACAGAAATCAGAAATAGTATTTTTATTTTCATAATCAATGTCAAATTTGAGTGAATAAAGGTAATAAGATTTTTTAGATTCTAGTATTCTTGACTTTGTTTGAATTTTATGGTTTTGTTTTAGAACAATAATTCCTTATACATTATTCCATAAAGAGGAATCTAGAGTTTTTTGATTTCTTTTTTGCAAGATAATATTCTACATTTGCCGGAAATAAGTTCAGATTTTAATAAACTCACCTAAAACATGAAACCTATAGAAAGAATCGCAGGTATACTATTGCTCTACGTAATGGTTAACTTCATTTATTTAAAATTTCATACCGAGAAGCTTGAAGATGGCTTCACCTCAAAATATGAAGCAAAGAATGAAATGGTAAATAACCTGAAAGAGGGAAAATGGATTGAATACAAAGATTCGAGTTGGAATGCGGTCTCTGCCGACAGTGCAGTATACTATTCTCTTAATGTTTATAAGTCAGGCGTGAAATTTGGCATTCAAAGAGATTACAATTTGGAAGGAAATATTCAAAGTGAATTTAGCTTCTCTACCAATGGAAAGAGAAACGGTATTGCGAAATGGTTTTATGAGAGCGGAAAATTGCAGAAAGAACTTCCGTATAATGATGACAAAGAAAACGGTGAAAGCATGGTGTATTATGAAAGCGGTGAGGTAAAGGAAAAGGTTACTTATGCTGATGGGTTAGAAACGGGCATGCTAACTTCTTTTTATGAAAGCGGTAAAAAACTGACGGAAGTGCCCTATAGTAATGGAAAGATGGATGGCCCCTACACGCAATACTACGAAAATGGTAAAACTAAACAGGAATGCACTTACAAGGATGGTAAGGCAATCGGAACTGCAAAGTTCTACTATGAGAGCGGTCAGTTGCAGGAAGAGGATAAGTATGCAGACGATAAATTAGAAGGCGAAGTAAAACTGTATTTCGAAAGCGGAAAATTAAATGAGGTTTCCAATTATAAAGAAGGGAAACTTGATGGAAATTATATGGCATATTACGAAAGTGGACAAAAGAAAACAGAAGGGAAATACAAAGCGGATACACAATTTGGAATATGGAAAGAATGGGATGATAAGGGAAATCTATTAACTCAAAAATCTTTTGACGGGAGCGGAAATGCTGGTGAGGAAAATTCAGTTGAAGAAGTGCCTGTAGAAGAAACAACAGATTAGAGGGGGCGAAAGAAGTTGCCTGTGTAAAATCATTTATTTTTCCCCGCATTGCTCCTATTAAAAACAAAGATATTAACGGTTTTCACAATTTAACTTATTTGTTTACTTTTGTGAAAGAAGAATAAAGTATATGAAGAGAATACTAAATTTTATGTGTTTGTTTTTGTTAGCAGGTGCCTCAATTGCACAAACAGATAAAAACACAAATCCGAATGGCTACAATAAATTTTACTACGACAACGGAAAAGTTTCGAGTGAGGGAACTATGCGTGATGGAAAACCTGATGGGTATTGGAAAACATATTCAGAATATGGTGTCATAAAATCAGAAGGTAATAGAAAAAATTTTCAACTAGATAGTATTTGGAAATTCTATAATGAGAAAGGTAAACTAGCTTTTGAATACAATTACAAGGAAGGAAAGAAAAACGGATTAAGAAAAACCTATGACACCAAAGAAGGTTTTCTTGTTTTATCAGAAAGTTTTGCAAATGATATGAAACAAGGCAATACTGTGTACTATTTCAAGAATGGAAAAGTAAAACAAACAATTCCATTTGTTGCCGGAAAAGAGGAAGGGCAAGGGTTTGAATTCGGCCCGGACAGTACTGTCATTACACTCACCCAATATAAAATGGGTTTTGTTCAGAGAGAAGAAAAAATGAACAGGAGAGATGCGGATAGCCTGAAGCAAGGTGTGTGGAAACAATTTTACCCGTCCGGAATTATTAAAAACGAAGTTACCTATAGTGACGATAAGATGAATGGATATTTGAAAGAATACTCTGTTTCGGGTAGTTTGGTAAGTACAACTAAATATGTGAACGGAGTAGTTCAGAAAAATGCTCCTGAACTTGCAAAGCTTGATGTGAGAACAGAATATTACGAAGGAGGTATTGTAAAATTTACCGGAACATACAAGGATGGTGTAGCCGAAGGAATTCATAGAGTTTTTTCTCCCGAAGGGAAAGTGCTTTCTGCAAAGGTGTATGCCGATGGCGTGCTGACAGGCGAAGGTATATTAGATACGATCGGCAGACAACAAGGTCCATGGAAAGAGTATCATCCAAACGGCCAGTTGAAAGCTCAAGGCGAATATTTCAACAGCAAACGGATTGGTGAATGGGTATTCTATTATTCAAATGGAAAAATTGAACAAAGAGGTAAATACGATAAAAAGGGAAAAGCACAAGGTCCTTGGAAATGGTATTACGAATCAGGAAATTTATGGCGCGAAGAAACTTACAGAAATAATCTGCAAGATGGAACATTGATAGATTATGAAGACGTAAGTGCTGACAGTTCCAAAATAATCACCAAAGGAGAAATGGTGGATGGAAAGAAAGAAGGGCCATGGATTCTGGAACTTCCCGATTACAAAGAAGAAGGAAGTTATAAAGATGATAATCGTGACGGAGAATGGAAACATTACTACACAAGCACTGGCAAACTACGTTTTGTCGGTAAGTTTATAGATGGTATTCCTGAGGGAGAGCATCGCTTTTATTACCCGAATGGGAAAGAAAAACAATTAGGTAAATATGCCGGAGGAAGTAAAGAAGGTGAGTGGAAGTTCTTTGACGAATCGGGGTATCTTTTTTTGACAATATTATACAATTCGGATATTGAGATTAGATTTGATGGAATCAAAGTTGTTCCCGAAACAGTGGGGTCAGAGCCAAGCTTAAAATAGTTTTTGCAAATGGCTGAACCCAAAAAAACAAATACTGAACTAAATGCGGAGATAAGAAGGCTTCGGAAGGAAATTGAATTGCTCAATCAGAAAAAAGATGAAGCAAACAATGAACTTAAGTTAAGTGAGGCTAAATTCAGAAAGCTTTCCGATTCGGCTTTTGAAGGGATAGCCATACATCATAACGGAATCGTTTTACAAGTAAACAAAGCTGTTTGTGCATTATTCGAATATGAAGAAAATGAATTCATAGGTCGTTCAATTCTTGATTTTATCCATCCCGATTTTCAAACCACAGTGCTCGAAAGGATAAAAATGAAAATTACTTCTCCTTACGAAATCATGATGCTCAAAAAGGGAAACAGACCTTTCTGGGTTGAACTTTTAGGAAATCAGATAAATTATAATGGAACAGAGGCAAGAGTTACAGCAATTCGTGACCTTTCGGCACAAAAAGAAACCCAAAATAAAATAATCGAAAGTGAACGGAAATTTTCGGTTTTGTCCAATAATTTCCCAGGAATAGCCTACAGATGTTTGTTGGACGAACAATTAACCATGCTTTTTCTGAGTAACGGCTTTCACAAACTGACAGGGTATAATGCTGATGACTTTATTAACAATAAGAAAACGTCGTTTAGCGAAATTGTGTATCCTGCCGACAAGGGGAATTCGAATATCTTAAAAGCATTAACGAAAAAGGAAATTTTTGAATTAGAATATCGAATAATAACTGCAAATGGCGAAACAAAATGGGTATGGGAAAAAGGGCAAGGCGTGTTTGATGAAAATAACAAATTGCTATTTCTAGAAGGTTTCATTGCGGATAATAATGAGAAAAAGCAATTCGAAATAGAACTGAATAAGAGCAGAGAGAATTACAAACAGTTATTTGATTATTCGCCTGATGGAGTTGTTATACATATCGAAGGGAAAGTGATTTTTTCTAATAAATCTGTATTGAGAATTTTGGGTGCCGACAGTTTCGAGCAACTGGAAAATAAATCAGTGTTCGACTATATACTACCTGAATATCATCAGAAGGTAATAGATCGTATTTTCAAAAACAGCAAAGGAATTGATTGGGGTTTTACAGAAATAAAAATAAAAAATCTAAAAAGCGAAATTGTAACTGTAGAAACAAAACCAACTCCTATTGTTTTTAATGGTTTGCAAGCAACTCAGGTTATTTTAAGAGACTTAACGGAACATAAAAAACTACTCGAAGAGCAGCTTAGAGCCCAAGTAGCCGAAGAAACTAATTTTAAACTTCAACAAGAAATTAATGAACGGAAAAAGACGGAGAGAATTTTATTTGCCAACCAAAAATATACTCGCTTGTTAATTGAAAGTTCTCTGGATATTATTTGTGCCTCTGATAAAAATGGGAATATCACCGAGTTTAACCCAGCCGCCCAAAAAACATTTGGTTATGAACTGCACGAAGTTCTCGGAAAACATGTTAAGATGCTCTATGCTGATCCGAATGATAGTACTCATATTACAGAAGATGAACTTATCGAAAACGGTATATATGTGGGAGAAGTGTTGAACAAAAAGAAAAACGGAGAGAAGTTTATTTCTTTTTTATCCGCTTCAGTCTTGAAAAACGAAGCTGGCGAAATTGTAGGTGCAATGGGAGTTTCGCGTGATATCTCCGAGTCTAAAAAAGCTGAACAGGAGTTACGTGACAGCGAAGAACGTTACCGGGCAATTTACAATCAAGTTTATGTTGGAATTGCTAAAGTTAGTTTGGAAGGTCAGTTTTTACAAGCTAATCAGCAGCTATGCAAAATTCTTGGTTATACAAATGAAGAACTTTGTCAGAAGAGTTTTGTAGACATTACAACTCCAGAAGATATGGAGCGTACCGTTGCCTATTGGGATAAATTTTTGTTAGGGCACACAGAAAAGGAGTCGTACGAAAAAAAGTACTTTCACAAGAGCGGACGAGTCGTATATGTGAACTTAACCATTTCAATGGTGAAAGATGCTGACGGGAAAGCTGCACATTTTATTGGTGTATTTCAGGACATCACTCAACGAAAAAAGAATGAGCAAGAACAGCAAGTGCAGGCTGCAAAATTAAATGCTATTTTTGATAGTGGTTCCCATTTAATTTGGACCGTGGATACTGACAGTTGTTTGACATCATTTAATAAGAACTTCTCATTGTATATACAACAGCAATATGATGTGGAGACAATGATTGGCCTATCTATGATAGAAGGAAATGTGTTTTCAAATGAAGAATACAATAACTTCTGGATAAGCAAATACTCGCAAACTGCTGCCGGGATTCCTCAGTATTTCGAAACTAAATTTATCAATAAATTAAGAGGGGATATTTGGTACGAAATTTTTCTTAATCCTATTTTTGACGACAAAGGAAAGGTTGTAGAAATATCAGGAATCGGTCACGATATCACAGAGAAGATTATTTCGAACGAAAAAATTCAACAGTCCTTAGCCGAAAAGGAAATTCTTTTAAAAGAAGTTCATCATCGTGTGAAAAATAATTTGCAGGTTATTTCAAGTATACTAAACTTACAGTCTTCATACGTAAAAGACCAGAATACTTTAAATTTGTTAAGAGAAAGCCAGAATAGAATAAAATCTATGGCGTTTATCCACGAAAGCCTTTACCAGACTAAGGATTTTTCGAATATCAACTTCTCAGAATATGTGGTTAACCTTTCACAGAATTTACTTCATACATATTCTGATTCAAAATTTGAAATAAAATTGAACCTCGATATTCAAATAAAATTCTTAATTTTAGACCTTGCAATTCCGACCGGTTTGATTATAAACGAACTCGTGACTAATGCCATTAAGTACGCATTTAATAATGAGACCAATGAAAACAGCATTAGTATTGCTATGATCAATGAAGATGAAAACATTAAACTTATTGTAGAAGATAACGGAGTAGGATTACCGTCATCAATTAATTTTAGAGATACCGAGTCGTTGGGCTTGCAATTAGTAGTTACATTAGTTGATCAGATTAACGGGAAAATTGAATTAGATAACACAAAAGGAGCAAAGTATAGTATAGTATTCAAACATAATCAAATTAAAAACAAAAAATAATCATGTCAAAATCAAACATTCTTATTGTTGAAGACGAGAGCATAGTTGCTAAGGACATTCAACATAGCTTAAAAAAATTGGGTTATACTGTTGTCGAAATCTGTTCTAATGGCGAAGATGCCATTCGTATGGCAGAAGAATTGAAACCGAATTTAGTTCTAATGGATATCATGTTAAAAGGTGATATGACGGGCATTGAGGCAGCATCCGTAATTCGTGAAAAGTTTAATATTCCTATTATTTATCTGACTGCTTATGCTGATGAAAGTACTTTAACCAAAGCAAAAGTTTCTGAACCTTATGGGTACATTATTAAACCTTTCAAGGAAATTGACTTGCATACTTCTATTGAAATGGCAATTTACAAGCACGAAAAAGAAACTGATCTTAAAAAAGAAAGAGATTTTTTATATTCTATCGTGGAAAATAAGGAGTCAAAAGATAAGGACCATATTTTTGTGAAATCAAACTCCAGATTAGTAAAGGTGAAGGCTACTGATATTTATTTTGTTGAGGCATTAAAAGATTATGTAGTGCTAAATACTGAAAACGCAAAATTTACGATTCATTCAACCATGAAGGATATTGAGAAGAAATTAGCGGCCGCTGATTTTATTCGTGTGCATCGTTCGTATATTGTAAGAATTGATAAAATTGTTGCAGTCGAAACGCCTAACTTAATTTTGGAAAACGATAAAAAACTAATTCCAATCGGAGGTTCGTATAAAGACGATTTAGCAAAACGATTAAATATGGCATAGTTTAATTCTATGTATGGAGGAAGACATTAATTTCGTTTTCATTAAAAATCCCGAATCGTTTCGGGATTTTTTGTTTTGCTACAATCAGGTTTCTCAAGAATTGAAAAATTGTATAAAGATAAAAACTATTGAAAACGAAGCTGTTTTTCCGCTTCATGTCGTTTTTTATTGGGGCAATAGCGTTTATCATTTCCTCGATGACGTTTTTCATTAGGGCAATGACTTTTTTCATTTCCGCGATAGCGTTTTTGATTTCCGTGATAGCGGAGAGAATTTTAGCTTTATTGTCATAAAAAAAGGTTCTGCTTTTTTCAAAACAGAACCTTAATTATAAGCCGAAACGAGAGGAATAAACCTATTAGTCGTTGAGTTTAAGAACGGCCATAAATGCCGATTGAGGAATTTCTACACTTCCTACCGAGCGCATACGTTTTTTACCTTCTTTTTGTTTTTCCAAAAGTTTTCGTTTACGCGAAATATCACCTCCATAACATTTGGCTGTAACATCTTTTCGCATGGCTTTTATGGTTTCGCGCGAAATAATTTTGGCACCAATGGCTGCCTGAATAGGTATTTCGAACTGATGACGAGGAATAAGTTCTTTTAGTTTTTCGCACATTTTTTTACCAAATTCATACGCATTGTCGCGGTGAATTAATGACGAAAGTGCATCTACAGGCTCGCTGTTGAGTAATATATCCAGTTTTACCAAATGGCTGGCACGGTAATCCAACGGTTGATAATCGAAGGATGCATATCCTTTAGAAATGGTTTTCAAACGGTCGTAAAAATCGAATACAATTTCGCCCAGAGGCATATCGAACATAAGTTCTACACGGTCGGTGGTAAGGTAAATTTGATTAGTAATGATGCCTCGTTTGGAAATACAAAGCTTCATAATATTTCCTACAAACTCCGATTTGGTAATCACCTGAGCTTTTATATACGGTTCTTCCACTCTGTCCAGTCGGCTTGGGTCGGGCAGGTCGGACGGATTGTTTACAATCAGCATTTCGCCAGCCGATGTGTAAGCATGATACGACACATTGGGAACGGTGGTAATTACGGTCATGTTAAACTCTCGTTCCAGCCTTTCCTGAATAATTTCCATGTGAAGCATACCCAAAAATCCACATCTGAAACCGAATCCGAGAGCCGCAGACGACTCAGGTTCCCAGGTAAGCGATGCATCATTGAGTTGCAGTTTTTCCATCGAATAACGCAGTTCTTCAAAATCTTCGGTATCTACCGGATAAATACCGGCAAACACCATGGGTTTAACATCCTCAAAACCCTGAATACCGTCTTCGCATGGATTGTTAACTGTAGTAATAGTGTCGCCCACTTTAACCTCGCGGGCATCTTTTATTCCCGAAATAATATAACCTACATCTCCTGTTTTTACACTGGGGCGAGGTTCCTGCTTAAGGCGCAACACACCTATTTCGTCAGCACTATATTCTTTCTGTGTATTTACAAATTTTACTTTATCTCCTTTTTTAATGGTTCCGTTTATTACTTTGTAATAAGCAATAATTCCTCTGAAGGAATTGTAAACCGAATCGAAAATAAGTGCCTGAAGCGGTGCATCGGGAACTCCTTTAGGAGCAGGAATACGGTTAACAATGGCTTCGAGTATGTCGTACACACCTATTCCTGTTTTGCCGGAGGCGGCAATAATCTCTTCACGTTTACAGCCCAGCAGTTCCACTATCTGGTCTTTTACCGCTTCGGGTTCTGCACTTGGCAAATCTATCTTGTTCATCACCGGAATAATTTCCAGGTCGTTGCCCAATGCCAGATAAAGATTAGAGATGGTTTGTGCCTGAATGCCCTGTGCAGCATCCACTATAAGCAAAGCTCCTTCGCAGGCAGCTATGGAACGCGATACCTCGTACGAAAAATCTACGTGACCGGGTGTGTCAATCAAATTCAGCACGTATTTTACACCGTTCAGTTCATAGTCCATCTGAATGGCATGACTCTTAATGGTGATGCCTCTTTCTTTTTCCAGATCCATATCGTCAAGCACCTGAGCTTGCATATCGCGCTTGCTGATGGTATTGGTATACTCCAAAAGGCGGTCGGCAAGGGTGCTTTTCCCGTGGTCTATATGAGCTATGATACAAAAATTTCTGATGTTCTCCATTATTCTTTTCTTTCTAAAGGGGTGCGAAGGTAATCAAAAAGTTCATTGGTTGAGTAGTTCACTTATTCGAATGTTCTATTGTTCATCTGTTCTATGGTTTCAATTGCATGATATTCTATTCTTCCTTTTACCGTATCACCAAATTGTTTTATTCTTACTTTTGCAACCGTTTTATAAAAAACAAAACACAAAATGAAAGTAATAGACCATATCAATCAGGCCAAATCAACCTTGTTTTCTATCGAAATACTTCCTCCCCTGAAAGGGAAAAGTATTCAATCTATTTTCGATGGTATCGACCCATTGATGGAATTCAAACCTTCGTTTGTTGATGTTACCTATCACCGCGAAGAATACATTTACAAAAAACGCGAAGGAGGATATCTGGAAAAAGTGAGTATTCGCAAACGTCCCGGAACGGTGGGCATTTGTGCTGCCATTATCAATAAATATCATGTAGACACAGTGCCGCATATTATCTGCGGAGGATTTAGCCGCGAAGAAACCGAAAATGCACTTATCGATTTACAGTTTTTGGGAATAGATAATGTACTTGCTTTACGTGGCGACAGTATTAAGAGCGAACCCGAATTTGTTCCGGAACCCAATGGTCATGCCTATGCCATCGACCTGGTGAAACAAGTAAAACAAATGAATAACGGACGTTATATGGAAAACGACCTGGAAGATGTGGCTCATACTAATTTCTGTGTTGGGGTGGCAGGTTATCCCGAAAAACACTTCGAAGCTCCCAACATGATTTCGGATATGAAACATTTGAAAGCTAAAATTGATGCAGGTGCCGAATACATCGTTACTCAAATGTTTTTTGATAATGCACATTACTTTAATTTTGTAAATAAATGTCGAGAGATGGGTATTACAGTGCCTATTATTCCGGGATTAAAAATAATGACCACAAAAAAACAAACTACCTTTTTGCCTAAAATATTTAAGATAGATGTTCCTCAGCCTTTGCTCGAACAAATAGATAAATGCAAAACAGATGAGCAGGTTAAAGAAGTAGGCATAGCTTGGTGTATAGAGCAATCTAAAGAATTGATAAAAGCCAAAGCCCCATGTTTGCATTATTACACCATGGGAACTTCTGAAGCTACCCGCAGAGTGGCCAGCAAAGTGTTTTAGTACTTCTAAATAAGGAGCGCTATTTAGGAGAATCTATATCAATAAAAGTGTAGTTACCTAAAAATTCCTCAACCGTCCAAACACCCCCAATGGCAAAACCGGCCCATTGGTAGATGGAAGAAACAACTCTCCAATGGTTAAATTTTGATTGGCTTTTGGATGAAGCAGATTTTGAATAATGAGTGAGGAAAACCCTAATGAATATGCATTAAGAATTAAAAAATGTTCTGTCGGGTCGAGTAGAGTGAGCACACCTTTCATCATTTCGTTAATATTATCTTCAAGCTTCCACTTTTCTCCATTCGGGCCATGCCCAAATGCAGGAGGATCCAGAATAATTCCATTATACAAGTTGCCTCTTTTTTCTTCACGCTTCACAAACTTCAGCGCATCTTCCACCACCCAACGTATATCAGTAAGTTTGCTAAGCTCCATGTTTTCCTTACTCCAGGTTACCACTTGCTTTATTGAATCCACATGTGTTACATCGGCACCCGCTGCTTTAGCGGCCAAAGATGCACCGCCTGTATAGGCAAACAAATTAAGAATACGTGGTCGGGGAGTTTGCATTTTCTTTATCGAATCGTAAATATAATCCCAGTTGCTGGCTTGTTCCGGGAAAATACCAACATGCTTAAACGAAGTTAAAGCGAGTCTAAATGAAATATGATGTTCCGTATTAGCCAACTGATAATTGATATTCCAACGGTCTGGCATTGGCTTAAGCTTTTTCCATTCGCCTGACGAACTTGATTTGGGCACAAATCGAATGTGCGCCATTTTATCCCACTCGGCAGTAGTCATCGCTTTATCCCATACGGCTTGCGGTTCCGGACGAATGGTAATATAGGAGCCAAACCTTTCGAGCTTTTCGAAGCCGCCCACATCAATCAGTTCATAATCTTTGAAATTTTGAGGAGAGAGAATTTGCATGAATATCGATTTAAGAATTTAACAGAAGGGATATACTATTCTTTAGTAGTATCTTTTATTACTTTTCCTTCGTCTTTGAGAGCAGTTGATACATCATCTATTTGTTTTTTCATGCTGTCGCCTGCTTGTTTCAGTTCCGAATGAATGTCAGAGGTATGTTTATCCATCTCTTCTTTAAAAGCCGAAGTAGATTTCTGAATTTCGTTTTGTATTTGCTCTTTGGCATCGTTTATCTGACGTATACCTTTACCCAATCCTTTTGCTATTTCAGGAAGTTTGTCCGACCCGAAAAACAAAATGATAACCAGTACCACTATAAATACTTCGCCACCGCCCAGATTAAGAAATAATAACATTAATGAAAATTATAAAATGTGAATTATAAATTATGAATGTTTCAAAATTTGAATTTCGTTTGCAAAAGTACAGAAAAAACAAAGCCCGATAACTATTATTATCGGGCTTTGTATAATCCTAAATCCTGAATCCAAAAATCCTAATTGATTTCCCCTCCTGATTTTGCGTCTTCTTTTTCTTTTTCAAAATCGATTACAATTGGTGTTGCAATACAGATAGAAGAATAAGTACCGATAACAATACCAATCAACAATGCAAACGAGAAGCCTCTGATGGTTTCTCCACCGAAAATAAAGATAGCCGCCAATACAAAGAAGATAGTTAACGAAGTATTGATAGTACGACTTAATGTACTATTCAATGCATAGTTAATAATTTCAACACGTTCGTTTTTGTGTAAATCTGTTTTGTTCTTTTCTGTCAGATATTCACGAATTCTGTCGAACACAACCACGGTATCCGTCATCGAGTAACTCATAACGGTTAAGATAGCCGCGATGAAATCCTGAGTAATCTCTAACGAGAAAGGTAAAATACCATCGAAAATTACAAATATGGAAAGCACCATAAGCACATCGTGGAACAAAGCCACCACAGCACCCAATCCATATTGCCATTTTTTGAATCGAATAAAGATAAACATAAACATCACCAAACACGAAAGTAATACCGCCCACACCGCTTTCGATTTAATATCGCGCGACACAGTTTCTCCAACCTTTTGCGAACTCACCACTTTGTGATTTGTTTTAAGTGTTGTTAAACCTTCTTCAAGTTTAGACTCCACTTTTTGTTCTGCATCTTCACTTCCATCTCCTATTAAATAAGTAGTAGTGATACGCAATTGAGTATTTTCTCCGTATGTTTTTACTTCTGGTGCTTCCCCGAAACTTTTGGTTAATGCATCACGAACAGCCTCCGGAGTTTCCACGTTATCAAAACGAACCACATACGAACGACCTCCTTTAAAATCTACACCTAGAGTAAATCCTCCTTTAGTTATATAAGCAACAATACCGCAAATGATGATTGCACTTGAGAATATATAGTACCATTTTCGTTTAGCAACAAAGTTGATGTTGATTTTTTTGAACGCTCCGGCAGTATATTTATTATCAAAACTAATTGTTTTGTTTTTGCTCAACCAACGATCAAAAATTAAACGAGTGATAAAGATAGCACAGAACAAAGATGAAATGATACCTATTATTAAGGTAGTAGCAAACCCTTGAATTGGCCCTGTACCGAATACATATAATATAATACCTAATAATAAACCGGTAACGTGAGAATCGATAACCGATGACATCGCATTACGGTAACCTTCTTTTATGGCCAGACCCGTTGCCTTACCCATAGCAAGCTCTTCCCTTACACGCTCAAAAATTAGAATGTTTGCATCCACCGACATCGCTATGGTTAATACGATACCTGCAATTCCCGGTAAGGTTAACACCGCACTAAACGAGGCGAGAATTCCTACCACAAAGAAGTTATTAATAACCATCGCAAAATCGGCAACCCAACCTGCTTTATTATAATATAAGCCCATAAACATGAACACAACGATCAACGCTATAGCAATGGATTTCCACCCCCTCGAAACAGCTTCCTGACCTAATGTTGCACCCACAACTACTTCCTGAACAATACGAGCTGGAGCTGGTAATTTACCTGCTTTTAATATGTTTACTAAGTCTTTTGCTTCGTCTTGTGTAAACTGACCGGTGATAGAAGAACTTCCTCCCGAAATTTCGTTTTGAACTGTTGGGAACGAATAAACACTGTTATCAAGTACAATCGCAACCGATTTTCCAATGTTTGCTTTTGTTAAATTTTTCCAAACAATAGAAGCTTCAGATGTCATGTTCATCGAAATCTGAGGAGTTCCTCCACCTGCTTGTTCATAAACCACACGTGCATCAGTAATGATATCGCCATAAAGCGGAGATTTACCATCTTTACGAGTTACGTGAATAGCTACTAATTGTAAGAATGTTTCTTCCTTATCTATCGCTTTAAATGTCCAGAAGAATTTCATGTTAGGGAACAAGGCTTTAATTTTAGCCATGCGTAAAAATTCATTTACTTTTCCTGTATCTTTTATAGCACTGTAACCAATCACCGGTCCTGAACCTAATTCCTGTTGCCCTTGAGCATTACGGTTAGTAGATGGAGTTAATACTGCAAATAACGGATTCTCTCTTCTTAACTTAGCAATAGTATCAGCTTTAGTAGCTCCGCCTTTTTTAGCTGTATCATTGGTTTTAGTTAAGCCCAATTGTTTATCCAACGATTTTGCTGAATCTGCTTTTGGTTTATCAGCATCCGTTTTAGCAACGTCTTTCTTGTTTTTATCTTCTTTACCAACTTTTTTCTTATCGTCTTTTTTCTTATCCGCTTTTTTGTCGTCCTTTTTATCGTCTACTTTTGCAACAGCAGCTGTATCCGACTTTTTAGTAGAATCTTCAGGAGATAAGATTTCTTTCAAACGGGTATTTGCTTTTTCTAAAATCGGGTAAATTTCTTTGTTATCATACGTTTCCCAGAACTCCAGATTAGCCGTTCCTTGTAATAGTTTACGGATACGGTTTTTATCAGTTACCCCCGGCAACTCAATTAATATACGTCCCGAAGAAGCCAAACGCTGAATGTTAGGTTGTGTTACCCCAAACTTGTCGATACGTGCACGCAATGTATTTTCTGATGTAGAAATAGCATCCTCTACTCTTTCGCGAATAAATTTCAACACCTCTTCGTCCGAAGTGCTCATATCTATTTTACCTTTCAATTCAATGGTCAAAAAGTTAATCGCCAGTTTTGCACTTGGATTAATTTTGTGGAACTCTTCACCAAAAATAGTTACATAATCTTTAGTAGAAGTTTTAATCAACTCATTGGCTTTAGTTATTGCCTGTACAAAAGTAGGGTCGTTGCTGTTATTCGATAAACCACGGATAATTTCACCAACCGATACCTCAAGGGTAACGTTCATACCACCTTTTAAGTCAAGACCTAAGTTTAACTGACGTTTTTTAACATCATCATACGTATATTCAGTAATGAATAAGTTATAAACTACCTTCTTTTTTAACGAATCAAGGTAAAAGTTCTTTTTATAATTAAGAACTGAGTCCAGCCATGTGTTTTTTTCTGCCTCATTTGTGGTAGCAGTTGTTGCCGATTTCTGAACATTGGTTTGATTAATGAAATTGGTTGCATAAGCATCCGCATCTTTTACTATGTTGTTTGCAACATAAGTAAACATTAAATAATAAGCACAAGCTAGAGTGAGTAAAATGGCAAACAGCCTGATAGCGCCTTTGTTTTGCATAATTTTTTAAATTAAATTGTTTAGTGTCGAATTAGTTAAATATGGTATACCTTCATTTTTTACCACATCGTTTTCATTCATTATATCTCCCATTTTTTAATTTGGGGGTGCAAATATAGAATAAAACAATTAATATTTACCAAATTTCTGTTTTTTATGGACTTTTAATAGTGGTATTACTAAATTGTTAAATGTTTTTTAATCAACTTTAACATCTGCATTCATTGCGTATTCATTTATGTACTAACTTGCACCTCCATAAACAACTATATAATGGACACACATCAACCTTCAACCCTTCACGAAATCAGAAAGAACCGTAAACCGATTCGAAACATCAATATCGAAAGTAAACAAAAATTAAGTAAGTTAGACAAACTCGCAGTTTGGATTACCGACCATGTCGGCACTATGGGATTCTTTATAATTATCTTCATCTGGACAGCCCTTTGGCTCGGGTGGAATGCCTTAGCTCCTGTCCAAATGCGCTTCGACCCCTTTCCGGCATTTGTACTTTGGCTCTTTTTGTCTAATATGATTCAAATTTTCCTTATGCCCCTAATTATGATTGGGCAAAACCTACAATCCAACCATTCCGAAGCCCGAGCCGAAGCCGACTATGAAGTAAACACCAAAGCCGAAAAAGAAATAGAAACCATACTCATGCACCTCGAAAACCAAAACAAGCTCATTATGCAAATTCTCGAACGCATCGAAAAGAAAAATTAAAATAAGTTCAGACGGATGTTACTTTAAACGTTTAGCTCGCACCGGAGAAAATAGTTTCGAAGGTTTTTGAGATGTGTGAAATACTCTTGAAATAACTACTTTGTGCGGACTAACTCTGTAAATGATTTTATAACTCCATACCACCAAATAGCGATATTCTCTTTTCTTATGTTTGAGGAGGGGTTCAACTTGTCCAATTTTCGGATGTTTTTCTAAACCAATTACCGAATACAATATTTTTTGTAAAACCAACTCTGCGTAAAAGGTGCCCTGCTCTTTCTGTATATATTTTACAGCCCTTTCAAGTTGATTAGTGGCTAATTTAGTCCAAATTACTTCAACCATTTTTTAGACTTTTTAACCACTGTATCATGAGTATACACCTCGCCCCTTTTTTCCTGCTCTTCCGATGCTTCTATATCTGCCAGCAATGCCAGTTGTGCATACACCTCTTCAAGCGTGGTCGAAGAGTTCACCCTGTTTGCAATTTCTAAAAGCGATTGCTTAATTTTTATTCCACTCATTGTTTTTATTTTTTTTTACAAAGATAAGTTTTTTCTTTTTCAACACAGAGGCCACTAAGCAAAAAAGAGTTTCACAGAAATTATACTCTGCGAAACTCTTTTCTCTCTGCGTTCTCTGTGTTGAAAACCCTCACTCCACCACCATCTTCTTATTCACCACATTCTTCTTTTCATCCGTTATCCTCACCAAATAAACCCCTGCTCTCATTTCACCTTTTTCTATCACACATTGTTTACCCGTAACGTTTACAGTTTTTATTTCTTTACCCAACAAATCAGTTATTTTTACAATTGTGTTTTTTTGTTCATCGCTAAAGGTAATGGTGGTCTCAGATGTGAAGGGGTTGGGAGAGATTATTAATGATGAAGAATTATAGATTTCATCTATTCCGGCTGTCATTTCACTTATAAGCCGGAACCAAACTCCATTCCCGGAAACACCTGCATATACTGTATCTCCAACTATTGCTAGAGAAGAAACGTTCTGGCCTGAAGGCAAACCTGCAAATTCAGATACCCATGAGGTGGCATTGTTAGTAGATAAATAAAAATCATTATAGACCCCTGCTACTACATCTGTTCCGCTTGCTGCTAGCGATGCAATATTAGTATTGGTAATTCCATTTATAACATTATTCCAACTTGCTCCGTTGTTGGTTGATAAATACACACCACCCATATTTGACGTAAATATATTTGATCCACTTACTACAATGGGCCAAATTGCACCAAATTGTGACAATCCGTTGCCGCTTGCATACCAGCTATTGCCGCTGTTAGTAGTTTTATACACCCCGCAACCATACAGTGCTGTATAAATATCAGTTCCTTTTACTGCTAAAGCCTGAACAAAATGAGCTGGGTTACCAACGTTACACAAACCAGTTGCAGCACTTATCCAACTTCCTCCATTATTGGATGATTTAAACATTGTACCCTGATTGGTTCCCGCAAAAATATCACTTCCGCTTATAGTTAATGCTGTTACATAAAGATCAGTTAAGCCACTATTTACAGGACTCCAGCTTGCGCCATTATTGGTTGATAAAAACACACCTACATTGGTACCCGCAAAAACATTGGAATTACTGATAACTATTGTATTTATGCTAGTGGTTGTTAAGCCGGTATTCACAGCACTCCATGTTATTCCGTTATTCGTTGATAAATAGATACCCGCATTTGTGCCTGCAAATATACTTTGCCCTGAGTGGGAAATGCAACTAACCTGCTGTGTAGTTAACGTTGTTTGCTGCCATTGAGCCATACTTACCGTTGCATAAAATGCAATTGTTGCTGTCAATATTATTTTTTTCATATCTGTTTTTATTTATAATTAATAATTCATCATTTATAATTTCCCTCACTCCACCACCATCTTCCTATTCACCACATTCCTCTTTTCATCCATTATCCTCACCAAATAAACCCCTGCTCTCATTTCTCCTTTTTCTATCACACATTGTTTACCCATAACGTTTACTGTTTTTATTTCTTTACCCAACACATCAGTTATTTTTACTGTTGTGTTTTTTTGTTCTTCGCTAAAGGTAATGGTGGTGGCAGATGTGAAGGGGTTGGGGGAGATAGAAATACTAGAATTACCAGTTATTTCATTTATTCCGGCACCCGACACATGAATGGTAAGAGAATCATCGGTTGTATTAAATATTATTGGCACACCAGCCGAATCATTAGCCACATAATTTGAAAAATATATATGTAAAACAGAAGTAGATGATATAGCAGCATTGGTCTGAAATTTAAAGTCAGCGATTTTACCAAAACCGCTTGCATTAGTATGATTAATTCGCGAAATTCCGGCATACCCAGTATTTACCAGAGCATCTACTTTTGATATTTTTATTGCATCAATACCTGGAGTACCCAGCCAACTGGGAGGATAGCTAATACTTTCTGTACCTGCCTGAACTAATGTGGCCGTGTAATTTATATTAAATGATAACCCATACAAATTGCTAATTGGTTTTATGGAACTTCCCGCCCAAACCTCAACGGCCACAGTATCTCCCGGGCTATAAGAAGTGTTGTTTGTTACAAAATATAAATCCGGGCTTGTAAGCCTGAAATCATTATTAACAGGAGCAATGGCATGTATCAAATTAAAATTAAGATTAATTGCAAGTGTGTCATTATTGTCAATTATACCATCACCATTACAATCTCCATGTTTTATATCTGAACTATTTATTTCAGAAATATTCCAGTTTGCAGCAGAATCCGCTTGCCATAGATTGCCCGTTACTGAGCGAACCAATCCTGTTTGTCCATAAAACAAACCAATTGTCAAAATATCATTATTGTTTACAACAGAATCGTTATTGGCATCTCCTGGCCAAACATCACTATAGTTGCTGAAGTTAAAGCACAAACTCGTATCTAGGCATCCTAAATGATTTACAATAACCGAATAACTTCCTGCCGATAAAGGGTAAAATGCACTATTTGTTTCTCCCTGAATAGTATCCTGCGAAAGATTGCAATCCAACCATTGATAAGTAGAAGATAATGCATTAGAAAAAAGATTGTTTTCAGAAATAGCAACAGAAATATCCGGGGCATTAACAGAAAGATTAATTTTTAAAATACTATCGCAACCGGATACATTTGTTAAGATTTGTGTATAAACGCCACTAGAAGTATAAGTCTGTCCATTCAATGAAAAACTATCACAAACAATTGGCGCAATAGAGTCTTCGGTGTAAAGCAAAGTTAGATGAAACGTGAGCACACTGTCACAACCTGATGCATTAACTAATGTTTGAATATAATTACCACTTACAGTATAGAGCTGACTATTCAACAAAAAACTGTCGCATACAGCATATGACCATATCTGATAATTAGAATGATGAATAGTTAGGTTAAAAGTATAAGTGCTATCACATCCCAAACTATTCAAAAAGTATTGAGAATAAGTGCCATTGGACAAATAGTTTTGTCCGTTGAGTGTAAAAGTATCACAGGCCACCAGACTAACCGTATCATAAGAACGATAATTAACTGTAAGGTTAACAGTCAGTATACTGTCGCAACCAAATACATTAGGTATTGTTTGAACATACACCCCAGACGAGTTATAAGTATGTTGATTTAGAACCAAACTATCACAGGCCGTTAAAGTAATTGAGCCTGATGATGGATGTGCAATAAAAAGATTGAAAATAAAGGTACTGTCGCATCCTCTGAAATTTGTGAGTAATTGAGAATACACACCATTTGTATAATAGGTTTGTCCATTCGAAACTAAACTGTCGCAACCAATGACGTTAGCATAAACAGTATCAGGAATAACAAAAACGTGAATCGTTGTTCCAACAGAACAGCCTGATGTATCATAAATTACCGAAGTATAATTACCGGTTTGGGTAACTATAATACTTTGTCCCACGTAACCTGTACTCCAGTAATTGGGATTGGGTGAAGCGGAAGATAATATTACAGTATCACCGATGCAAACTACTGTTGATGGAAAGGCGGTAATTATTGGAGGGGTATCACCACACGTTAATTTTATGGCGCAAAAATCACCTCCAACAATGCCAGGAGCGCTACCAACAACAAAGTAGCCTCCGTCCGAGACTTGTTGAATGAATGAAGCGCTTTCAAGACCTCCGCCCCCAATAGACTTTTGCCACTGTTTTACTCCCGATGTATCCAGTTTTACAATCCAAAAATCTTCATTTCCATAATTCCAAGTAATATCACCATCATTAGAAAAGGTTTCACCTGCAACAATATAGCCTCCCTCTGAAGTTTGTCGGATACAATTGGCTCGGTCAGAGCTCGTGCCTCCTAATGATTTTTGCCATTGTAATGTTCCTGAAGTATCAAGTTTTACAACCCAGTAGTCATAATAAGGTGGGTTGGTTCCTCCATGATTAAAAGTAACATCTCCATCATTTGAGGTAGTGTATCCGGCAACTATAAATCCTCCATCAAAAGTTTGTTGAATGGAATTTGCTTGATCACCATTAGAACCTCCTAATGATTTTTGCCATTGTAGAATTCCCGATGGATTTAATTTAACAATCCAAAAATCACTTCCACCATGATTTCCTGTTACATCTCCATCCGTTGAACTTGCGCTTCCAGCAACGATATACCCCCCATCTGAAGTTTGGTAAACCGAATTTACCATTTCACCACCAGAGCCTCCCAAACATTTTTGCCATTGGATTAGCCCTGAAATATCCAGTTTTAAAACCCAGCCATCTATATATTGTGTGCCATGATGACCTATAACATCACCGTCAAAAGAAGAAGTCCGACCACCAACTATATATCCTCCATCAGAAGTTTGTTGTATTGAAGACGCATTATCAATTTGTGTACCTCCATAAGATTTTTGCCATTGAGTATTTCCAGTAGAATCTATTTTAATAATCCAAAAATCCTCATTTCCATTATTAGTTGTTAAATCACCATCATTAGAGCTGGAATAACCTGCAATGATAAAACCTCCATCACTCGTTTGTTGAACCGAGTTTGCACCATCTCCATTTGAACCGCCATATAATTTTTGCCATTGAATGTCGCCAGATGCATTAGTCTTGACTACCGCCAAATCATACCCCCCATGGTAACTACCAAAATCAAAATCTTGTGAATTTGATATACCAACTATGATATACCCTCCATCAAATGTTTGGTGTGCAGAATTGGGAACATCACTATTCAAGCCTCCATAATAATTATGCCATTGCGCACTTGGCTGTGCATTCGCAAATAAAGCAAAAACAATAATTGCAACAAACGATAAGATAGTTTTTTTCATATTATATATTTTTCAAGCCGTAAACGCAAGCGTCTCTAGCTCGTGTTTATTATTCTGTAGCGTCCCGCCACAACACAATATTTTTTACATCACAAATATACCATAAATATACATCCAAAAACATTCCTCCCCCAACCTTCACCTTCTGGCCCCCCTTCTCCTTTTTCAAGGAGAGGGGCCGGGGGTGAGGTAAAAAAAATCCCACCCTTTTCAGAGCAGGACTTTTCCTCTATTCGTAAATTCGTACTATTCGTATTTCGTAAAGTTTTTCATTCTAAAATTCTACAAATCTAAAATTCTAAAATTACAACTTCACCATCACCGCATTCACCACCGTCATTTTCCCTTTCACTACCTTTATATTCTCCAATCTAAAAGGCTTATAACCCCCTCTAATCACATCAATAATATAATTTCCCGTAATCATTTCATCCTCTCCAAAGTCCCTAATCCCTCTCGCACTGCTCTTTTTCATCTTACCCACCTCCTCACAACTCACCTCACAAACCGCCAACCTCACACCAGTCACACTATCCGTACAAATCACCCGCATCGCTATTTTCCTTGTTATATCTATTACTTCAAACGCATCATTTATCGCCACATAAAAAGCATTGTTAGTTCTCGCATACGGCACCATCAAATTAAACAACCCCTTCACATCCACACCCAATTTCTTAAACTCCGTCACAAGCCCTGCCGTTGCTGCCTTTCTATCCCCTATCGCTGCCCTCGGAGTTCCCGCCAGTCCCGCATAAAGCCCAATTGCACTTCCCAAAGCAGCCACAGCAGGCGCTGTTATCACATATCCTGCCGTTATCATATCAGTCAAATTCGTCCCTGCCCTTGCATTCACTATCACACTCCTGTCTTTTACCACACTCTGCGCCCCATATTCAAAATCCGTTTTCGTAAAATCTACCTCCCCCGCCAACACAGCATTATTCGTTGATGCCGCATAATCTTTCAACAGCACACAAATGTCCCAGGCCTTTCCGCCCATGTCATCAAAAGCACTCTTTTTTGCTGCCGCAAAACCAGTAATAGTTGTGCCCTGTTTCACCTCCAACACACCAATGTTTGTCAATCGTGTGTTCACTGCCGTCTGTTTCCCTATCAGCGGAGTATTCCCTGTATAGTCAGCCGAATGATTTGTCATTGCAAGGCTTCCACTCATAGCAGCCGCCTTTTGTTCAATTTGTTTTTTTGTCATAATTCTTAAATTTTAGATGTCAATTAATACTCAAGTTTATTTCGACCGCTAAATTATAAAAAAATAATATTTCCATTATTCACTTTCCCCATATTTTTTTTTCAACCATTCTCACCTTCTCTCTAGTCTCACTTGTCCCTCCCGTCCCTCAAGTCTCAAAAATTTCCCAAAACCATCACCCAATAGCCCCCCTCTCCTTTTTTTAAGAGGGCAAACAGCCAGTGGCTGTTTGAGCCAGTATGTGCGTAAGCAAGGGGTGAGGTGTCACCCACATGTCCCTCCCGTCCCTCATGTCCTTAAAATTTTTCCCAACCGTCACGTTTCTCCCCCTCTCCTTCGGAGAGGGGTCGGGGGTGAGGTCTCTACTTCAACTTACTTTAAGCCTACGGCAAAAAACTTTACGACTACGACAAGAAACTTTGGGCGTACGACACAAAACTTTAAGCCTACGGCAAAAAACTTTAAGCGTACGACACAAAACTTTACGACTACGACAAGAAACTTTACGACTACGACACAAAACTTTAAGCGTACGACACAAAACTTTACGACTACGACAAGAAACTTTGGACGTCTTTTTTCGGACTTTCTCCCTACTCCGTCAATTTATTTTACCACTCCGTCCAAACCAATTCGCCCTTTATCGCCATTTTCTCCTAATCTCCCTTTCCTCAACCTCAAATCCCCAATCATCCACCCCCATTCATAATTTATAATTCATAATTTATAATTTCCCTCCCCTTCCCCTATTTTCACCCCGACCTTGTCGAAGCGCGTTTTTCCCAAAACCAACCAATCACCAATCAATGCCCACCAAACCAATTAACAAAATTCTTTCCTCGTTACTTAATTTAAGCACCAAAGAAAAACCAGTCGATAATTTGCAAAATATCATATTGTCATTTGCCTATTTATTTTACTTTTGCCATCCGTAAACTCAGATTTATTAAACATTAATTCAAAAAAACATGAAAAAACTATTACTAACTACTACCATTATTCTCTCAGCAGGAGTTACTCTACTTGCTCAAAATTCAGGATTGAACATACATAGAATACCCGGTACATTACCTGCACCCGAATTAAATCGTGCTCCTCAGGCAAAAAACATAGCCTGTGCAAACGATACCATTTTGTACACAGTATTGAAAGAAGCCTATCTAGGAACTAGTTCTTACGGAGGTATTCCTTTGTATATCGGAGGTATTACGGAGTATTCGCAAGCATTTACCAATACCACTTCGCTTACTGTAAAAGGTATTTCGTTTTACGGAGGAGTGGTTGATGCCATGAATCCTAACCAAACGGTTACGGCTACAGCCACCTTATATAATGTGGATGCCAATAATATGCCAACCACAGTAATTGCTACCAGACTCATTTCGATGGACACTTCGTTTAAATACAGAACAGCAATGTTCACAATTCCTCAAACTGTTACCGGAAATTATGCAGTGGCCATTAACAATACTAGCCCCACCGATACATTGGTTATTTTCTCGAACAATGCAGCTGTAGGAACGTATGACGAAAATTTATCGTATCTTAATGTAGCCCTGCTTGGCGGATGGAACACCTCTTCCGGTTTGTGGGCAACTATTGGTTATACCAATAATGAGGCCTATGAAGCCATCATTGCTCCTGTTATTTCATACAGTATTGCTACCGATTTTACTGTAACCACATCGCCCGTGTGTTTGGGTCAGTCCATAGCATTAACCAATAATACTTCTCCTGCCGGAATAGTCGAAAATTATATGTACACATTTAATGGTTTTGCTTCACACTGGGGTCTTGTTGGCTCCGACTCCACTTATGCCTGGGTAATGGGCGATGGGACTCCGTTGCAATGGACTCATGATGTAGCTTCTTATACCTATGCTGCTGCCGGTTTGGATACAGTTACATTAGTTACCATTGGTGGGTTGATACATGGTTGTATCGACACCAAACAAGTACAGGTTACTGTTTTGGGCACTGCTGCTGCTGTTTATACCTACGATGCTACTAACGCACCTACAGTTGTATTTACTAATACTTCAACCAATGCCACTTCTTATTCATGGGATTTTGGTGATGGGTCGCCTATAGACAATTCTCCAAACCCTACCCATACTTATACTTCAAACGGAAACTTTACAGTGGTATTAACTGCAACTAATAGTTGCAATTCGAGTTTGAATACGCAAACAGTTACCATTTCTACTGTGGGTATTGCCAACAATTCATTAGGTTCGGTAAGTGTGTTTCCTAATCCATCTTCAACAGGAATGTTCGAAATCAACACAAAAATAAATGAAAATTCACAATTGGAAGTGTACAATTTAATTGGCAAATTATTAATGAAAAAAGACATCACGTCAAGTAAATCTGTAATTGATTTGTCGGGTTTTGGAATGGGAACCTATACATTAAAAGTTATTACCGAACAAGGTATTTTGATTCGTAAATTAGTTGTTACAAAATAAAACGCTATCTTATTTTAAGCACAAAAAAGCCCCGAACTTTCGGGGCTTTTTTATTGTTTTTCGTTTCTTGTAGTCAGGTTACCCCACTCTGAATCCTAGCTTTTCTCTCACACGGTTTAATGTGGCTTGTGCAATAACTCTTGCTTTTTCGGCACCAATAAGCAGTTTTGTGTCCAACTCGTTTCGGTTGGTCATGTAATACGAATAGGTTTCGCGGGGAGTTTTAAATTTAGTAAGTATTACTTCCAGCAATGCATTTTTGGCATGTCCGTAACCATAACCACCTTTCAGGTAATTGGCTTTCATTTCGGCTATTTGTTGTTCATCTGCCAGCAGTTTGAACAAAGCAAAAACATTACAGGTGTCAGGGTTTTTAGGCGCTTCGAGCGGAGTGGCATCGGTAACAATGCTCATCACCACTTTTTTTAGTTCTTTTTCAGGAAGAAAAATATTGATAAAATTGTTTAACGACTTGCTCATCTTTTTTCCGTCAATACCCGGTACAAGCATAGTTTCTTCATTCACTTTTCCTTCGGGAATAACAAAACACTCGCCATACATATTATTGAATTTTTCGGCAATATCTCTGGTCATTTCCAAATGTTGCATCTGGTCTTTTCCTACCGGAACATAATGTGCATCGTAAAGTATAATATCGGCAGCCATCAGCACCGGATAAGTAAATAAACCGGCATTAACATCGGCCAAACGTTCTGATTTATCTTTAAACGAATGCGCATTTGCAAGCATCGGAAATGGAGTTAAACAATTCAAATACCAAGTAAGTTCGCATACTTCGGGCACATCGCTCTGACGATAAAAAATATTTTTATCCGTATCAAACCCAAAAGCAAGCCATGCAGCAGCCACCGAAGCAGTGCTTTCTTTTATAAATGCAGCATCCTTTATAGAAGTTAATGCATGCAAATCTGCAATAAAAAAAAGAGAATCATTTCCTGCTTTTTTTGATAGTTCAATAGCCGGAATAATGGCTCCCAAAATATTCCCCAAGTGAGGAATATTGGTACTTTGTACTCCTGTGAGTATTCTTGACATAATGGTTAAACCTTTTACTTTTTTTCGATTCAAAGATAGGATTTATTTAAACGAACGAAGTAAGGAAAAATAAAAAATGGCAATCTGTTTTGGCTTCTGATTAATTTTGCGATAAAAAATAAACAGTTGTAATGTATCTGTGTTAATTAAATTGAGTAATTTAGCAGTCCGATTCAAGGGCATATTAATAAATGAAAAAGTTTGTACTTGTAGTTATTCTCTTCATCGTTGCATACAGCAAGGGTTTTGCAACGCATAATCGTGCAGGCGAAATAACTTATCAATGGGTAGGCAGTTATCCCGACCATCCGTATTTGTACAAAATTATTGTCACTACTTATACTAATACTTGCAATACACAAGCCGACCGGTGCGAGCTTGCCGTTCGATTCGGAGATGGTACCGATAGTGTTATTGCTCCCCGAGTAAATGGACCAAGTATTCAATGTCCGTCCACACACGATGGTTTTCAAATTACACCTTGTACCAAAAAGAACGTGTATGAAGTTACTCACGAATATTCAGGCCCGAGTCCTAATCCATTAGGATATCAAATAACAATGGATGATATGAATCGAAATGCCGGAACGTGTAATATTCCTAATTCGGTAAACACTTCCTTTTCGTTGAGTACTTATTTAATTATTAACCCATTTTTAGGCCCCAATAATTCTCCTGTATTGTTAAATATGCCTTTGGACGATGCCTGTGTTGGTGTTTGTTTTTATCACAACCCCGGTGCTTACGACCCTGATGGTGATAGCTTGTCATACAGCTTAACCACTTGTTTGGCCGGAGGTGTGGCTATTCCCGGATGGTCTATGCCTCCTAATATGTCGTATAGCAGTATTGATGCTCTGAGGGGTGATTTGGTATGGTGTTCACCAAATCAAATTTGTAATTATAATATTGCAATATTGATTAAGGAGTACAGACGTTTGCAGGGTAGTCCCGTTCGTTATTACATAGGAGCGGTTTTGCGCGACATGCAAATTACAGTTGCCTCTTGTATGAACAATCCTCCTCAAATAAATCCAATAAATGATACCTGTATTGTAGCCGGAACCAATTTGCATTTTACCGTAACAGCTCATGATGTCGAAAATGATGTTGTTTCGTTAGCTGCTTCGGGAGGACCGTTTCAGATAACTCCCTCGGCCACCTTTACCTCAACACCAACATTAACCCCTGTTAACGGTTCGTTTAACTGGACACCAAATTGCAGCGAGGTGCAATTGCTTCCGTACTTGGTTACTTTTAAAGCAACGGACAGCAATGTGCCCAATCCTTTGGTTGATTACAAATCTGTTTTTATCAGAGTGATTGCCCCGGCTCCTACTATACTTTCGGCCACACCAAGTGGTGCAAGTATTATTGTTAATTGGTCGCCTTCTATTTGTAACTCCACTATTGGTAATAATCCACTCACAGGATATCATGTCTATCGTAAAAATTCATGCGACCCATTTGTACACGATTTATGCCAGACCGGATTACCTAGTTCTACAGGTTATACTTTAATAGGTAATACGGGTCCTACCACCACTACTTTTACAGACAATAATAGCGGAAACGGTTTGGTAAATGGAATCAATTATTCTTATATAGTGGTAGCATATTATTCCGATGGTTCGCAGAGTTATGCCTCCGGAAACGTTTGTGCCATGCTGGTTAGAGATGTTCCGGTTATTACAAATGTATCTGTAATAAGTACAGGAAATAGTCATACCATTTGGACTCATTGGATAAAACCTTTGTCATCCCTACCCAATTTAGATACTATAGTTAATCCTCCTCCTTATCAATATAAAGTAATGCGGGCTGCTCGTACAAGTGGAAGTTTGTTGTATCACCAGATTTCGCTTAACTCAGATTATATTTACAATTCGTATTATCAACTACCCGATACAGGTTTTGTTAGCACCGGATTGCATACTGCGGATACTTCTTATGTTTACAGAATCGATTTTTATGCCAACAGCATTCTGAAAGGTTCTACCAATTCAGCTTCATCTGTGTTCCTCAATACAACACCTTCGGGCGGACAATTAACATTAACCTGGCAGGTTAATGTGCCTTGGGCTAATTACCGATACGACATTTTTAAGGAAACTAATATTCCAGGAGTTTTTGCTTTTCTGGATAGTACGCATTCCAACTCTTATACAGATACAGGTTTGGTGAACGGCCAGTTGTATTGTTATAAAATAAAAACCTACGGAGAATACACCGATACACTTATTCACGGCCCATTGGTAAATACTTCGCAAATACAATGTGGCAGGCCGGTTGATTTAATTCCTCCATGTCAGCCAAACTTTATGGTAGAAAATGATTGCGGCATTTTTGAAAATGTTGTTTCATGGACTAATCCGAATACATACTGCAGCCATGACGCTGTACAGATTAATATTTATTTTGCATATACAAGCAACGACCCATTACAGCTTATATACTCCACCACCGACATGAGCATTACTAGTTTTTCTCATATTTATACTTTCCAGGGCGAACCAACTGTAGCGGGCTGCTACGCTGTAACAGCAGTCGATTCTGCTATTATTCCAAACGAAAGCCCTATTGTAAATAAAATATGTGTTGATAATTGTCCTGAATACGAGTTGCCAAATGTGTTTACTCCAAATGGTGATAATATTAACGATATGGTTACTCCGTTGCCCGGATACCGATATGTTAAAGATGTTGATATGAAAATTTATGACCGCTGGGGAGTACTGATGTTTCAAACCGAAAATAAGGATATTTTATGGGATGGAAAAAATAAGGATACTAAAGGGATTTGCCCAGACGGGGTGTATTATTACATCTGTATAGTAAATGAAATTCGTGTGGACGGAATTCGTCCGAGAATATTAAAAGGATTTATTCAGCTATTTAAAGAAGGAGCTTCACCGGCTCATTAAACTTATGTTTTCAGGAATAATTGAAGCACTTGGAGAAATTACCAACCTGCGAAAAGAATTAAACAACTTACACATTACTGTAAAAAGCAGTTTCACACATGCGCTAAAAGTAGATCAGAGTGTGGCACACAACGGAGTTTGCCTGACGGTAGTAAATGTTTCGGGAGATGAATACACCGTTACAGCCATTGACGAAACCCTGCAAAAATCCAATCTCGGCAAACTTTCAATTGGAGATAAAATTAACCTCGAACGTTGTATGAAGCTGGGTGACCGGCTTGACGGACATATTGTACAAGGGCACGTTGACCAAACCGGCACATGTACCAATGTGCAGGAAACTAACGGAAGCTGGATGTTCACATTTGAATACGACCTTGGTTTTAATAATCTCACGGTCGAAAAAGGAAGTATATCCATCAATGGTGTAAGCCTTACTGTGGTTAATTCCAAACAAAATACTTTTTCTGTTTGTATCATTCCTTATACCTACGAACACACCAATTTTCATGCATTTCAGATTGGAACCATCGTAAATCTTGAATTCGACATTGTTGGGAAATACATCAGTAAAATGATGGCAGGTCATAAAAAGAATAGTTAGTACATCGCTGCTATTGGAATGGATGAAATGATGCCATATTCTAAAAAACAAAAATGAAGAGGAGAAGACTCTTCTACAAACAGCATTGCTTGATTATTTAGTGCAGCACTTTTATTTTTTTGAGTTCATCCTGTGTAACAGAGGGAGGAAATTCACCTCTCTGAATTTTGGTGATAATATATTTTGCACAATTCTGTGCATCTATCTTGGTTTTGAAACCATCATTGCCAGGCATGCTTGGAATAGAAGTTTGATGAATTAATGGGTCTTTTCCTCCGTCAACATATATTTCATAACCATGTGTACCATTTGGAGCGTCAATAATCTTCCACTCAAATTTCGAATTGCCGTATTTTGGAGTTTCCGGATGCCTTGCAGAGGTGTCTTTAACATGCATTTGGGCATTTGCGATAACTGAAAGCAGGAGGAATGCAGATAAATAGATATATTTTTTCATATTGTTTAGAAGCTGTTTTGTGATGACATTAAAATTGTGTTTGCAAAAATAGTTCAAATTATCATTCTTTAAAAATATTTTAGATTAACCACATTCCTTTCTTTTTATCAATTATCTTCGCCCAATTAAAATGAAGTCGAAAAAAAAGAATATTATTTTATTTTTACTAATCGTGGCCATGTTGGTGGTGGGCTTTTATCGTGATTTTTTATTTAAAAATATTAACGCTTTAATGCAGGCTTGGGATGCTGATATGGATTATCAAATGCCTTCGAGCTTGAATTTTCTCAAAAATTATGAATACAACACACTCTCTTGGTTTAAATGGGTTTTAACTGTTGCCTTTTCTGTTATTTATTTATTAATTTCTATCGTGGTTGTTCGATTGTTTTTTAATGAAAAGATATACTCTCGAATAACCATTATTACCTTTTGTGGAGTTTTGTTACTTTCTTTGTTTTTTATGTTAATGGGATATGTTTTTAAAGGGGGAGCAACTGGTATGTACTCAATTGCTAGATACCTTATGGGAATGGCTCAATCGCCTGTTTTGTTAATGATATTAGTTCCGGCTTTTAAGCTTAGTAAGAAAGACCAATAAATTTATTTTTGAACATCCCTCATCAGTTGGCAAAGTTCTGATTTCTTTTTATAATTTTGCAAACATTAAACAAATCAATATAGATATCCTAATATGAAAAAAGACAGCGCAATTTTTGATTTAATAGACGAAGAAAAGAAAAGACAAACAATAGGGTTAGAACTTATCGCTTCCGAAAATTATGTAAGTGATCAAGTGATGAGGGCTATGGGTTCAGTGCTTGTCAATAAATATGCAGAAGGTCTTCCAGGTAAGAGATATTATGGCGGTTGCGAAGTGGTGGATAAGGTAGAGCAACTTGCAATTGACAGAGCCAAAAAACTGTTTAATGCAGAATGGGTAAACGTTCAGCCCCATTCAGGTGCCCAAGCTAACGCAGCTGTTATGCTGGGAGTACTTAAACCTGGAGATAAAATTCTTGGGTTTGATTTGTCGCATGGAGGACATTTAACTCATGGTTCTCCAGTAAATTTTTCCGGTAAATTATATGTGCCCAGTTTTTATGGTGTAGAGGAAAAAACCGGCAAAGTGAATTTTAATAAAGTTGAAGAAATTGCCATTAAGGAAAAGCCGAAATTAATAATTTGTGGTGCATCGGCTTATTCGCGCGACTGGGATTATAAAAAATTAAGAAAAATCGCGGATAAAGTGGGTGCTCTATTGTTGGCTGATATATCTCATCCGTCAGGTCTTATTGCAAGGGGATTACTAAACGATCCTTTGCCATATTGCCACATTGTTACTACTACCACTCACAAAACATTAAGAGGTCCAAGAGGAGGAATGATTATGCTTGGGAAAGATTTCCCTAATCCTTGGGGAGAAAAAACTCCTAAGGGGGAAACAAAAATGATGTCTCAGATACTTGATGCTGCTGTTTTTCCAGGTACACAAGGCGGCCCTCTCGAACATATCATTGGAGCGAAAGCTGTTGCATTTGCCGAAGCCTTAGACGAAAGCTACATGAAATATTGCATACAGGTAATGAAAAATGCAAAGTTAATGGCCAAGTGTTTTATGGATTTAGGGTACAAGGTTATTTCAGGAGGAACCGATAATCATTGTATGTTAATTGATTTGCGTTCTAAAAATTTAACAGGAAAATTAGCAGAAAATTTATTGGTACAGGCAGATATCACAGTGAACAAAAACATGGTTCCATTCGATGATAAATCACCCTTTGTAACTTCAGGAATACGTGTGGGGACTTCGGCTATTACCACTAGAGGCATTAAAGAAAAACACATCCCTAAGATTGTTAGCCTAATTGATAAAGCTCTGATGAACGCAGAAAATGAAAAGGTAATAAAAGAAGTGAGAAAGGAAGTTAACAAATTGATGAAGGATTTTCCTTTGTTCGCGTAACTTTCATAATAAGTAGAATTAATATTAATAAAAAATAAGCACAAAAAAATGCCAGAAGTAGAATTGATAATGCCAAAAATGGGTGAGAGTGTTGCGGAAGCCACCATCATTAAATGGCTAAAAAAGGAGGGTGATAAAATAGCGGCTGATGAAATAGTGCTGGAAATAGCAACAGACAAGGTGGATTCGGAGATACCTTCAACATCAGAAGGTGTATTGGTTAAACGATTGTTTAACGAAGGAGAAGTGGTGCAGGTAGGAAAAGCGATTGCCATCATTTCCACTGATGCAACTGCTCAGGTTGTTGCAACGGAAGTAAAAGCAGCAATAAAAGAAGTGTCAATTAGTGTCCAAAAGGAAAATATAGAATCCTCAGTATCTGAAGCATCTCAATTAGAGAATCATTCTTCTTCTGGCAAATTTTACTCCCCTTTGGTGCGCAACATTGCAAAGGCAGAAGGTGTTGCAATAAAGGAATTGGATAGTATTACGGGAACAGGAGCAAATGGCAGGGTTACAAAAAATGATATTTTGGCGTACATTCTAAATAGAACTAAGGCTCAACCAGCAAAAGTTGAGTTATCGACTCCTACAGTTAGCTCAAGCGCTCCAATACCTCATCATAAGCCTGCTGTAAGTTCATCTGTAGGAGATGAAATAATTGAAATGGACAGAATGCGGAAGATTATTGCTGATCATATGATCATGAGTAAACAAACTTCTGCACATGTAACTTCTTTTGTTGAAGCAGATGTTACCAATATTGTGAAATGGAGAGAAAAAGTGAAGTCCAATTTCGAAAAACGTGAAGGCGAAAAATTGACTTTTACACCCATATTTATTGAGGCACTTGCTCGAGCTATTAAAGACTTTCCGATGATAAATATTTCTGTCGATGGTTCGAGAATTATCAAACGGAAAAACATTAATATTGGTATGGCCACTGCGCTTTCTTCAGGTAATTTGATTGTTCCCGTTATTCGTAATGCTGATACTCTTAATTTAGTAGGATTAACTAAACAGGTAAACGATTTATCAAGCCGTGCAAGAAGTGGAAAGCTAACACCTGATGATATTCAGGGGGGGACTTATACAATTTCTAATGTGGGTTCATTTGGTAATGTTATGGGAACTCCTATTATCAGTCAACCCCAAGTTGCCATTTTGGCTGTAGGTGTTATCAAGAAAAAACCAGCTGTAATTGAAACTCCGGATGGAGATTTAATAGGAGTTCGTCACTTTATGTTTCTTTCACATTCCTACGATCATAGGGTTGTCGATGGTTCGCTTGGTGGGCAATTTGTGAGAAGAGTAGCAGACTACTTGGAACAATGGGACGTTAATCGGGAATATTAATTTCATTGGATTTCATTTTTTGAAATGAATAAGTAGATTTTATAATGTAAAAAGATTAAATCAATGTTTCGCAATCGGATGATTTACTATTTCACTTCTGCAGGATTTAGAATGAATAATTCCGATTCATTTTTATTATTCGACAATAAAACCATTCACTCCTATTTACAACAACTATTCAGTAAGAGTGAATTCCTTTTCAGTAAAACGTATTCGGAGACATACCCACACATCTCATTTTCTATAATTACAAAATCTGTCAATTGGGATTTTATTCTGCTTGATGGATGAATAATTTCATAATCCAAAATGAATCCAATTTTAAAACAACAACTTTAATATAATTCACTATTGATAAATCAATAAATAAATAGAAACAAAATTAATGACAAAAGTGATAGTATAAAATTAAAACAAATAAAAACCCCTATTTACTGAATAAACATGAAAAAGATTATGTTCACTCCTTCTTTATTGGTTTGTGTAATGATTATTAATTCTTATGGTCAAAATCCAATAGATAAAAATTACAAAACTGTTTTCAACAAAGCGGAAGAATATTTTGTAAACGAAAACTACCCTGCTGCCCTTATTCTATATCTCCGGCTTGATTCAATTGTAAAGGCAAATGCAAATATCAATTTTAAAATTGGTATGTGCTACCTGAACTCAGCAACATACAAAACCAAATCTATACCTTATTTAGAGGCTTCTGTTAAGGATGTTTCTGAAAAATTTAAAGAACTTTCCATTAAAGAAACTCATGCTCCTCAATCAGCATTCTATTATCTGGGTAAAGCTTACCATCTGAATTATGAATTTGATAAGGCAATTGAGATGTATGAAAAGTATAAAGCCATATTGAGCGTTAATAAGAAAAATGCTGACGAAGTTGAAGATATGAATCATGAAATTGAGACTTGCAATTATGGGAAAGAACTTGTCAAAACTAAAAAGAATGTTATTGTGAAAAATCTTGGAGATGGAGTAAATACTGAATATCCTGAGTATTCTCCAGTGGTTTCACTTGACGAGGAAACTTTGATTTTCACTTCGAGAAGAAAAGGAGGTACGAGTGATGATAAATTGCCGAATGGGCAATACTACGAAGATATTTATATATCCAAATATGAAAACGACAAGTGGGGCAAGGCCGTTTCAATAGGAAGCAACATTAACACGTATGGACATGAAGCAAGTGTTAATCTAACCGCAGATGGTACCAAACTTTTAATTTATAAGGATGATAATGGCAATGGGAATTTGTATGAAAGTGATTTAAAGGGAGATGAATGGGGGGCACCTAAATATGAGATATCGCCAGTAAATTCGGACGCTTGGGAAACTCATGCTTGTTATAGCTCAGACAATAGAATTTTGTATTTTGTGAGTGATCGACCCGGTGGTTTTGGAGGGAGAGATATTTATAAATGCCTGAAATTGCCGAACGGAAAGTGGGGACCTGCTCAAAATCTTGGTGACACGATTAATACGAAATATGATGAAGATGGAGTATTTATACATCCCGATGGGAAACAAATTTTCTTTTCATCAAAAGGTCATAATTCTATGGGTGGATTTGACATTTTCACTTCCTATATTGATAATGAAAATGGTTTTTGGTCGACTCCGGTAAATTATGGTTACCCTGTTAACACAACAGATGATGACGTTTTTTTGATAACCTCACCTGATGGAAGAAGAGCTTTCTTCTCCTCTGATCAGGTAGGTGGTTATGGCGAAAAAGATATTTACATGATTCAGTTTCCAGATTACGAACCTAGAGATATAACAATCTTGGTAGGGAAAATAATTAACAATTCATCCGAAGATATTTCAAATAACAAGATTGTTATTTTAAATTCAAGTAAAGGCGACACCATTCAGGTATTAAATGCTAACAGTTCAACGGGGAAATTCGGAGCCAATCTTCCTGTTGGAGATAATTATAAAACGAACTATTATGTTAATGACAAACTTTTCTTCTCTGAAATGTTGGAATCTCCTAAAAATATGGGGTACAGGGCACTCAAACGAAACGTGCCTTACAATGGAAAAAATACTATTGATAGCGTAAAGTCAATTGTACCTACTCCTCACTTAGATACTTTAAAATTAACCAATGTGCCGAAAAAAATGAATCATTCACTTGTTATCGATACATCTCAGGTTATTGATATTGCCCCGCCAATTATACCTCAAACGGCATCGATAACAGTAAATGAAATAACTAATGAATCGGTATCAGTTGGAAATACAGATAAAAAATGTGAAACGAAAAATACATCTTTTACTGTAAATTTTAGATATAATAAAAAAGAAATAGATATAAAATCAAAAGATTATATTTCCTTTATAAATGAAGCATGTTTTTGTTTTAATGCCAAAACAATAGTTAATATAGAAATGGAATCAAGTGCTTCAACTGTTCCGACAAGAACATATAAAACGAATGAAAATTTGGCAAAAATGAGAGCTGAAGCCGCGCGTGAAAAAGTTTTAAGTTCACTGCTGAAAAGAGGGATCAAGCAGTCTCAAATTATTTTTGCTGAGCCGATAGCTAAAGTTCACGGTCCCGACTATAAAAAGGATGCTAAAAAAAACAGGTCTGTTTATGAAAAATATCAGTACATCAAGATTAATCTAAGTTTAAAAAATGATTAAATCAATTCCTTTAGCTGTTTGATGTGGAGGTCTTCGGTATCAACATTAAAACATTTGTAAAAAAAATCATAAACAGATAAAATAAAAAGTATATTTGTGGTCTAGTTAAAAAGTAAAACGCAACTTTAAAATATGAAAAATAAAATAACGGTCATTCTGTTTACACTTTTCAGTGTATTCGGCTACGCTCAAAAGAAAATAGGCGATTTCGCCCAAAATATGAAACAAGCGAACCTTCTTGTTTTGGAGAAGTTTTACACCCCTGCTATACCTTATTTGTTAAAAGCATATCATCAGGATTCGCTTAACCATAATGTCAATTATTTACTTGGATTGTGTTATCTTCAAACTGATGCCCAAAAGAGCAAAGCACTGTCTTATTTGGAATATGCGTCAGAAAATATCGGTCATAATTATATTGCTGAAGACCCTAAAGAACGTAAGGCTCCTGAAAATACATATAAATTATTGGGGATTGCCTATCGTTTAAAAAATCAACTTAATGAGTCTAATTCGTTTTTTGCGAAATACAAGGAATTGGTGGGTACCAAAAACAAAGAAATCGCTGATGATTTAGAGAAAGAAATTCAGACCAACATTAATGCGGTAGACTATCAAGTGGATCATGAAGATTTGAAGGTCGTTAATATAGGAGATAGCATTAATACAAAGTTTCCTGAGTATAATCCTGTGGTCACTTCTGATGAATCTGCTCTTTATTTCACAGGTCGTAGAGCTGATGGTACCGGAACCGAAAAGAATGAGGAGGGGCAATATTATGCTGATGTTTTTATGTGTCAAAAAAAGAAAGATGGATCTTGGAGTAAACCTAAATGGATGGGAGCAAATTTAAATTCGGTGGATAATGAGAATATTCTTGCTGTTTCGGCTGATGGACAACAAATGCTAGTGGGGAGAGATGTGAACGAAGGAGATATTTACATAAGTAAATTCGGAGGGTACAACTGGGGTGGATTAGCTCCATTGGGATCTACAGTAAACACCAAGTATGAAGAATCGTTTGCAAGATTTAGCAATGATGGGAATACTTTGTATTTTGTAAGTAATAGGAAAGAAGGAGGTATTGGAGGTAAAGACATATGGACATGTGTAAAACAGCCTAACGGTAGCTGGAGTTCAGCAACAAATCTGGGATCCACCATCAACACTCCCTACGATGAAGAATCACCATATGTTACTCCTGATGGAAACACGCTTTACTTTAGCTCTAAAGGGCATTCTACGATGGGAGGCTATGATGTATTTAAATCTGTTAAAAATTCGCTTGGTAACTGGTCTGAACCTATTAATTTGAAACCACCAGTTAATACTACTGATGATGATTTATATTATTCGATGTCTTCAGATGGAAAACATATTTATTTTTCCTCCTGCAGAGCAGGAGGAAAGGGTGACAGAGATTTGTATATGATTAATCTTGATAAACCCGATGAAAAAGTAACATTACTTGAAGGTGTTGTTACCTTTGATGGTTCATCAACTATTCCCGATAATGTTCATATTACAGCCATTGATAGTAAAACAAGTGCAGTTGACCAAGATGTGACCCCAAATAAAACTACTGGAAAGTACGTTATGATGGTTCACCCGGGAAAAGATGGAAGGAAATTTACATTGAAATACGAAGCAACGGGTTTCCAAACCTACTCGCAGGAGATTTCTCTACCTTCGAATACTACTTATAACGAAATTGAGAAAGAACTTCAATTGAAAAAAATAAATTTAGAAAGCCGAACACCGGGTACAATTAATATTTCGGGTACTATTAAAAGTAGCAATGGTAAACCAATCCCCGCTTCACAAATAGTTGTGAAAAATAATATCAGTGGATTATTAATCAGTATCAATTATTGTTCTCCTGATTCAGGTTCATATTATTTTATTTTAAAAAGCGGAGAGAATTACAATCTAACATATGAAGCTGATGGATATTTGTTTCAATCAGAAAACATCAATGTTGCAAAACAGGACAAATACTCTGTTATAACTAAAAATATTGTATTAGAAAAGCTTGAATCTGGGGCGAAAATTGTTTTGAATAACATTTTCTTTGATTCGAATAAATCAACATTGCGACCTGAATCGAACAGTGAAATTGAAAAAGTGTTTACGCTACTACAAAAAAATCCAAAGGTAACTATTGAGGTAGATGGCCATACTGATAATCAAGGTAACGCAGCTTCTAATTTAGCACTTTCTCAGGCACGTTCTCAGTCTGTAGTGAATGCTATCATCAAAAAAGGAATAGACGCTAAGCAGTTAAAAGCAAAAGGTTTTGGAGCAACTCTGCCATTAGCACCAAATACGCTCCCTGATGGGAAACCGAATTCTGATGGTATGCAATTAAACAGGAGAGTTGAACTTAAAATTATTCAAGCACAATAAAATAATTTGACTAGTGTCGGATTTTACAAATATTTTATTATTTTTACCGACATTATTATATTATATTTTCTTTTTAATTAACATGAGTGCGGTGAATAAACTGCCAATAACAAAAACTAAATAATTATGCGAAAATTATTACTTATTTCCTTTTCCATTATTTTTTCTACATTTTGTGCCTACTCTCAAAATTCAATTTTAAATGGACAATTTCTTCCCGAAAAGAAAAGTATATATAATGAAAAATTCACAGAAGGAAACTATCTGATATTGGAGGAGAATTACCCTCAGGCTTTGAAGGTGTTTTTGGAAGCTTATCAAATTGATTCAACAAATTCCAACATAAATTACAAAATCGGTTTTTGTTATCTGAAAACGGAAAGTTCGAAGGCCTTATCGTTAAAGTATCTTGAAAAAGGAGTTAAAAATACCACAAAGAATTATAATGATGTTGAATTGGATGAAAAAATTGCCCCCATAAATGCCTATTATTTTTATGGAAGAGCACTTCATCTTAATTACAAGTTTGATGAAGCAATAGCTAATTATGAAAAGTTTAAATCTTATTTAGTTCCCGGAAAACACGATGATTTGATTAAAGATGTGAATCGTCAAATTGAGATAAGTAATTTTGCAAAAACTGCAGTTGCAGCACCCGTAAACTTCGTTATTAAAAACATGGGAGATAGCATCAACTCGCCTTATCCTGATTACAGTTCCGTTATCTCAGCGGACGAAAGTACCATCATGTTTACTTCACGAAGAATTGGAAGTACTGGCGGAGATATTACCGATGACGGTCAGTTTTATGAAGATATTTATGTTGCGTATAAAAAGAAAGACGGAAGCTGGACCACTCCAAAATCAATAAGCCCGAACATCAATACCAATGAGCATGAGGCTTCGGTTGGTTTGATTGCAGATGGACAAACTTTGATTATATATAAAGATGCTAATGGCGGGGATATTTATACCAGTCATTTGGATGGAGAAAACTGGACGTTCCCGGAGCCAATGGGATCTGATATCAATACCTCGTTTTGGGAAACCAGCGCTTGTTTAACTCCTGATGGAAACACACTCTATTTTGTAAGTAACCGCCCAGGAGGATTAGGTGGAAGAGATATCTGGACTTGTACCAAATTGCCAAATGGAAAATGGAGTAAAGCTGTTAATTTAGGCGCTCCTGTGAATACTGAATACGATGAAGAATCTCCTTTTATTCACCCAAGTGATAATATTTTATTTTTTAGTTCTACCGGTCATAGTAACATGGGAGGGTTTGATATTTACTTTTCCGAAAAAACTGAAAAAGGATGGAGTGAACCACAAAATATGGGCTACCCAATCAACACAACAGACGATGATTTGTACTATGTAACTTCTCCTGATGGAAAAAGAGGGTACTATTCTTCTGCATTACAAGCCGGAGGATTTGGTGAAAAAGATATTTATACCGTTTCTACACCAGAGCGTAAAGAGCAAGCATTGGTGCTTATCAAAGGTTTGATTATTCCTGCTCCTGGCGATCCTATGCCTTCCGACATCGAAATTATTGCTACCAACAACGAAAGTGGTTTAATAGGAAGATACCTTCCGTTAATGCGTGATGGTAGTTTTGTGATTATTATTCCTCCTAACAGCAAATACAGTATTTCTTATCAGCAAAATGGAGAGGAGTTCAAAAGCGAAGAGATTGGACCTTTCGAGCCAGTATATCAGGAAATACATAAAGAAATTCACTTAGCTCCACAGAAGAAAGGCGAGCCAATAGCCGCTGTGGGTGAAGAAGGACATAAAGCTGCTAAAACAGATGTTGTGAAAGCTGATAATAGTGTTACTAGTGTTAAAGCGGACCTTCCTAAAGGCGTTTTAATTTCTGCAGAAGGTGAGATTTTGGATAAAGACTGCAAACCTATTAAGAATGCTAAAGTGAATTTGGTAAATTCGAAAGGAGAAGTTGTTAAGAGTACAACCACAAATGGAGCCGGTGGTTTTATTTTTACCAAGCTTGATCCAAATGATGACTATACTTTAGCTGCCGAAAATCCATCACTTGTATTCTGTAAAAAATCTAAAATCAGATTTAAGGATAATAAAAATAATGTATTTGCAACAAAGAATCTAGGCAATGTGAAAGATGTGGCTGTGAAAGAAGTTCCAAATCACGAGCAATTGGCTACAGTGAATGCACTTAAATTCGAGATGCATTACAAATATAATATTACTGAAGTTGATGTTAATGACAGTCCGTTCAAACAATACATTGATAATTTGGTTGACTTGTTAAAAACAAACGGTAAAATCAGAATTGATTTAACCACCAGCGCATCTAAAGTTCCTACACGCAAGTTTGCTTCTAACCAGGCATTGGCGGCTGCAAGAGCAGAAAAAATAAAAGAACAATTGATACAAGGGTTAAAGGATAAAGGTGTAGATCTTTCAAAAGTTACTTTTGTAAAAGTTGTTTCCGGAGTTAATGGTCCTGCTTACGGAGCAGATTACCTAACGGATAAACCAAAATACGAAGCCTTCCAGTATTCAAAAGTGAGTGCGTATTAATAATAAATAGAAATAACAATTAAAAAAACTCCGGCTATCTGCCGGAGTTTTTTTTTGAAAGATATTCAGAGAGGTGATTGGGTTATCCATCAATCCGGATAAATGATAAGACGGCTAATGTATGAGTAACCTACAAAGGTTAAATGGAGATTAGCTGTTGTGTATTGAGAATCGATGATTACTGCAGCTAAGCAATAGATAGGTATGGCTTAAGAAAATGGGCTCTGCTGAATCTATAGCAGAATGAGAGAACATTTATGGGAACAATACTCCATCGCATTCCACACACATGGTGTAAGGAATATTGGCTTTGTATTTATCGTTTATAGCCTTTATAAATTCGTTGGCGATTAATGCATATCCTTTTTGGTTGGGGTGATAACCATCCAAACTAAAGAATCCTCCGGTTACGAACTCAGCATTAAAATCGGCTCCATTCCATTTGATGCCTGTCTTTACAGAATTAAAATAAGAATTCATATCGGCCAATGCCAAATTATATTGGGCTGCTGCCTGACGAATTACATTATTATAACCAATTATAGCTTGGTCGATGGAGTATACTTCCGAACTATCGAGGGCATAACGATTGTTCATCAAACTTACGAGTAAACCGTATTTGTTACACTTCATAGAATCGAGAGGAACAGAAAGAGTGAGATATTCTCCATTGTGCAATTGACGACCTCCTCCGGGAGCATTGGCATCAACTATTACAAAACCATTGTTACCGGCTATAAAATGTATTTGCGGAAATAAACTATACACATCGTTTAACGAATCTGCCTGGATTTGTGTCATGGCTGCGGCATTCCAGGGAACCAGCGTGTAATATGGAAATACTCTGAAATCGGGTATGGTAGCAATTACTCCTTTTGCACCATTGGCAGTTACTCCTTTTAATATAGAGTCGACATAGGTTTTAAAAACTGCTGACGAAGGAATAGGAGTGGTCATACCTCCGCTGCTTGCATAATTATATATATCTTCCATACCCAGCCATGCTGTTACAAACGTTGCATTCTGAGCCTTGGCATCAGCAAATATGGTAGAGGTGCCGGGCAAAGCTGCAATACGGTTGTAATACGGATTTTTATTTCCGGATGAATAACTGTTACCAAATGCAGGGTTAAAATAATCGGCTGTGTTGGCAAACGGAACAGCCATGTTCTGAATACTGTTTCCGGCAATACCCGACAGATAAGGCGATGCCGAAGCCAGCGAAATAGTATGATTATTTGGATTGAGCGCAGTTACTCCTTTGCAATCGGTTTTATATCCCAGTTTGAAAGGGGAGAGGAAAGGCGTTTCCCATGGTTTGGAATTTAATCCAAGTCCATTATTATCGGGCATCAGAGCCTGATTAAAACCTCCTCCACCTACTAGTTTAAATTGTTCGGCAAGTAATGCAGGGATAGAATATTTCTGTCCTTTTTGATACAAAGCTCCGTCCTGATATCCTGCCAAATAATCTCCTCCAATGGCAATACTTTTTGCAAGATTAGCCTCACCTGCCGATGGGTCGGGTACTTTTAAGTCGGGGGTGCAACTGTAAATAAGACAAGATAAATTAAGAACTAAAAACGGAAGGAGACTTTTTTTCATAGGGAATAAAAACTAAACCATTGCACTTAAATTAACCGCTTCCACTCCTTTTATTTCGGGAGCATAACGTTTGATAGATTCTTCAATTCCTGCTTTCAGGGTCATCATGTTCATCGAACAAGATTTGCACGCCCCGAGTAATTCGAGGCGTACTATTTTATCTTTTGTAATTTCAACCAAAGATACATTGCCTCCGTCTGCTTGCAAATAGGGGCGAATGACCTCTAATGCATCTTCTACTTTTTTAACTAACGTATCCATTATTGAGTGTTGCTTATTAATTAGATTGAACTAAATCCTTTTCTTTTCTACGTGCATTAACTATAGAAACTTGTTGAGCCACATTGCTGGCCATTTCCATAAATGCTTTTGCCTGTGGTGTGTTTTCCTGCAATACAGCCGGACGACCTGCATCACCCGATTCGCAGATGCTTTGTACCAATGGGATTTCGCCAAGCAATGGAACGCCTAATTTCTCTGCAAGTTTTTTTGCACCGTCTTTTCCGAAAATATAATATTTGTTTTCGGGCAATTCGGCTGGTGTGAAGTAAGCCATGTTTTCTACTATACCCAATACCGGAACATTTATTTTTTCTAATTGAAACATACCTACACCTTTTTGTGCATCGGCAAGTGCCACATTTTGCGGGGTACTTACTATTACCACTCCGTTGATAGGAATAGCTTCTACCAGCGAAAGGTGAATATCGCCTGTGCCGGGAGGTAAGTCGATAATCATATAATCCAGTTCGCCCCACTCTGCATCGCCCAGCATTTGAGTTAATGCACGTGCAGCCATAGGCCCTCTCCAAACAATAGCTTGTGATGTATCGGCAAAGAAACCGATGGAAAGTAATTTTACTCCATAGCTTTCTACCGGAACTATTTTACTTACTCCATCCACATCCTGCAACATTGGTTTTTCGTGAACCACATCAAACATGATGGTTTGCGAAGGGCCGTAAATATCGGCATCTACCAGTCCTACTTTTGCTCCTTGTTTGGTGAGTGCCACTGCAAGGTTAGAAGCTACTGTAGATTTACCTACTCCTCCTTTGCCGGAGGCTACAGCAATAATGTTGCGTACGTGAGGCAACAAGGGTGCTGTGGTTTTATTAGCAGTTACATTTGACGACATTTTTACATCCACTATGGCTTCTTTGTCTACAAAATGAAGCACAGCATTTACACATGCTTTGTGTATCATTTCTTTCATCGGACAGGCCGGAGTGGTTAGCACCACAGTAAAGCTTACATTTTTTCCGTTTACTTCCAGGTCTTTTATCATTCCCAGTGTTACCAGATCTTTGTGCAAATCCGGATCATCTACATTTTTTAATGCTTCTAATACTTGTTCTTTTGTTATGCTCATTGTGTTTTTAAATTATGGACGATAAAGGTAGATAAAAATTTGTTGTCTGTTATCAGTTGTATTTTATTAGTTGTTGGTTGTTGGTTTTTGGTTGTTAGAACCCCCGTATTCTCCAATTACTAATGTTTAACCGTGTCGGCCAAACTTAATTTGGTAGAATCCACCCAGGCAAGCAGTCTGTTTTTTTGTGCTTCGGTTAGTTTGGCATTGCCATGAATAAGGGTGTAAGAGCTCAATGGCATTTCGCCTTCTTCTAATTGCTCTCTTATTTCTTTCATCTTTTTTATCTTTCGTTTCAGTTTATAGGTGTTGAATTCCGAAAAGTTAATTTCTCTTTTTCCTTCGTTAACATGGTCGTTTAACCACCAGGCCACCGGCTGAATGTTGTTATACCATGGGTAGCTGGTATGGTTGGAGTGGCAGTCGTAACAAGATGTTTCCAATATGTTTCTTACATCGGCAGGCATAGCCATTGCATTAGGGCCATCGGCACTGCCTTCGTTTTTGGCAGGGTGAAAAAACTGAATGACTACTAAGGCTGCAAGCAGCACCACAAGGATTTTTTTAACTAGTTTCATAATTGTTTTTGTTAATTAATTATTTGTTTACTTATTTTATTTCTTCGCTTTTTTCCAAATCCTGACGTATGCGGAAAGCTATGCCTACATTAAAGATGGGATAAGATTGGGTGGGAGTGTACACCGGATTGTAATATACTTTTTCGTTGGTGTTGTACATATATTGTATAGGGCTTTTGCCAAGGGTATAGCCCGCTTCGGCAAAGAGCAGGAGCTTGGGTACTACAAAATAATCGACAAATACTTTTAATTGTTCTTCGTCATACCTTACGTAATCGTAGTTATTGCCTTTGGATAAACGAAAGGAGCGAGTAAGCGATTTGAAGCAAACGCCCGAATAGAGGCGATTTTTGAGCAGATTAAATTCTACTTTGTAATTGGTTGGCAACACTCCGTAAAGGCTGATGCGTTTGTTTATTTTCCAGTCGAGGCCAACGAGGGGCATAAAGAAATTACCAAACGCCTCGCGGTTGTAATACAATCCGGCTTTTATTTTTAATTTGTCGTTGGGTAAATAGTTTTCGAGAAAGATGCCTCCCAGTTGATAGTTATTACTGTTCATGGCATTGTCTCTGAAATCGGAGGCCAGCTTAGGAATAACGATGGTAACGGTTTTCCATTTTTTAGATTTAGAAACAAACTGAAACCCGAGAGGAACAGAAACGCTTGCCAACTGACGGGAATAAGAGGTGTCGGGCATAATGGTAGAGTTTAGCAACTCCGAGTTGATGCGCACCAGAAGCATGTTTCCGTTTTTAAATTCTTTTGGAAAGAAAAGACTGAATGCATAATTGTCGGTATGGTTTTTAGAACGAACGCTGTCTTTATACATAGCCGAGAAGGTTTGGTAATTAAAACTTACAATATCTGCAAAGGGCTGTGCAATGGCATTTGCCGAAAGCAATACCACAAATACCAAAAGCAGAAGTTTGTTTTTTTTCATTACACAAAGAAAAAGAAAATTTGTGAGAATGCAGGTGGTTATTCTAATTTCTTTCGGCAGGCTCTTCCGACAAATCTTTTAGACAAAACAAAATGAAAGTGGCAATAACAGGCAATAGCATACCAATAACAAACCACAGGCGGGGATTGCGCCCCATACGCTTAGCCATACGCGAGGTGATGATAGGAATGCTCAGCAAAAAAAGAATGCCGATACTAAAAAAGATTACTGCTCCCATTGATATTAGTTAAGGGCGCAAATGTAAAATAATTTCAGATTGCACGGCCCCTGTAACTGTGGTTTACGATAAGCGAAAGGAATTACTGTTTTGTTTTTATTGTTTCACAACTCTTTTTCTTATCACTCCTTTTTCTGAAATAACTTCTGCTATGTACATACCTGCGGGCAAGGCGCTGATATCAATTGTTGATTGGCTATTGTTGATTGTTGATTGGAGAATGCATTGCCCCATCATTGTATATATATGTGCGTCTTTTATTACAGAGTTAGTAGTTGTAATTTTTATTTCGCTGGTGGCGGGGTTGGGGGAGATTTCTAGTGTTGATGGTGGGGTGTTGGTTTCGGAAATGGAAGCTGTAAAACACATAGGTAGTATATCGCCTCCGTTGATGGTATGAATTAATGAATCGGCAACAGAATAAACAATGGCACCGCTGTGGGCAACGAATACAGGAGTAGAAACAGTAACCACAGGACTTCCAACTATGGTAACAGGGTCTTGTTCCCAAAAGCAACCGGTAGCTCCGTTTTGGTCTGCCTTTACCAAGTAAATGGCTCTGCCAAAAACATAATTCCAAATTCCTCCGGCCATAATAAAGCCACCATCTGATGTTTGTTGGCCTGCAAAAAAACGGTCGGTGGAGGTATATCCATATTTTTTAGACCACATAAGGTTTCCGGCTGCATCTGTGCGGATGGCTAAGGGGTCTTCTTGTATGGAGGTTGGGTTGCCACTCGAACCGCAAATAAAATACCCCCCATCCGAAGTTAAAGAAACAGACCATGCGGCATCTGGTAAGGACGAGCCATACGTTTTTGCAAATAGTACATTGCCGCTGCTATCTGTTTTGATTAATAAAACATCTGAGCTTGATAACCCGAAACTATTGGTGAAGCCCGCCAGTATGTAGCTTCCGTCTGCTGTTATTTGTATGGAAGTACCAACTTCGGATGAAGTGCCTCCGTATGTTTTTGCCCAAAGTAAATTTCCGTTCGAATCTAATTTGAACAATAATACTTTGCAGTTGCCACTAGGGGTATTACAATTTTCACCCACCACTATATAACCGTTGTCGCTTGTTTGGCAAACCTCTCCGAGATATTTATTATAAGTACCACCAAAGTTTCGAGTCCATAAAGTATCTCCGTTGGCATCTGTTTTTACCAGAAAAGCATTATAATTAATCGAATCAATGTTAGCTTGCCCGGCAATAATAAAACCTCCGTCAGTTGTTTGTTTTATATTTTGACCATAGCCGGCAAAAGGAGTGGGGTATAGTTTTTCCCATAAAAAATTTCCGTCAACATCTGTTCTTAACAAAAACATAGCTCCGTGAGATACGCCATTAAATCCGGATGCAATTCCTGTAAGGGCATACCCACCGTCAGAGGTTAGGGCAAGGTTATAAATATAATGCTGTCCAATTATAGTTTTTGTCCACAGGGTGTCTCCGTTTCCATTGGTTTTTACAAGGCAAATAGAATTTCCGCTACCTCCTACATAGGCTTGTCCGGCAATAATAAATCCTCCATCAGCAGTTTGTTTTATTGCTTGAGCTTCTTCTGTTCCATTATTTATTCCAATGGCTTTTTGAAATGTGGTTTGCTGCCCGCATGCGTAGAAAGCATAAAGTGAGATAAAAATTGAGAAGCATAGTTTCATAATACAGGAGTAAAAGTAAATGCTTGTGTAAAGATAGTTTTTTTTTATTTACCAGAAATTATTTAATTTTGTGGTGCCGTATTCATCCTCTAAATTAAAACCTCATGATGGTACCTAAAATATATAATGCATTGAAAGAATATGTAGCTATTATATGCAAACGTTCTTCGTTTCGGAGTTTGCTGGATGCTGACGAAATTACCCATAATACTTACTTTTTAAATCAGAACGATTCGCTGGAGGAGTTAAAGATTAAAGTAATTGCCGAAAAAAACAGGGAGATTAATCGGATTAAAAAAGCCAGAATGAGCCCTGTAAAATATGCCGTTTTGATAGAAAAGAGTAATACGTATACTCGTAATCGTTGCAAAGAAGAGCCTGAATACAAAAAAAGACTTGCCAGGCAAAAAAGCGATTCGGCCAAAAGGATAAGGCAAGCCAAAGGCCAGTCGTATCAAAACATTTTGATTAGTAAAAAAAGAACGTATGCCATTCATAAACTGGGTCGCTTTTACAAAGGCCCGATAAATTGCAGGCGGGAGTCGCATAATAAATGTAACCGAATGCCGATAGATAAACATAGGCATCATACCATCTGTCCCCTTCCTAAAAGCTATTTTAAAAGGGCTGGAAGGTGTTTTCCGGTTTTGAAAAATGAGTAAAAATAATTACCGGAGGGTATATTCTGCACTAAACAGCTTTACAAATTCTGCTTCTTAAACCTCACCCCCGGCCCCTCTCCTTGAAAAAAGGAGAGGGGGGCCAAGACTTGAAAGTGGCAAAGGCCTCACTTCTTCATTTTCTAGAGAGATTCCTCACTGCGTTCGGAATGACAGATGATTTATGTTGATTTGGGAAAGGGAAGGAAAACGGCAAAGCCGTTTTCCTTCCCTTTCTTCTGTCCCCTCAGCTTGCTTGTCATTCCGAACGCAGTGAGGAATCTCCTTATTTACCAAGTTTGTCGGTCACGCACAGGCCCCCTCCCCTTTTTTTCGAGGGAGGGGATAAAGGGGGGAGGTACGACCAACATTAGTAATAAATGGATTCGGGACAGAAAATACTGTTTGTGTATGGGGTAATGTAACAGACGGATAAAAACGAGGGGGAAAGGGTAAATCTATCTCCAAAAGACATTGCACCAGCGTTCACTGAAATAAGTAAAAAGGGCTTAAGGGGGGTAAAAAAGGTCTTTCGCATCGGAAAGAGGGGCTATCGCATCGGATAAGAGGGCTATCGCATCGGAAAGAGGGGCTGTCGCATCGGAAAAGAGGGCTATCGCATCGGAAAAGAGGGCTATCGCATCGGAAAAAGGGGCTATCGCATCGGAAAGAGGGGCTATCGCATCGGAAAAAGGGGCTATCGCATCGGAAAAGAGGGCTATCGCATCGGAAAGGAGGGCTATCGCATCGGAAAGAGGGGCTATCGCATCGGAAAGAGGGGCTATCGAATGGGAAAAAGGGGTTATCGCATCGGAAAACGAAATTTTAAAATAAGTAAAACAATAAATTAATAACTAAAAACTAAAGAATATGCTAGAATCACATTGTTCAGTGTCGTATCACAAAACAGGAAACGGCAAATTAGAAAATTTCGCGTTAGGAGTTCGCGATGGTTGGTTTAACAACACCACTATATTTACAACTCCACCCATAACCCGCACCGTGTTTGAGGGGTATATTTCGGATTATGCATCCAAATATTCGGCTTATAAACATGGTGGCACAGCTCAGAAAGGCCCTTTTCTGACTGCAAAAGGTGTATTGATAGGTGCATTGGATAGCTTTGCAGTATCTACCGACACCCGTGCGGCAGGGGATGAGGCTATTATTTTATTGGGAGGTTTTGTGCCTACCAAAGTGGTGGAAGTAGCAACTGTACCGCCCGATGTGCCGGTAGTAACTGTTAAAAGAGGCGACTCTACAGGTATTATCATGGCATCTTGTCCTACAGTGCCGGGGGCTACAGCTTACGGAGCGTTTATTTGTCTTAATCCGTGGGTAAGTACATTAATTGATGCAGACGGTCAGTTGGTAATGGGTCCGGGCGAAAGCTTTATTAAACTGGACTTAAAAAAATCGCGCAAAAAGAAATTTGTAGGCATGGCAGCAGGCAAAACATATTACATTTATTTTTATGCTTCTAATGCTGCCGGTGTGAGTGCCCTCAGCGAGGTGAGAAGCATACTGTGTGCATAATCGAAAATAAGAATTTCAATAAAAAATCCCGCTCTTAAATAAAGGGCGGGATTTTTTTTGGGTGGGTGAATGCTTTAGAAGGGATGAAGGGCAAAACAGAGGTTTGTTTTACCTCACCCCCGTCCCCTCCCCTTGAAAAAGGGGAGGGGGGCCAGAACTTGAAAGAAGGAAAGGCCTCACTTCTTCATTTTCTGGAGAGATTCCTAACCAAATAAGTTAGTCCGTCACGCACGGGCTCCCCTCTCCTTTTTTCAAGGAGAGGGGCAGGGGGTGAGGTGTTTTTACGCTTTGGCCCCCTCTCCTTCGGAGAGGGCAGGGGACAGGCCCCTCTTGCGGAGATGGTCGGGGGAGAGGTGTTATTTTGATGTGAATAAAGACGAATTTAAAATCTGAAATTTGTGAAAGAATACGATTTGGGTAGTTGCGGAATACAAAATTTGGAGTTTTAACGCAAAAAGCCCCCTGTTTTTTACTGCCCGAAAGGTTAAAAACAAACTATTTTTGGTTTTCATCTGCCATTCACCCTGCCAAAAGTACCGTTCACCTTGCCAAAAGTACCAAATTCTAAAAGTACTACCTTATTGTCAAAAATTAGTTGGTACTTTGCACCAACAAATTTGGCCATATTAATAAATCATAAACATGCAATTTAAATTTTACCAATTAAAATAGAATTTGTACGTTTGTTGCCCTAAAAAAAAATAAAGCAAAATCATTATTCAAAATCAATTAGTAATAACAATAAAAAAAACAATTTAATCAAAAACAAAAATCAATATGAGTAATCAAAAAACAACATCAGGCGGATTTAACTTTATGTCTGCATTAGTAGCAATTGTAGTATCTATTGCAGTTGGAATTATTATTTACAAAGTAGTGTTAGGAGCAGCCGGAAACTTTGATGTAGAGGGTCACCCAAAACCAGGAAATTATTTAGGAATGATGTACAAAGGAGGATTTATTGTTCCGTTGTTAATTGGTATCTTAATTATAGTTGTTACTTTTTCTATTGAGCGTTTGATTACTATTGCTCGTGCAAAAGGAAAAGGAAACACTACCAACTTTGTTAAAAACATTAAAGCCATGATTGCTGCTCATCAATATGACGAAGCAATTACAGCATGTGATAAACAACAAGGTTCTCTTGCCAATGTGGTTCGTGCAGGTGTTGAAAAACTAAAATCAATTCATGGTGATGGTTCGATGAACAAAGAAACAAAAGTGGCGTCACTTCAAAAAGAAATTGAAGAAGCAACATCACTTGAGTTACCAATGTTGTCGAAAAATCTTGTTATTATCTCTACATGTGCATCCATTGCTACATTATGGGGGCTAATCGGAACAGTATTGGGTATGATTCGTTCGTTTGCCGCGTTAGCAGCAGCAGGAGCTCCTGATACCAACGCATTATCTCAAGGTATTTCTGAGGCACTTATCAATACCGCTCTTGGTATTACAGCTTCGGTAATCGGAATTATTATGTATAACTATTTTTCTACCCGTGTAGATGCTATTACTTATAGTATGGACGAGGCAGGTTTTACCATTGTACAATCAGTAAGTGCAGCTGAATAATCGGAAGCAACTTTTTTTAACCTATATATAATAAGACATGCCTAAAATAAAAATGCCGAAAGGCAACCCATCACTTGATATGACTCCAATGGTGGATTTGGCGTTCCTTTTGGTTACTTTTTTTATGCTTACCGCTTCTGTTCGTATGACCGAACCTGTTATTGTAGATACGCCCGATTCTCATTCTGATAAACTATTACCCGAAAATGTAATTATGTTGACAGTTGATAAAAGAGGAAAGGCCTATTTTAATATCAGCAATGTGGAGGTAAGAACAAAAACGTTGGAACGGATGGGGAAGCAATACAATATGACTTTTACCCCTGCTGAAATAAAAGCATTTGGTAAAATGACCAGTTTTGGAGTACCAATGAATCAGTTGAAAAAGTTTATTGCCTTAAGCGAGAAAGAAAAAGAAAAGTTTGTTTCTCCCGGTGTTCCTCTCGATTCGCTCGATAATCAATTATCTTACTGGATACGTTTCGGACATATTCAGGAAAGAACATTGGCAAAAGAGGCACAGGAAAAAGCGAAAAGCGTGGGACGCACATTTAAAGATACACCTTTGCGTTTTGCAATTAAAGCAGACGGACAATCGAATTTCTTAAATGTAAAAGATGTGATAAAGGTTTTGACAGATAACGATATTTATGTGTTCAACCTGATTACAAACCTTGAAAAAGGTGATGAGAAAAAATAACTTTTGAATTAAAAATATAACTTATAACATAAAGACATGGCAGAAGTAAATACCGGTGACGGTGGCGGGCATGGTAAACACGATAAGAAACGCGCTAAGAAGTCGTCAACTCGAATTGACATGACACCGATGGTGGATTTGGCGTTCTTGCTTCTTACGTTTTTCGTTTTGACGTCCACTTTCAGCAAATCAAAAGTAATGGAGATTCCGTTTCCTAAGGATCCGAAAGATTTGAAAGTACAGCAAAAAGTAAACAATGCGATTACTTTTTTAATGACAAAAGACAATAAAATATACTATTACAACGGGGAGTTTTATCCTAAAAACAACAAAGATGGTAAACCTCCAACCACTATTACGGCTACTGATTTTTCAGGAAAAGGATTACATGAATTATTGTTGGATAGAAATAAACCAACCGTAGATGCAATCAAAAAACTGGAAGAACGTTATAAAAACAAAGAAATTGCAGACACTACCTATAGAAGATTAGCAATTGCCGAACAAGGCCGTAAAGCTGTTCCTGAAAAGGGCATTGTTGCAGGATTAACTGTTCTTATCAAAACAGACGACAAAGCAGTTTACAAGAATGTGGTAGACTTAATAGACGAGGTGAAAATTTGCAACATTGGTATCTATGCCATAGTGGATATGATGCCAAGTGAAAAAGAACTAATAGATGCAGCATCTAATTAATAAAAGATAAAGAAACATGGCAGAAAAGACATTATTTAACGAATGGACCGATGTGGTGTCGGAAGGGCGTAATTCTCTGGTTTTTCAAAACAGAAACCAGGTTTACGGAGCTTTCGAACTTCGCAGACGTTACAATCGAACAGTAACCATTGCGCTTTCTATAGCAGTGATTGCCTTTTTATTTTTGGTGAGTATTCCAAAAATAATGGAATTGATAGAAGGACTGAAAAAAGAAGAGGTGAAGAGTATTGAGATTACTTCGGCAGATTTAACACCTCCTCCGCTGGATGATAAAACACCACCACCACCACCACCGCCACCACCACCACCGGTAGAACAAACAATTAAGTTTACACCTCCTGTGGTAACGGATGAACAAGTGGTAGATCCTCCTCCGGTAATTACAGAAGATTCTCCAAAAATCAGTACAGAAACACATGAGAAAACAGGAGATGACGAAATTGTGGTTCCGGAAGAAACCAATAAAGTAGTTGCACCGGTAGAAGACCAGATATTCCTGGTAGTTGAACAGGCTGCTGATTTTCCGGGAGGGATTAACGAGATGTATAAATTTATCCAGAAAAGTGTGGTATATCCACAGGTAGAAAAAGAAGCCGGAATTACCGGAACTTGCTACGTATCTTTTGTGGTTGAGAAAAACGGAAGTATTACCGATGTACAAGTGGCAAGAGGAGTTTCGGGAGGACCGGGCTGCGATAAAGAAGCTATGCGTGTTGTGAAAATAATGCCGGCATGGAAACCTGCCCGTCAGGCTGGACACGAAGTGCGTTGTCGTTTTACTTTGCCAATCAAGTTTTCGATAAAATAAATTTAGTGTTTTCAGGCAGTCACCCGTTATTAGAGAAACTTCGTGTTTATTCTAATTATGCTATGGTGGCGGTTTATATGGCACTCGGCATCATGTTTTTTTTTACAGATGTGGCTGTCGAAACGTTTCCTTCTTACCGAAAAGAAATTGGATGCACAATGATGATTTATTCGGTTGTCCGGATAATATTAACCTACAGAAAAAATAAAAGAGAGAAAGATGAGTTCGCGGATTAAAATAAAACACAGCTGGAATATGCTTCGTTTTTATTTAAGCTTCATGCTTCTCTCTTTTTATTTAACTATAGCCTTCCTTTTTTTGTTTTCAGATATGTGGAAAGACTTGATTCCGACAGGTAGGGGCTTAATCGGACTAGTCCTGTTAGCTTTCGGGGCGTTTCGTTTTTATGTTGCTTACCGCAGGTACAAAACTAAAAAAGAAAGAATAAAAGCTGTACAATCTACCAATTCCAATTCTTCAGTTGAATAAATATCTGTTTATATTCATTGTTTCCGTTTTCATTCTGGCTTGTGCCGGACAACAAAACGAGCCAACCGATACAGCTACTTCGGGTGCTGTGACTGTTATTGTTGACGAATCGTTTCAGCAATTATTCGATACACAAATTTATACTTTCGAGAGCTTGTATCCGAATGCCCGTGTAAAAGCTAAATACATGTCGGAAACTAATGCCCTGCAGCAAATGATGAATGATTCGTGTAAGGTTGCAGTAATGTGTCGCGATTTGACAAAAGATGAACGTAAGTCGTTTGAACAAAAAAACATTTTCCCTATTTCTACCAAAATAGCAGAAGACGCAATTGCCTTAATTGTGAACCCTGAAAATATCGACTCATCGCTTACTATAGAAAAGGTGAAATCTATTCTGCTTGGCAATGATACACTATGGAGTCAGATTAATCCAAAAAATAAATCTGGAAAAATAAAAGTAGTATTCGACAATGCAGGTTCGGCCAACGAGCGCTATATGAAAGATACTGTGCTGAAAGGAAAAGATTACGGAAAGAATGTGTTTGCTGTTAAATCGAATCCGGAAGTAATAGATTATGTAAGCAAAAATAAAAATGCAATTGGTTTTTTGAGTGTAAACTGGATAAGCGATCGTGACGACACGGTGGCACTTAATTTTCTAAAAAAAATAAATGTGCTGGGTATTAAGAAAGACGATGCATCTGAAGCTTATCAGCCTTTTCAGGCCTACATCAAAACAAAAGATTATCCGTTTTGCAGAGATGTGTTTACCATCAATCGTCAAACCCGTAGCGGACTTGGTATGGGTTTTGTATCATTTGTAGCTGGTGAGAAAGGACAACTGATGATTTTAAAAGCAGGTTTGGTTCCTTCCATTGCGCCTACTCGAATGGTCAGAATAAGTTATTAAATAAATAAAGAGAGAAAATAAAAATGAAAAAAGTAAGATTATTTGTAAGTGCTGCGTTAATGCTGTCCACAACTGTATTTTCGCAATCGCTGAACGAAGCAATAAAACAAACCGTTAACGAACAGTTTGAACCTGCCGAAATAAGCTTCAAATCGTTGATACAAGCCACACCTAATAGCGGTGAGATTTACTTCTATTACGGAGAAAATTTCTTCAGAAATAATAATTTAGATAAGGCACTGGTGATGTATAACAAAGCCGTGGAGGTGAATGCAACCAGTCCGTTTGGATACATTGGTTTGGGTAAAATACAGTGGGAGCAAGGAAAACAAACCGAAGCAAAAGCTAATTTTTATAAAGCACAAACATTATCTGCTAATAAAAATGCAACAGTGTTGATGAAAATAGCGGAAGAGTATATCAATGCTGATCAAAAAAACTTGGTGGATGCGTTCACTTTACTCGATCTTGCAGCTAAACTTGAACCGAAAAATCCGGAAGTGTTTATCTTAACAGGAGATGCTTTTTTAGAACAAAATAACGGAAACAAAGCCATCGAGAATTATGAAAAAGCTTCGGCACTTGATGCTAAATCTGTAAAGGCAATTCTACGTCAGGGGCAGCTTTGGAACCGCAGTCGTAATTACGAAAAAGCGGTGGAGTTTTATAAAAAATCAAAACTTGTCGATTCATCTTTTGCACCTGCTTACCGCGAGTTGGCCGAAATTTATTTCCGTATGCAAAAATACAAAATAGCATCCGACCAATATAAAAGATACCTGGAGCTGAATCCAAACTGCAGTGCAAAGGCCCGTTATGCTGGGTTTTTGGAAGAAGCGAAACAATACAAAGAATCTGTAGAAGCATGTAAAGACGCCTTAAAATGCGATACTAACAATATCTATTTGTACCGTTACCTGTCGTTTGATTATTATAATTTGAAAGATTACGAAAACGGGATGATGAGCAGTAATGCATTCTTTAAACGCGTTACGCAAAGCGTAAAAGTGCTTTCTCAGGATTATGAATATCATGGAAAATTCAATTCCCAAACCGGAAAAGATTCTCTTGCCATAATTGATTTTAAAAAGGCAATGGAAATGGATACTACCCGCAAAGACCTGAACAACGAAATAGCTTCGAGTTATATGAAAATGAAAAAATATGCTGAGGCAGTTGAAATTTATAGTAAGAAAATAAAGTCAGGAAAAGGTACGGTTAACGATTCGCTTGCTATAGGTCGTGCATATTATTATCTGAAAGATTTTACAAATGCCGATTCTACTTTTGCTCAGGTTGCTCGTTTACGCCCTAATTTATTTCAGGGATATTTGTGGAGAGCAAAAACCAATGTGCAGCTCGACCCTGATCCGAAAACAAGCAACAAGTGGTTGGCAAAAACCTATTATGAAAGTTTTCTGGCCAAACTAAAACCGGAAGACAATGAAAAACAAAAGTCGTATGTAATAGAGGCTAATAATTATCTTGGATTTTACTTCCTCAACAAAAAAGAATACTGTACTGCCAAAACATACTTCCAGTCTATTCTGACATTGGACCCAGCAAATTCTACTGCTAAAAAAATTATTGAAAGTGCAGAAAGTAAAAAATGTCCTTAGAAGTTAAAATGGATTTCTTAGCAAAAAAGCTCCCTGTCATTAGGGAGCTTTTTTGTTTTTTAGGCATTATAAGTAATGGTAGGTATTCCTAATATTGTTTCGGAAGGCATTTCTGTTTTCGGCAATTAATGCAAACCAATTTTTCTAGGGTTTTGAATTGAAGTCCAAACCTGCCCCTTCGCTTTTGTCAGTAAAATAAGAGTGTTTAACGCAAATGTGATTTATATCACATTTTTCGAGTTCCGCATTGGTATTAAACCTATCTTTGTCTCCCGAAAACAAAAAACAAAATATTGAACCTCTCCATAATCAATATATAATTCAAAATACACAAATTACAAATTGCAAATGGCTGCAACAACAGAGATTAAAACAGATGTAGTAATACTTTTTGCCGGAGATTCCGGAGATGGTATTCAGTTAACAGGTACCCAATTTACAACCACAGCTGCACTTTATGGCAACGACATCAGTACGTTTCCTAATTTTCCGGCCGAAATTCGTGCCCCGCAAGGCACCATAGCCGGTGTTTCGGGTTTTCAGCTTCACTTTGGTTCTCACGAAATTTATACTGCAGGCGATGCTTCGGATGTATTGGTGGTAATGAATGCTGCAGCATTAAAAGCTAATCTTCGTCAATTAAAGGCAGGAGGAATAATTATTGCCAACACCGATGGTTTTGATGCAAAAAATTTAAAACTTGCCAAGTATCCCGATGGTGTAAATCCTTTGCGCGATAGTTCTCTCGAAAAATTTAAAGTTTACGAAATTGATGTTACCAAAATAACCCGCACAGCTCTTGATGGCTCAGGGTTGGGAACAAAAGAAATGGATCGTTCTAAAAATATGTTCGTTTTAGGATTTATCTATTGGATGTATAACCGTAAACTCGACAATTCGATTGAGTTTTTGAAAGAACAATTTAAAAAACGTCCGGACCTGATCGAAGCAAACACAAAAGTGCTGAAAGCAGGATTTAATTATGGAGATACAGTGGAAGCTCCGATGGCACGTTTTGAAGTTAAACCTGCACCAGTTGAAAAAGGAACCTACAGAAGCATTATGGGAAATCAGGCAGCTGCCATAGGCTTGATAGCTGCAGCCGAAAAATCGGGATTGCCTTTGTTTTTGGGGACGTATCCTATCACACCGGCTTCGGATATACTTCATGAATTAGCAAAATACAAAAACTTCGGAATAAAAACTTTTCAGGCCGAAGACGAGATAGCGGCTATCACTTCTTCTATTGGTGCGGCTTTTGGAGGCTCTTTGGCAGTTACTACTTCATCTGGTCCTGGAATTGCCCTTAAAGGCGAAGCCATTGGTCTTGCACTGATGCTTGAATTACCTCTGGTGGTGGTTAATATTCAGCGTGGTGGACCAAGTACAGGGTTGCCTACCAAAACAGAACAAGCCGACCTTATGCAGGCTTTATATGGTAGAAATGGCGAAGCTCCCGTTCCTGTTGTGGCAGCTTATTCGCCTTCCGATTGTTTTTATACTGCTTTCGAAGCTTGTAAAATTGCTGTAGAATTTATGACTCCGGTTTTCTTTTTGAGCGATGGTTATATTGCTAACGGAGCTGAGCCTTGGAAATTCCCTGCAGCTGCCGATATGCCTGAAATAAAAATTCAGTATGCAAAAAATGAATTGAAAGAAGGCGAATTGTACAAACCTTATAAGAGAAACGAAAAATTATCGCGTCCGTGGGCTGTGCCCGGAACCAAAGGGTTGGAGCACCGTATAGGCGGTATTGAAAAAGAAAACGAAACCGGTAATATTTCATACGACCCGGAAAACCACGAACTGATGGTAAAACTTCGTCAGGCTAAAGTGGACGGTATAGCTAATTACATTCCATTGCAGACTATCGACAATGGAAATGCAAAAGGTAAACTGCTTGTTTTGGGTTGGGGCTCTACATACGGCTCTATCAAAACTGCCGTGAAAGAAGCCATTGCCGAAGGTTATGATGTGTCGCATGCTCAGGTTAAATATTTAAATCCTTTCCCTAAAAATTTGAGTGAAATGCTGAGCAACTTCGAGTATATATTGATTCCGGAGATTAACAACGGACAATTGATTAAAGTGATTCGTGATAAATATTTTGTTGATGCCAAAGGATTGAACAAAATTCAAGGTTTACCTTTTACTTCTAGAGAAATTAAAAATAAAATTATTGAAATACTTAAAGGATAGATTCAGTATTGAATTGAAAATAGAAAGTAGTTCAGAAAAAACAATATCAAATTAAAAGAATGGAAGCAGTAATAGTAGAACCAAAATTAACAGCAAAAGATTTTGTAACCGACCAGGAAGTACGCTGGTGTCCGGGTTGCGGAGATTATTCGATAATTAAACAAGTACAAACTGTAATGCCCGAACTGGGTATACCTCGCGAGCAAATCGTTTTTGTTTCGGGTATCGGTTGTTCATCCCGATTTCCATATTATATGGAAACATTCGGAATGCACAGTATACATGGTCGCGCAGCCGCTATTGCCAGCGGTTTAAAAGCAGCTCGCCCCGATTTATCAGTGTGGATTGTTTCAGGCGATGGCGATTCATTATCCATCGGAGGGAATCATTTGATACATTTATTGAGAAGAAATTTTAATGTAAATTTATTAATGTTTAACAACGAAATTTACGGACTAACCAAAGGACAATATTCTCCGGCTTCGCCAATGGGTACTGTTTCCAAGTCGTCTCCTATGGGTTCAGTCGATTTCCCTTTCAATCCGGCTGCATTAAGTTTAGGTGCCAACGGAACATTTGTGGCCCGCTCTATGGATCGCGACCCTATACACTTACGAGAAGTATTAAAAAGAGCGAATGCTCACAAAGGAACTTCGATGGTAGAAATTTATCAAAACTGCAATGTGTTTAACGATGGAGCTTTTGAAGTATTTACCGAAAAAGGAACTAAAAAATTAAATACATTAATGGTGGAACAAAATAAGCCATTGATATTTGGTGAACAAGGAGAAAAAGGAATTAAGCTTGACGGATTCAAACCTGTTGTGGTAAATCTGGCTGATGTTTCGGCTAATGATTTATGGATACATGATGAAACCGATCAGGTAAAAGCAAATATGCTGGTTCGTTTCTTTAACAAACCAGGAGAAGAAAATGCGTTGCCTCGCCCGTTCGGAGTGTTTTATACCGAACAACGTTTTTGTTACGAAGATGCTCTTGCTGCTCAGATATCAGAAACAATTGCAGCTAAAGGCAAAGGTGATTTAGATGCTTTGATTAGCGGTCGAAATACATGGACAATTAATTAATCATTGATTGTTGTTAGCTGTACGTTGGCGCTAAGGCGCTAAAAATCCTATCCAGAACAATGAACTCCCTGCAGGTTGCAGGGAGTTCATTGTTTTTGGCTGGATGCAGAAACCTAATTTTGACTTAAATGTTCACTCATTTTGCTTGTTATATTTATGTTCATAAAATACATTATAATTAGTAAGCATAACTTATTATTAACCGTAAATTTGTAAAACCAAATATTAGTGTCTAATCTTTAACCAAAAAAATGAAGAAAATTACAAAACCAAAAAAGAAAAATGGCATTTTTAATAGATGCTTATTAGGTTCCGCCATTCTGCTCGGAACAACATTAAGTTCATTTGCACAAACAACATTTAATTACACAGGAGCTGTGCAGACGTATACGGTCCCTTCAGGAGTTACTCAGATTACTGTTGATGTGCAAGGTGCTCAGGGAGGTGATGGTGTCAATGCATCTGTTGGTGCATTTGGAGGTCGTGTACAAGCCACACTTTCGGTTAATCCCGGTGATGTATTAGATGTTTTTGTTGGTGGTGCTGGTGGCAACTGCGAAACATGTGCATCAGGAGGGTTTAATGGAGGTGGTGGTACGAACGCAATGGTTGGGGGCAATCAAGCTGCCGGAACCGGTGGTGGTGCTTCTGATATACGAGTTACTCCATATGCGCTCGCAAACAGAATAGTTGTTGGTGGTGGCGGTGGTGGTGGTGGCTACACAGGTGCTGCTGCTAATGGTGGTGTTGGTGGTGGTTTAATAGGCGGCACTGGAGCTACATGGAGTGGTTATCAAGGCGGAACTGGTGGAACTCAATTTGCAGGAGGGATAGGTGGAAATGGCTCATCTAATGGTCAGCCAAACGCAGGCGATGGTACCTTCGGATTTGGAGGTGCCGGTCAGGGATGGTCAGGCGGTGGTGGCGGTGCCGGTGGTGGTTATTACGGTGGTGGCGGAGGTTTCATCGGTGGTGGTGGAGGTGGAAGCAACTATGCAGATGCAGGAGCTACCTCGGTATCTCATACTGCAGGCTACAGAGCAGGAAACGGGCTGGTAATCATTACACCGATAGTTTCGGGTCCGACAATTTCCTCCTTTACACCTAACAGCGGATGCCCTAATTCTACCTCAGTTGTTATTACAGGTACTAATTTTACAGGTATCACTGCAGTTCTTTTTGGGGGAACCAATGCACTTTCTTTTACAGTTAATTCTTCAACTCAAATAACGGCAACTGTCGGAGTCGGATCCACCGGAACTATACAGGTGGTGGGCAGCACTACAGCTACTAGTATCGGTACATTTACCGTAAATGCTTTACCTGCCGCTCCTACTGCTGTTACTGCTACTCCTGCTTCGATTTGTGCAGGCAACTCATCCAATCTTAATGCAACATCCGTAGGTAACACCATCAATTGGTGGGATGCCGCATCAGGAGGAACCTTACTTACAAATGTTGCCAGTGGAACTAATTATTCGGTAATGCCGTCAGCTACCACAACATATTTTGCCGAATCTCAAAATGCAGTTTCAGGAGGTAGTGGTTCACAAACTTTCAATTATACCGGTGCTGTCCAAACGTTTACTGTTCCTGCAGGTGTTATAAGTTTAACCATCGACTCGAGAGGTGCTCAAGGTGGTGCTGCAACAAATCCATCAGTAGGACCAGGAGCTAACGGTGGAAGGGTGCAGGCTACTATCTCGGTTACTCCCGGTGATGTCTTAAATATTAATGTAGGAGGAATGGGAGTTGATGGAACTACCGGCTCTGGTGGTACCGGAGGTTTTAATGGTGGTGGTGCCGGAGCATTGTATCCCGGCAACTATGCTGGTGGTGGCGGTGGTGGAGCTTCCGATATTCGCGTTAGCCCTTATACCCTAAATGACCGTTTGGTGGTAGCCGGTGGCGGTGGCGGTGGTGCATATAATTATAGTACGGCAGGTGCCGACAGAGGAGGAATGGGTGGAGGAACTATTGGTGAAGGTGGATATTCCGGAAGTGTTCTTTTAGGCAACGGTTACGCTGGAAATGGCGGTACACAATCTGCCGGTGGAACTGCCGGAAATTATACCAGTTATTGCATAGCTTCTGATGGTGTTTTAGGTGTTGGTGGAGCAGGCGGACCGTGTACCAATTCCGGTGGCGGTGGTGGTGGCGGTTTCTATGGAGGAGGTGGTGGTGTTTGGGCCGGAGGAGGTGGCGGAAGCAGTTTCCCTGCTGGTGCTACTCACACACAGGGTTACCAAACCGGAAATGGTCAGGTTATTATTTCATGGGTTAGCACTATTCTAGGTTGTGCCAGCTCTACAAGAACTTCGGTTGATGTTATTGTAACTCCTTTACCTGTTATCACTTCTTCATCAGCTACAGCATCTTCAATTTGTGTAGGCGATACTTCCGACTTAAATGCTGTATCACTTGGTAATACCATTAATTGGTGGAACGCTGCATCAGGCGGAACATTACTTACAAGCGTACCAAGCGGAACAGACTACTCTGTAAGTCCAACTTCAACTACTACTTATTATGCAGAAGGCGTCACTCCAAGTTCAGCAAGCAGTATCCTTAATGGTACTGTTGCAGCTAACAGCAGTGGCGGAACCTATACGTTGGGTTATACCTTTACTCCATCGTCAACACTTACGGTTACAGGTGTGAGAAGATATTTTGGTACAAAAATTTCTGTATGGGATAACGCTGGAACTTTACTTATGACTCAAGCTTGCTCGGGTACAGATGGTGTTTGGTCAACTACTCCATGTACACCTCTTGTTTTAAATGCCGGTTCTACTTATTACATTGGAGCTTGGACTAATGGAGGTGCCTATTATTGGGATTTCCCTTCTTACCCATATGTGCTTTCTGCCGGAACTATTGGTTATGGTCAGTATGCTTCTACTGATTCTTGGCCTTCCATCTCAGATCTTGGAATGTTTTATGTGGACTTAGAATTTTCCGGTGGAACAGGTGGTTGTACAAGCGTTTCCAGAACAGCTGTAACTGTAACCGTAAATCAATTACCTACTGTATCTGCCAACGCATCAGCAACAACAATATGCGCAGGAGATGCTGAAACATTGACTGGTAGCGGTGCTGTGTCTTATGTTTGGGACAATAGTGTAACAGATGGAGTAAGCTTCAATCCAACTTCAACAGTAACTTACAATGTTACCGGAACAGATGGTAACGGTTGTATGAATACAGCATCAGTATTGGTTAACGTAAATCAATTACCTACTGTATCTGCCAACGCATCAGCAACAACAATATGCGCAGGAGATGCTGAAACCTTAACAGGTAGCGGTGCTGTGTCTTATGTTTGGGACAACAGTGTAACCGATGGTGTAACGTTCAATCCAACTTCAACAGTAACTTATAATGTAACGGGAACAGATGGTAACGGTTGTATGAACACAGCATCAGTATTGGTTAACGTAAATCAATTACCTGCTGTATCTGCCAATGCATCTTCTACCAGTATTTGTATGGGCGATGCGGAAACCTTAACTGGTAGCGGTGCTGTATCCTATGTTTGGGACAACAGTGTAACAGATGGAGTAAGCTTCAATCCAACTTCAACAGTAACTTACAATGTTACCGGAACAGATGGTAACGGTTGTATGAATACAGCATCAGTATTGGTTAACGTAAATCAATTACCTACTGTATCTGCCAATGCATCTTCTACCAGTATTTGTATGGGCGATGCCGAAACCCTGACAGGTGGAGGTGCCGTATCCTATGTTTGGGATAACAACGTAACAGATGGAGTAAGCTTCAATCCTACTTCAACTGTAACCTATAATGTAACCGGAACGGATGGTAATGGATGTATGAACACAGCATCAGTTTTGGTGAATGTAAACACATTGCCAACTGTAACTTATACCGAAACAACGTTGTTTTCTTGCGTAAACTGGGCTCCGTTTTCACTTGCAACCGGCACTCCTGTAGGAGGTGTTTATTCTGGAATTGGAGTAGCAGGAACTAATTTCGACCCTGCTGCTGCAGGTGCAGGAACTGCTAATGTTACCTATACCTATACCGATGGTAATGGTTGTGCAGGTTCTGCTTCATCAGCTCTTACTGTAGATGCCTGTACAGGTATAAGCACTATTACTGCTTCAACTGCAATTGCAGTCTATCCAAATCCTTCAAATGGTGTTTATAACATTACCATCAGCGAACCAACACAAGTAACTGTTTACAATGCTTTGGGTCAAGTGGTGTTAATTCAAGAAGTAAATGCTAACACCACTCAAATCGATTTGAGTAAAATGATGAATGGTATTTATACTTTAAATGCGGTTACGGCAAATCATCAGCAAACCATCCGTTTGATAAAAAACTAATGGCAATACAAATGATGAAGTAATCATCATTTAATACAATCCCGCTCTGATGATTCAGAGCGGGATTTTTTGTGCTTAATGGTTGGAAAAGATAGCCACAGTTTCACGGTAGAGGTGTTTTTCTTTTTTTTCGAGGAGGATGTGAATCTTATATTTCCAGACGCCTAGCTTATATTTCCGTCTTCCCCGCTTAGATTTGCGTCCTCCTCAACCGATTTTTCAAAATATGATTTGAATTTCGCCATATTTTCTTTTTGTAATTCAATTTTTTAATGACCTAGAGCTACTAATAGGGTTTACACAGAATCACAGTGGTTTTATAACAGCAATTACATATCGCTTTAGCCTTCACCACCACCCTCACCTTGAAACCCGAAACCTTTTCCTATCTTTGCCCCTCAATTTTTAATCCCTGAAACCATGTTATTGCAAAACAGAGTGAACAAAAAGGAGCTAAAAAAACGAATACAGGAAGAAACCATCCTGAGGACCACTGTATCGTTTTACCGCTACGTAATTATCGAAAATCCTGCCGAGCTGCGTAATCAGTTGTTTGAGTTGTGGCAGGAACTGAATATTTTGGGTCGCATCTATGTGGCTCACGAAGGCATTAATGCTCAGATGTCGGTGCCCGAAACCCGCTGGAACGATTTTATAGAAGCTCTTTACAGGGATTTAAGGTTTAAAGATGTTCCATTAAAAATAGCGGTGGAAGACAACGGTAAATCGTTTTATAAACTAACTGTAAAAGTTCGTCCTAAGATAGTGGCAGATGGGCTTAATGACGATGCATTTGATGTAACCAATGTAGGCAATCATCTCACCGCACGCCAGTTTAACGAAGCTATGGCTCAGCCCGGCACCATAGTGGTGGACATGCGCAATCATTACGAATCGGAGGTGGGCAAGTTTAAAGGAGCCATAACACCCGATGCGGATACCTTCAGAGAAGAATTGCCCCAGGTGATAGAAGAACTGAAAGATAAAAAAGGCCAAAAAATATTGATGTATTGCACAGGAGGTGTACGTTGTGAGAAAGCAAGTGCATACCTCAAGCATCATGGTTTTAAGGATGTTAATCAGCTTCACGGTGGCATCATCGATTATGTGCGTCAGATAAAAGCCGAAGGATTGCCAAGCGAGTTTATCGGCAAAAACTTTGTTTTTGATGAGCGGGTGGGCGAGCGCATAACGGAGGATGTGATAGCCAATTGTCATCAATGCGGAGCACCTTGCGACACGCATGTAAACTGCGCGAATGACGATTGTCATTTATTGTTTATTCAGTGTCCCGCTTGTGCCGAAAAAATGAAAGGGTGTTGCACTCCTGAGTGTATGCACATAGCTTCTTTGCCTGCAGAAGAGCAACGCGCACTTCGAAAAGGTAAGAAAAAGGAAGATTCTCTGTCGGTTTACAAAAGTCGATTGCGCCCAAACTTGAGAGATGTGCTGGCTCAACGAAAAAAGGAGGAATAGTTTTTGGAGAAAGGGAGTAAACAAGTTAAATTAAAAAGTTTAACTTTGCAGTGAAATAAAATGAATAAAAGTAACACGTCAGCTATTAACTAACTTTAACACCCGCCTATAAGCAAAATTCTACTATATTTGTTTCCTTTTTATTGGCTTGAAAGGCAATAAAATTCGATTCGTATCGTTTATTATAAATGAAAAAACAGTTTTTCATCTTTATTTGTATTTTGTTATCAGCTTTATCGAGCTATGCACAATTCTACGCTAAGAACAAACAAAGCGCAGATTTAGGTATTTTTCTGGGAGGGTCGTATTACATAGGCGATTTGAATCAAACCAAGCAGTTTTTGTTTACCAAACCTGCCGCTGGGGTATTGTTTCGTTACAATCAGAATCCACGCTTGGCTTATCGAATAGCCATTCTTTTTGGTAGTGTAGAAGGGCATGATTCGTATTCGCAAAATCCGTATCAGAAACAGCGTAACTTGAGTTTTAAGTCGACTATTAATGAAGTGTCGGCAGCTTTGGAATTCAATTTTAACAATTACCGAATAGGAATAGAAAAGGAAAAATTTTCGCCATATATCTTTTTCGGAATCGGAGTTTTTGCATTTAATCCCAAAGGTCAACTGGCAAATGGCAACTGGGTAGACCTGCAGCCGCTGCGCACCGAAGGCGAAGGAATGGAAGGCGGTTCGAAAAAAAAACCGTATAATTTAATCCAGGTTTGCCTGCCGTTTGGTTTAGGATTTAAAACTAATATTGCACGTAAATTAGGTTTGGGAGTGGAATGGGGCATGCGAAAAACATTTACCGATTATCTGGACGATGTAAGCGGAAAGTATTATGCTCCTTATAAATTAAACGGTTTAACAGCTGCTTATTTATCGGACCCGAGCAAAGGAACGGATCCTAATTACAGTAATGTGGGAAGTGCAAGAGGAAATCCGACAAACAAGGACTGGTATTCATTTGTTGGAATCATTTTGTCATTCAAATTGGGATCGAGCAAAGAAAAATGTCCAACAGTAGAATAAAAAAGTAACAAAACGACACAGTAAATCGTCTTACAAAAAGGACGATTTTTAAATATGAGTTTGAAAGAAAAAATAAATCCTGCAAAATTGCCACAGCACATTGCCATCATTATGGATGGTAACGGAAGATGGGCCAAACAAAAAGGAGCAGAAAGAATTTATGGCCATGAGAACGGGGTTAAATCTGTTCGCGAAACAGTAGAAGCTGCAGCCGAACTAGGAATAAAGTACCTTACCCTATATGCCTTCTCTACCGAAAACTGGAACCGTCCTCAGGAAGAGGTGATGGCCTTGATGCAATTATTGGTGCATACTATCAATGCCGAAACACCAACTCTCAACAAAAACAATATTCGCCTGCAAGCCATCGGGAATCTTAAAAGTTTACCCAAAGATTGTTTTGACGAATTGCAGGATGCGATTGCAAAAACGCAGCACAACACACAAACCACATTGGTTCTGGCCCTGAGCTACAGTGCTCGCTGGGAAATAACCAATGCTATGAAGGAGATAGCCGAAAAAATAGAAAACAAAACATTAACGGCAAGTCAGATTAACGAAGAAACGATTACTGCTCACTTATGTACAGCCTCCATTCCGGAGCCTGAACTGATGATCAGAACCAGTGGCGAACACCGCATCAGCAATTTCCTGTTGTGGCAATTGGCCTATTCCGAACTGTATTTTACCGATACTTTATGGCCCGATTTTAAAAGAGAAAATTTTTACGAAGCAATCATTGATTATCAAAACCGCGAGCGCAGATTTGGAAAAACCAGCGAGCAATTAATATCATAAAAAAACTAGATGTACAAAAAACTATCAGCGCTAATTTGTTTTTCAATTCTTGCATTTTCATTAAAAGCTCAGGTAACACTGGGCGGTGTAGATTCCTCAGCCATAGATTTATCTTCTCCTAAAGAATACGAAATAGGAGGTATTACCATTACAGGTGCCAGCCATATGGACCAAAATGTACTTATCCTTTTGTCAGGTTTATCGGTTGGAGATAAAGTGCAGGTACCGGGAGATAAATTTTCTTCAGCTATTGAAAATCTTTGGAAACAGGGATTGTTTGAAGACATCAACATAACCGCAAATAAAATTCAGGGAAAAAACATTTTCATCAATATAGAAGTACTCGAACGACCACGTTTGGCTAAGTTTGCCTTGAAAGGAATGACCAAGAGTGAGGCAGACGACCTTCGCGAAAAGATAAAGCTCATAAAAGGTAAAGTGGTTACCGATGGTTTAATAGCATCTACTCAGGGAACAGTGAAAGATTTCTTTAAGAATAAAGGATTCATGAATGTGAGTGTGAAAATAAAGAAAGAGAGAGATGAGAAGTTGGACAATAGTGTGGTGTTGATGATTAATGTGGACAAAGGGAAAAAGATTCGTATCAAAGACATAAATATTACAGGGAATAACAATATTAAACTTTGGAAACTCCGTAGAAAATTTAAAGAAACCAAACGCAGACGCTGGTGGAATCCTTTCAATTCGGGAAAACTAGATGAAGATAATTACGAAAAAGACAAAAAAGCTTTAATAGCTAAGTACAACGAAAAAGGTTATCGCGATGCTCGCATTGTGCACGATTCTATTTATCAACTTAAAAAAACCAAATATAAGTTTAATCTTAAGAAAAGTTTTAACGAATTCCGAATTGTTCATGATACGTTGGATGCTACCAAAAGAATAAGTATTGATATTGCAATAGAAGAAGGACACAAATATTATTTCCGTAATGTATCATGGATTGGGAACAGCAAGTATGCAACCAAAGATTTAATTAATGTTTTTGGAATTAAAAAGGGGGATGTTTACGATCAGGCCAATATGGATTCGAAATTATTCAGCAATCCAAACGGAAATGATATCAGTTCTTTGTACATGGATGAGGGGTATCTTTTCTTTAACATCACTCCTGTAGAAACAATGGTTTCAGGAGATTCAATAGATTTGGAAATGCGCATATTTGAAGGGAAACAAGCCACAATCAATAAGGTAACTGTAATCGGAAACACTAAAACAAATGACCATGTTATTCTGAGAGAAATAAGGACCAAACCAGGGCAGTTGTTCCGCAGGTCGGATATTATGCGTACACAACGAGAACTTTCTCAGCTCGGGTATTTCGACCCCGAAAAAATGAATGTGGTACCAACCCCTAACCCTGCCACTGGTACAGTAGATATTGAATACACGGTGGAAGAAAAACCGTCCGACCAAATTGAATTGTCTGGTGGGTATGGTGCTGGTCGGGTGGTTGGAACTCTCGGTGTAACTTTCAATAATTTTTCGGGTAAAAATTTCTTTAAAAAAGAATCATGGCGTCCTTTACCATCAGGTGATGGGCAGAGGTTGAGCGTGCGAGCCCAGTCAAATGGTTTGTATTATCAATCCTATAATATGTCATTCACCGAACCTTGGTTAGGTGGAAAAAAACCAAATGCATTAAGTGTTACCGCTTATTATTCGGTCCAAACAAATGGACAAACAAAAAAAGTTACAGATGACTCAGGTAACAAGGTGGCCAATCCATTGCGAGCGGATTTGAATATTATGGGTGTCTCTGTTGGTTTGGGAAAACGTTTAAAATGGCCTGACGATTATTTTACGCTTTATCAGGAGTTGGATTATGCTTACTACACATTACATAATTTCACTTCAATTTTTACATTTAGCAATGGTTATTCAAATAACATTTATTACAAAGCGGCTCTTCAAAGAAATTCCCAATCAGGAAACCCTATCTTCCCTTCTGGAGGTTCTCAAATAGCATTGACAGGACAATGGACACCTCCATATTCTTTGTTTAATAATGTCGATTATTCAAGTCCTACTTTAACTGCTCAGGATCGATTTAAATATGTGGAATATCAAAAATATAAATTTACAGCTCACTTTTATACTCCTATCACCAACAAACGTGGACCAGATGGAAAAGAAGCTCGAAATCTAATTTTGCGTACCTCGTTTGGATTTGGATTCTTAGCTCCATACAATAGTGCAGTAGGTCAATCACCTTTCGAAAGATTCTATTTGGGCGGTAGCGGATTAACAGGATATGCATTAGATGGCCGAGAGATTATTGCTTTAAGAGGATATGACGACCAATCGCTTTCTGCATCAACAGGAGCTTCCTACATTACCAAATACACTGCTGAGTTGCGTTTCCCGATTACATTAAATCCTCAGGCAACCATTTTTATGTTAGGTTTTGTTGAAGCAGGAAACTCGTGGGCAACCAAACAGGAATTTAATCCTTTTCAGGTTTATCGTTCTACAGGTTTGGGAATACGGGTATTTTTGCCAATGTTTGGATTGCTAGGATTTGATTATGGATGGCGTCTTGATGATGTTCCAAGCAATTTAGGAATGCAAAAAGGACAATTTCACTTTACAATTGGGGCGGCAATTGGAGAGTTGTAATAAATTATTAATTTCGCACCGTTTTAACACAGATTACAAAAATTTAAAATAGATAAAAATGAAAAAAATAGTAGTAATTGTAAGTGTTTTACTTGCCACAGGTACAGCAGCACTTGCTCAAAAAATTGCATATATCGATTCTGAATATATTTTGGGACAAATTCCGGAGTACAAAGCAGCACAGTCCGAAATTGACAAAACCTCGGTTGGCTGGCAAAAAGAAGTGGAAGCTAAATATACTGAAATCGACAAAATGTATAAAGCTTATCAGGCAGAACAGATCTTACTGACAGATGATATGAAAAAGAAACGTGAAGCTGACATTGTTGCCAAAGAAAAAGATGCCAAAGACTTGCAAAAACAACATTTTGGTGTTGACGGTGAGTTATTCAAAAAGCGTCAGGAATTAGTTAAACCGATTCAGGATAAAATTTATAACGCTGTTAAAGCTCTTGCTGAAAAAGGAGGATATTCTATTATTTTCGATAAATCCAGCGACCTTACTATGCTTTACACAAGCCCTAAACTTGATAAATCAGATGAGGTGCTTACTCAATTAGGTTACAAAGGAGGCAAAGCAGGTAGCGGAACTAAAGGAGGTTCAGGAGGAGGAACAGCAGTGCCTCCTAAACCAAATGAAAATACAAGTCCGGAGCCGGTAAGAGAAAAAAAATAATAAACAAGTCAAATAATTAAAAACAAAAAACAAAAACAAAAAACATGAAGAAAATCGTTAAAATTGCATTAGTAGGTGTTGCCGTTATCCTAAGTTCATTTACCGCTTCTGCACAAAAAATCGCTCATATTAATTTGGATTCATTAATCAGTATCATGCCGGAGTCTAAAACAGCACAACAAGCTGTTCAGGATTATGCAAAACAATTGGAAGAGCAAGTTACTGCAATGCAAGCAGAGTTAAAAACAAAGTATGATGACTATCAAGCTAAAATGAAAGATATGCCGGAAGTAGTGCGTGCTTCGAAGGAAAAAGAATTAAACGATTTGAATCAACGCCTTCAAGATTTCCAACAACAAGCTCAAGGAGATTATCAAAAGAAAAGTGCTGAACTTTCTAAACCTGTTTATGAGAAGGCAAAAAAAGCTGTTGATGCAGTTGCTAAAGAAAACGGATTTAAATATGTGTTAGACACAAGTACCGGTTTGGTAATTTATAACGAACCTGCTGATGATATCATTGGATTAGTGATTAAAAAACTTGGAATCACTCCTGGAGCAACTCCGGTAGCTCCTATAGCTCCAAAAGGCGGAACACCTCCTCCAACAAAAAAATAATTTTCTTTTTGTCAGTTAATAAAAGTCCTGTTTTTAGTATTAAAACAGGACTTTTATTTTCTACTTAAAATTAATAGAAAGTAATGCCAGATTTAACAAAGAACCCCATTGGAATATTTGATTCGGGCTATGGTGGACTAACCGTATTAAAGGCAATTGCAGAAGAATTGCCAGGTTACGATTATCTATACCTGGGAGACAATGCCCGTGCACCTTACGGTAATCGGTCGTTTGAAACTGTTTATGAATACACACTTGAATGTGTTCAGCAACTCTTTTCAATGGGTTGCGAACTGGTTATCTTGGCCTGCAATACAGCTTCAGCAAAAGCATTACGAAATATCCAACAAAAAGATTTGCCCCTCATTGCTCCTCACAAAAGAGTTTTAGGGGTTATTCGGCCAACAACAGAGATTGTAGGTAAATACAGTAAAACCGGACATGTTGGAGTGTTGGGAACCACCGGAACCATTACATCTAATTCTTACCCTATCGAAATAGCAAAGTTGTTTCCTCAGTTAACCGTACATCAGGAAGCTTGCCCTATGTGGGTTCCGCTGGTAGAAAATTACGAAATGGCTACAGCAGGTGCTGATTATTTTGTAGAAAAAAATTTGAATTCACTTTTGACAAAAGACAAAAATATTGATACTATCATTTTAGGATGTACTCATTACCCCTTGCTAATTCAAAACATCAAAAAGTTTTTACCCGAGGGAATCACCTTGCTTTCGCAGGGAGATATTGTGGCCCACAGCCTGACTGATTATTTAAAACGACACCCCGAAATGGAACAAAAATGTAGTAAGGGAGGCAAATTTCAATTTTTCACAACCGATTCGACAGAGAATTTTGATGCTGCAGCTTCTCTTTTTTTCGGTGCTGAAGTAAAATCAAAACACCTGGCATTGTAAAATCACTCTTCTTCTTTAAACCAGCTGCTATACATTATATAATTATCTGCAATTCGGTTTATCTCTCCTTTTATTAATTCCTGATTTATGTCTTTTACTTTCTTTGCGGGCACACCTGCATAAATTACTCCCGACTCCACCTTAGTATTTTCCAACACCACTGCACCTGCGGCAATGATGGTATTACTACCAATCTCGCAATTGTCCATAATAATTGCTCCCATTCCCACAAGTACATTATCATGAATGGTGCAGCCGTGAACTAATGCATTATGCCCGATAGAAACATTATTACCAATCATTGTTTTTGTTTTCTGATAAGTGCAATGTATCACTGCTCCGTCCTGTACATTGACCTTATTACCCATTCGAATGGAATTAACATCACCTCTAACCACTGCATTGAACCATATACTGCAATTATCGCCCATCACCACATCGCCCACTACTGTGGCGTTTTCTGAAAGATAACAATCATTGCCGAATTCCGGGTGTATTCCTTTTACTGGTTTTATTAGCGCCATACTGATAATTTTAATATTAAAACGACATCAAACCTTCGATGCCGTCCATTTCTTTGTACTTATTAATAATAGACTCCGCATCCAGCATTACTTCTGTAATGGTAATACTGATGTATCGTCCGTTGAATGATTGTTTTTGAGTAATAACAGCCTCGTCCGAAAACTTAGACTGTACCAATGCAATTTGCTTATTGGCGGCAGGGATGATAAACTTGAACATATATAATCGGGGCCAGGTGCCTTCCTTGTTCAGGGAATCGCGTAACTTTTCTACAGAGTCATTGTTTATCATAAAGTATGTACCGGAAGTGAAATCAGGTCGAAAAGAGTATTATGGAATAAAGGATTAAGGTATGGTTATATCGTCAGTGGTCACCTCATTGCTTTGGTGCCCCTCTCTGTCGCGCAAAGTAATTCTATACCTGATTCGAGTATGACCGGGCACAAAATAAGGAGCTGACCTGAATTTAGCCCTTATCTCTCCCTCTATGGCTTTATATTGCCCCTCCGGAGTAATATCTGGAACACGGTATGTAAAAAGTAATGGTTGCCAGCCCGGGTTACCCTGAGTGACATCCCAGGAAACAAATATGCCTGTAGGATGACCATAATTAGGATTTCCCGGATCCTGATTAATACTGTCGTACATGTATTCCATAATAAAATCCGGAGCAGATGTCTGGTCGCCCGAAACAATGCCTATATCTCCGTCACCGTCTTTAAATTTAATTATACAATCTGCCGAGTCCCAAACACCGGGTGTAGACTGATATTTTACAAACTCCTTAAATTCTATGGATGGTTCGACAGGGAATAATTTCTTTTTCACACACGATAAAAATGTAGTGCAAATCATAACCGATAGGAATAAAAATAAAATAATCCGCTTCATTACTTGAAATTGGAATATAAAGGTAGCAATTATTTTTTCAACCAAATAAAATAATTTTGATATAAGTTTTTTATTAGGTTTGTAAAACCAAATGAGTAATATAAAAAGCGAAGCAGAACTAATTGAGACTTTTTGAATGAAACCCAATATCGACAGCATTTTCTGTATTAGCTCTGCGGATGAATTTCAAAAAGCGGCAATAGACATTTTTCGGTTTCAGGCGAAAGAGAATGAAATTTACCATCGTTTTATAACCTCCTTGAAAATAAAGACAGAGCAGGTAAACACCGTGCAGCAGATACCGTTTCTACCCATCGAATTTTTCAAAAACCATACTGTTGTTTCCGAAAAAAATAATGTGAATGCTCACACCACCGTATTTTCGAGCAGTGGCACAACTGGCATGAATCAAAGCAAACATTTTGTTACAGATGTTTCTGTATACGAAAAAAGTTATTTAAAAGCATTCGAACAGTTTTATGGAAACATAGAAGATTACTGCATTTTGGCATTGCTGCCATCGTATCTCGAACGTCAAGGTTCATCGTTAATTCACATGGCAGCCGACCTCATCGAAAAAAGTAAGCGCCCCGAAAGTGGCTTTTACCTTAGTAATTATGACGAATTGATTTCGAAACTAAATCAACTTGAAGAGCAAAAACAGAAAACACTTTTAATTGGTGTAACCTATGCTTTGCTCGATTTAATTGAGAAAAACAGATTTAAGCTGAACCATACTTTTGTTATGGAAACCGGAGGAATGAAAGGCAAACGAAGAGAAATGGTAAGAGAAGAATTGCACCAAATGCTCTGCAATGGTTTTGGAGTATCCTGCATTCACAGCGAGTATGGAATGACAGAATTATTGTCTCAAGCTTACTCTAACGGAAACGGAATATTTTATTGCCCGCCCTGGATGCGAGTAATGATACGAGATACCAACGACCCCTTTGCTTATTTACCAATAAATAAAACAGGAGGAATCAATGTTATTGACCTGGCCAATATCAATTCGTGTTCGTTTATTGCCACTCAAGATTTAGGTAGATTGTATGCTAACGATTCATTCGAAGTGCTCGGACGATTTGACAACAGCGATATTAGAGGATGCAACCTAATGATTGAATAATCTATAACTACTAACCTACTTTAATTACGTAATAGTTTTTCTTGCCTTTCTGAACAAGCATGTATTTATTATTAATCAGCTGTTCGGCATTAACACTCATTTCGGCATTCTCCACTTTTGTTTTGTTTACCGAAACTCCTCCTCCCTGAATCATTTTGCGGGCTTCGCCTTTAGATGGAAATATTTTAGTTTTCTCTGTAATCAGCTCTACAATATTAATCCCCGCTTCCACCTCTTGACCGGACACGGCAAACTGCTCCACTCCTTCGAACACAGATAAAAAATCTTCTTCCGAAAGTTTTTGCAACCCTTCGGCAGTGCCTTTGCCAAACAGAATTTCCGAGGCTTCCACAGCAGCGTTAAAATCGGCTTCGGAGTGAACACGTATGGTGATATCTTTAGCCAGCGCCTTTTGCAGAGTGCGCAAATGTGGGGCTGCAGCATGTGCCGTTTCGAGCGATTCTATTTCTTCTTTGGTAAATAAAGTAAAAATGCGGATATATGTTTTGGTATCTTCATCGCTTGCATTGAGCCAAAATTGATAAAATTTATATGGCGAAGTTTTAGCTTTATCCAGCCATATATTACCACTTTCGGTTTTACCAAACTTGGTACCATCTGCTTTTTTTATCAAAGGTGTGGTTAATGCAAAAGCCTCTCCACCCGATTTACGCCTGATGAGTTCGGTGCCTGTAACAATGTTTCCCCATTGGTCAGAACCGCCCATCTGTAGTTGAATATTTTTATTTTTCCATAAATGATAAAAGTCGTAACCCTGCACCAGCTGATAACTAAACTCAGTAAAACTCATTCCGTTTTCCATTCTGTTTTTTACCGAATCTTTGGCCATCATATAATTTATACTGATGTGTTTTCCGACATCGCGAATAAATTCTAAAAAGCTGAAACCTTTAAACCAGTCGTAATTATTAACTATTTCGGCCGAGTTGGGCCCGCAATTAAAATCCAGAAACTTTTCTAATTGTTTTTTCTGACAAGCCACATTGTGATTTAAAGTAGCTTCGTCAAGCAAATTTCGTTCGGCCGATTTGCCCGAAGGGTCGCCAACCATACCAGTGGCACCGCCCACCAAAGCTATAGGTTTATGACCTGCCTGCTGAAAATGCAGCAACAACATTACCGGAACCATATTGCCTATGCCCAGCGAATCGGCTGTAGGGTCGAAACCAATATAACCCGCCACCATTTGCTTGTTCAATAGTTCTTCGGTTCCGGGCATTATGTCTTGTATCATGCCCCTCCATCTCAATTCGTCAACAAACTTTTTTTCCATATCTTTTTTTTCGAGGTGCAAATGTAGGAAATGTATGCGTTAATTTCTAAAACCAATTCATTATAGGATTTGAAATTGCACTAACATATAGACTGCTTATGCTAGTTTATAAAGAAAGATGGCAATTTTTCACCCTATTCCCATGCCCTTATTAAACAAGTCCTGCACACACTCAAACTTATTCGTAATTTTGCACCTATCTTAAAAGCATGGATAGAAAATCTTTTTTAAAAACCTTATCATTATTACCTTTATCAGCATCAGCTATGAAATTAAACGAACTGAGTACTATGGCTAGTAACTTTGCCACCACCGAAAAAATGCCTGTAATTTTTGTAGGACACGGAAGCCCTATGAATGCCATTGAGGACAATGAGTTTTCGAAGGGCTGGAAAGCGGCAGGAGCAGCCATCACAAAACCCAATGCGGTATTGTGCATTTCGGCTCACTGGGAAACCAAAGGTACATGGGTTACGGCTATGCAAAAGCCACAAACCATTCACGACTTTGGTGGTTTTCCTCAAGCTTTGTTTGATGTGCAATATCCTGCTCAGGGAAATCCGCTGCTTGCAGGCGAAATAAAAACAAGCATCAAGCAAACGGAAGTGGGCTTGGACAATAAATGGGGCCTCGACCACGGATGCTGGAGTATTTTAAATCAGATGTTCCCCGAAGCCAATATACCGGTGTTGCAGTTAAGTTTGGATTATACCAAACCAGCACAATATCATTACGATTTGGCAGCTGAGTTGATGTGGTTGCGAAGCAAAGGTGTGTTGATAATGGGGAGTGGTAATTTGGTTCACAACCTGGGTATGGTGGCCTGGGATAAACTAAATGTTTCGGGATTTGGCTATGAGTGGGCAATGGAAGCAAACGAAAAGATGAAAAAGTATATACTTGGTGGCGAACACAAGTTGCTTATTGATTATAAATCTCAGGGAAAAGCATGGGATATGGCTATTCCCACTCCCGAACATTATTTGCCTTTGCTTTATGTTTTGGCATTAAAAAAAGAGAAAGAAACGGTGAGCTTATTTAATGATAAAGCTGTGGCGGGTTCGCTTACCATGACTTCGGTAAAGATAGGTTAATACCACAATCTAATGTTTAAAAAAAAGCGTCCTGCAAAGTTGCGGGACGCTTTTTTTTAAACAAACAATTATTTTGTAATCACAAGTTTTTTGGTGATGGTTTTAGATTCAGTTTTTAACTGAAGCATGTAAATACCAGCCGAAACAGATGATGCATTAAACTCTGTGGTGTAGGTGCCACTGGTTTTATTTCCGTTTTCAATTCCTGCAATTTTATTACCTAACAAGTCGAATAAACTTAATTCAACACTCGAATTTTTAGAGAGCGAATAGGTGATATTAGTAGTTTCGGTAAACGGATTTGGATAGTTTTCCAAAGTCTCAGTTGCTGCTGTGTGTTCTGTTATACCTGTAGTTAAAGAAGGTAATACGGTAATGGTAGAAATCTGATTAACCCCATGACCCGGCCATATAGAATCGCAATAAGTAGCTGTACAACCATTAGAACTTGTAATGGTTAAACAAATCTGATAAGGAATAGACCAGTTATAGGTATGTACAGGATAAGCTGTGGTAGATGTAGTGCTGTCGCCCCAGTTCCATAAATAAGAAGTAATGGTTCCGTTTGAAGATGCGTTATTATAAATAAAGTAATTATACATATTCGTAGAATCTTGAATGATTATAAAATTAGCACTGCACACATTGCCTGCTGTAACAGTTCCGCAGAAAGTGTCGTAACAAGCCGAATCGACAGTGGAGGAAACGGTGAGACAAACACTGTAATTACCGGAATTGGTATAAAGATGATAAGGATTTTGCTGAGTGGATGATGTTCCATCTCCGAAAGTCCATTGATAATTGGTAGGCGAGCCTGAGCCACCAGCAGTAAAGGTTACACCATTAGAAGTGGTATCAGCTACAAATGTATAACTTGCCGAACAGCTCGATATATAAGCAGTTTGACAATGTGTGTTAGTGCAGCTGGTCATGGAATTAGACACTGTTAAACAAATATTGTAAACACCACCCACTGTATATTGATGAATGGAATCGCTGGGATTGGTGCTGGTATTGCCATCGCCATAATCCCATAAATAAGTTAAGTTACTTCCGTAAGAGTAATTAGTTAAATGCACAGCATTACCCACCACAGAATTGACAAAGAAATTAGCCTGACAGTTTCCGTAAGCAGAAACATAGCTACAATACGTATCAGAACAAGATGTATCGACAGTGGATGAAACCGTGAGACAAACGTTGTAGTATCCATTGGAAGTGTAGGTGTGATAAGGGTTCTGTAAATTAGAACTACTTCCATCCCCGAAAGACCAGTTATAGGTATTGGCTGTACCGGATGATGTAGAAGCAAAGGTAAAACCATTTCCTAACGAATCCTGAACTTCGGTATACGAAGCAAGGCAATTCGAAATCAATATAGTGTCGCAGTATGTATTAGTGCATGTAGCCCCTGCATTGGTAACGGTTAAACAGATTGTGTAATAACCTGCATTAGCATACGTGTGCTGAAATGCCGCTGCTGCAGATGTACTGGTGGTACCATCGCCTAAATCCCAGAAGAAAGTTAAGTTACTGCCTATAGAATAATTGTTAAACTGAAATGTGTTTCCGATTGAATCGATTGCCGTGAAGTAAGCTGTACACGTTGGTTGTGTATTGTTAATTACTACCACAGAATCGCAAAAAGAACCGGTACATGTTCCTAAAGAATCAGAAATGGTTAAGCAAACCGGATACGTTCCGGTAAGGTAAGTGTGAGTAACATTAGCACTCCAGTTAGAAGAAGTACCATCACCAAAATTATAAGAATAATAGGTGTTAGCATTAACTCCGGTAGAAGTACTGGTGAACGAAACACTGCCATTATTGGCAGGATTAACAATAAAGGTAAAGTTTGCCACACATTGTGCAAATGAGCCTGTGCCAATCATCAGAGCAACGGCTAATAGTTTTAATTTTTTCATTTTTGTAAAGTTTAAGGTTAAATAAATTAATTTTGATACTTGTAATACTTGCTTTTTTGAAAAGGTTGCCTGAAGAATGAAAAATAATTATTTTGTAAAATTATAAATTTTCAGGCAACCTTTTCAAAAAAGGGAGTATAGTAGTTAATTGATTGAAATACCTGCAGGTTTTTAATGGAGAATGATTCGGAATTGATAGACGGCTGCAAAAGCGGCAGTGATTCTGCATTTGAGAAGCTATATCAAAAATATGCTTCGAAAATGAAGGGCGTAGCCTATCGTTATGTTAACGATGCGGATATTGCTGAAGACATCATTCAGGAGGCATTTGTAAAGGTTTTTGTAAATATTAAATCGTTTGATGCTTCTCGCTCTTTCGAAGGTTGGTTGCACCGGGTGGTTGTAAATGCAGCCATTGACCAGTTTCATAAATCGAAAAAGAAACTGGAAAACATTGCCGATTTAAAATACCTGACAGAAACCGACAATGATGATGCACCTGAAGACAACCACGAATACAGCATGGAAGAATTGTTAGAGTCAATAGGGATGTTGCCCGAAGGGTATAAAATGGTATTTAATATGTATGTGATTGATAATTTTTCGCACAAAGAAATAGCTGCGGCTTTAAACATCACCGAAGGTACATCAAAATCGCAGCTTTCGAAGGCAAGAGAATATTTAAAAAAGATATTAGAAAAATATAAAACAGTTTCAGATGCAAGATAAAAAAGATAAACTGGACGAGCTTTACAGAAACAAACTTAAAGATTTTAAGTTACCTGTTTCGGATAAAGTATTTGCAAACGTAAAGAAGGAAGTGGCAGCGGCAGGAAAAACGAATAAAATGAAATTTGGCTACTGGCTGATTGCTTCAATATTATTTTTGGGAACCACTGCTGCATGTTATTTTGTTAGCGCTTCATTTTTTGCAGGCAGACATGCTGCTCAAGTTAATCTTGTTTCCATCGATTCGTTGAACGAAAAACAAAATGCAATAAATACTATTGCCTCGCCTGCTGCTGAAACGAAGTCTGTGAAAGCAAATGCAACGGAAGAGAAAAATACTGAAAATACTAACACAACAGAAGTAAACAACAAACCTTCTGTTAAAACGGAATCTTCAATGCCTACATCACCTAATTCTATAACTAAGGATGGCTCTTCTGTTAATCCAAAATCAGGACAAAATGAAAAGGCAGTCACAGGGAATAATAAACCATCAGCTACCGTTTCTCCAACAAAAAAAGAAACACCGAAACAAGTTGAAAGCAGAACAAAAACTAATAAACAAGATAACGAGCCTGCTACAATACAATCCGAATCTTCGGCAGAAAAAAACACAAAAGCAAAACCTGTTTTGAAAAAGGACAATGTTAAACCAACTGAAATTGCAGGTAAAAACAAAACAGAAACAATTGCAAACACATCATCAGAGAAAGAAGCATCTGAAGCGAAAACAAAAGAAGATGTCTTGAATTCAGGACATCCCAATAAAACAGAAGTTGCTGCCAAAAGTATTACTGATAGCACTAGCATAATTCATGAAAAATTAAATGCAACAACGGAGGGGCAAAAAAATGATTCTATTCAGAAAGCAATGCTGGCAAAAGCGGAAGACAGTATTCAACTAAAAAAGTCTCCTGTACCTCCTTTGCCTGATAACAAAACTGCTGATAAGAAGATTGGTTTTTATTTGGAATTAGTAGGGGGCCCTTCGTTTTCGTACCGAACATTATCAACAGGAAATAATGACGGTGCCGCAAACAGAAACGATAACGAAAAGAAGCAAACGACCTACAATGCAGGGATAGGAGCGGGTGTGATATTTAAAAATAATTTATTTGCAAGTATAGGTGTTCGTATAAATAATAAGAGCGAGAGTTATCATTTCAACGGTACTCCGGGTTCTTCGAATACGGTTTTCAATCCTTGGAGAGATTCCACAGGCGTTATCATTGTTGATTCTGCCGGCCATCCTGTTGGGTATGATACTTTAACCAACACAATAAAAGGTGCTGCTGAACAAAATGTTAAAAATCATTACCAGTTTTTGTCAATCCCGATAATGATTGGGTATCGATTTACTGTTAAAGATAAATTGTTTATTGCGCCAAGCATTGGTCTCGGAATTGATTATTTGTTATCGGCCACATCATCATGGACAGATACCAGAACAAAAGAGATAATAACTTATTCCAAGGCAGGAGGTAATTTCGCATCGGTTACTTTATCCGGCAGAGTGAATGTGGATATAGGCTATAATCTGTCCCCGCACTGGAGCATATTGTTGCAGCCCGGCTACACACGGTCATTACAGTCCATTTATAAGAAGGAGGATGAATTAAAACTACTGCCTTATAGTTATGATGTAAACTTTGCAGTGAGGTACAAGTTTAAATAAGATTCTAACTTTTTGTCAGAGTGTTTTTCTACTTTTGCGGTGTGAAAAAACGCTTTACTTGTTTTCGTTTTCATTTTACAACAAAACCTTACCATAATTACCATGGGCAGATAAATTGCTTTGCGTTTATCGTTGTTTTTTTTATGTCCGTTTTTTGTGTCAAGGCACAAACCTTTACCCAAACCATTCGTGGAAAAATAACCGATATTGATTCCAAGTCAACAATAGTTGGTGCCAATATTATTTTACTCAATGCTGAAACCTTTACAGGTGCTGCATCAGATGAGAATGGCAATTTTCGATTGGAGAAAGTGCCTGTAGGTAGACAGGCCATTAAAGTAACTTCTATAGGTTATGAAGATGCCGTGATTAGTAATATTATTGTTACTTCGGGCAAAGAAGTAGTGCTTACATTAGAGCTTCGCGAAAAAGTGGTGACTACCGAAACTGTTGAAATTATTGCCGAAACAGACAAAACAAAAGCAAACAATGATTTGGTAACGGTTAGTTCTCGAAATTTTCAGGCAGAAGAAACAGGACGGTATGCAGGAAGCAGAGGCGATCCGAGTAAAATGGTGGCAAATTATGCTGGTGTGTCATCGGGTAATGATGCACGGAATGATATTATTGTACGAGGAAATTCGCCACTAGGTGTGTTGTGGCGATTGGAAGGTGTGGACATTCCTAATCCAAACCATTTTTCAGCGCAAGGTGCTACAGGAGGCCCTATTAGTATGCTCAATAATAATATTCTTGGCAACAGTGATTTTCTGACAGGTGCTTTTCCTGCGGAATATGGCAATAAAACAGCTGCTGTTTTCGATTTAAAACTTCGTAACGGAAACAATGAACACAACGAATTCACCGGGCAACTCGGAATTAACGGTGTAGAGCTGGGTGCAGAAGGCCCGATATCTAAAAAGCAGGGCAGTTCGTTTCTGGTCAATTATCGTTATTCCACATTACAGGTGTTCAATGAACTTGGTATCCGCTTTGGTGTGTCGGCTAGTCCACAGTATCAGGACATCTGTTTTAAAATAAATATTCCTACGCTCAAAGCAGGAGTGTTCACAGCATGGGGAATTGGAGGTAAAAGCAAATTATCCTTACTCGATAGTCAACTTAAACAGAGCGATTGGTCGTATATTAAAAAAGGTGAGGACTTGATATTTCAAACATCAATGGGTGCAGCAGGTATTTCAAATCTGTATTTTTTTAATACAAAAGTGTCGGGGAAATTTATTTTATCGGCTTCAGGCACTCAGCTGGACGGGCTTATAGACACTATTGCTCCCGCCAGTAAAGCCACGTTTATGACGCAACGAAATATTTCTACAGAAGCTAATTTTATCACTAATTATACATTGACAGATAAAATAAATGCCCACCATCTTTTAAAAGCTGGTGCTACTTATCAGGACATTTTTATGAATGCTCAATCCTATAAATATTCCACCGTTTATTCAAAATACATTTATAGTCTGGATGTAAAAAACTCGAACACCGGATTAGTCCAGTCCTTTGTTCATTGGCAATGGAGACCAGTCGAGAAACTAACCATCAATACAGGTGTTCATTATCAACTGTTGTTGCTCAATAATACGAATGCCCTGGAACCTCGATTTGGATTGCGTTATCAGGTTTCGAAAAAACAGAATGTAAGTTTGGGGTACGGAATGCACAGCATGATGCAACCTACTATTTATTATTTTTACAAAAACTATGTTCCTTCTACAGGCGAGTATTACAGCAGCAATCGAAATCTTGATTTCAGCAAGAGTCAACATGTAATAGCGGGATACGATTATAATTTTGCAAAAGAATATCGTGTCAAATTTGAAACCTATTATCAATATATTTATAACGTACCTCAGCAAACCAACGAACGCAGTAGTTTTTCGATGATGAATGTGGGCAATGATTTGGAGGGGATTCCTCTTGTAGATTCCCTGACCAATAAAGGTACAGGACAAAATTACGGTGTAGAAATTACAATCGAAAAATTCTTTAGTAAGCATTTCTATTTTCTCCTCACTTCGTCCATATACAACTCGAATTACAAAGGAAGTAATGAGGTGGTGCATAATACCAGTTATAACGGGGGATATGTGGCCAACGGACTAGCAGGGTATGAACTGCCATTGGGGAAAAATAAAAACAAGTATATTTGCCTTGATTTAAAGTATACTCAGGCTGGTGGAAATCGATACACTCCTATTGATATTGAAAAATCGAAACTAGCAAATAGGGCTATTTACAGAGGTGATGAAGCGTATTCTGAAAAGTATAAAGATTACTCCCGTTTTGATGTTAAACTTTCGTACAAATCGAACCGAAAAAAAACATCTGAAATGTTTTTCATAACAGTCGAGAATATTTTTGGAGCACAGAACATTTTAAGAGAATCTTACAACACCGATACTCAAACCATTCAAAAGGAATATCAATTGGGTGTATTTCCATATGGAGGTTTCAGGATAGAGTTTTAGGGCTTTTGCCTAATAAAAATTGTAGGATTAACTGTTGTTTTGTTGTAAATATTGTAATGAATAAAAGGGGCAATAGGTTTTCTTTGACTTTTATTTCATCGTGAGTAACCACTACAAAATAAAAAAACTTCGAACCTATTTGTCCGAAGTTTTTTAAGTATTTGACTAACGAATGAATGTTCTAATCTATCAATGCGCTGATATCCTTTATCCAAGCCTTAAGTAAAGTTATTTCGTCTTTTCCAATAACATTTATGTCAATTAATTTTTGATAACAAGTAATTAAGTTATCACAAATGTTTTCTTTTCCGGCTTTCAGAGTAAGGCTTTGCAGTTCTTTACAAATATTCAAATTATTAGAATACCCCGGAATTTCATCTTCAAAATCTTTCATCAAGTTGTGCTCGTTGCGTTCCTGCCACACAGTCGATTCGTGATAAAGCACGCTCCAACCGCATTCCCATGCTATACGCTGTGCCACATAACTGCGCCAGATGTCGGTCATTCTGAAACTGCAGTATGACGGAAGATACATCAATGCAAATGCTTCTTTGAACCAATATGTATTTTGCGAGTTGAACGGACTCCATGCATTACGACCTAAAGCTAGTTTTGTTTTTATTTCGAATGACAATGGAAGCGGGTACGTTAATCGGTATACTGCATCCACATCAGGGTTTTCGTCTGCCAATCCTTGTTGAATAGGGCAGTTCACCATGTCGTGTTTTAACGAATTAATATCGGTTTGTTTCTTCTGAAGTTCTTCCAGAGGATATCCCCGAGGCCAAATGAATTTGCTTGTAAAATAATTGTAAACATTTACCCAACCCGTGTTTTCGAATGCATAACTTTTTACTTCGCGTTGCTTGGCATCCCAGAATTCTTCTCTCGGAATATTATCATCATCGGTCTCTACCAGTTCGGTTGAGCCATTTTTAATGGCTAATAAATAGCCAAGATTTTTTCGCGAATAATGACGAGTAGGCGTAATCTTAGCAAGTTCAAAAGGTAGTGTAAGCTGACGATCTACACTCCAGAAATCGCAACCTGCTAATTCAAAATCAGCAGGAGATTTGGTATCGCCCATTACAATAAAATTCAGATTACGACTTTTGCATTCATTGGCAAACTGTTGTAAAATGGGGTGTTTGTCGTTGGCAATAGATGTGATGATTAATGATTTCATAATATTGGCCTCATCCTTTAATACCTTTTCCTCAGAAAAGGATACAGAGACGAGTATTTTGTTTGTTGTTATTTGTAATGATAAATTTTTCTCTGTATTAATTTTACTTGGTTGATTTTCTCTTTCATTTTTACTGATCTTATTGTGTGCGGTAAATGAAAAGATGTTATTTTACAAAGTTGGTTTTTTTCCGCTCAAACGTAAAAAGAAATAATAAAACAGTGTTTGATACGCATTCTTAATTGCATTTTTCGAAACCCTTGGAGATGGTGCCTGATAATGAATAGGTACTTCAAAGTTTCTTCGTTTACGCAATAAGTATCTCAATTCAGTTTGATAGAAATGAGCTTTAGATTTAAACGGATGTTCAATAATTTTTGCTACCACATCTCGGTGAAAACCTTGATAACCAGAGGTCATATCGTGTAGTTTAGTTCCCAACAAAACATTGGCAAGTACCGTTCCTGTTTTCGAAAGCATCCTTCTTTTAAAAGGAGAATCACCCATAGATCCCCCATTAATAAAGCGACTGCCAAAAGCACATTCGTTACCCTCGTTGAGTACACGTAGAAACATAGGAATGGCCCTCGGGTCATGACTCAAGCCTGCATCCATTTCAATTATCAAATCATGTCCGGCCTCGTAAGCCACACGCAATCCTTTCACATAAGCATCCACCACATTGCGGTTTTCGGGCGACCACACAGTAACATACCGCGAATCTCTTGCACTAAGTTCTTCACATAGTTCAAGCGTTTTATCCTTGGAGGCGTTATCTATAATAAAATAGACGTTTCCGGGATGAAGCTCGTTGATAACAAAATTAAGCATTTCAATAAAAGGTTTAAAGTCTTGCTCTTCATTTGCCAACGGTATTACTATGGCCCACTTTTTATAATAAAACATTTTTTAGTTGCTTTGTTGTTTTTAGAAATTGAACGCCAAATTTAATCTTTTTTATTACTTAAAGCCTGAGTAAATTTATTTTCTCTTGCTTTATCATCATTGTTTTTAAAATAGTAAAGTGAAAAATTATCGTAATCTGCCTTTAATTTTTCGTGTGTAACCATTGGCAAACGGTTGGTAATGTAATTATCGAGATAGGCCGGAAAGTTAGTGTATTGAAAGTTTTCACCAAGTTTAGCGGTTAGTTGTGCTATCAGTTTGCTATCGTAAGTAATAATTTCGGTACGTATTTGGTATGGCGAAAAGTTAATATTTGCAAAACGGAATGTGTCTTTGGTAATAGGCCGAGCATGCACAGGAAAAACAAAATTAATATTCTTGCTTTCGAAATACTCTATAGAACCATGCTTTTCGTGGCCAATACGTTCTCTATGGTCCACTTTTGAATGGGCTATCACTGTATCAGTTAATCCGTGAAACTCCTGAATGTAAGTAAAGTTGGCATAATACCCCATACACGCTTGTCCTCCTTTAATAAGCATTCGGGCATCTATTCCGTCAAAACAATTGTGAAGAGCCTTACCCAATTTAATTTCTTCCTGCATTGGATAATAACTGGTGTACACATAACGTTCGTCAGAAACATCGCCATTCCACGTGGTTATTTCTTTGCCGTTTTTATCGGTTGCCTTAAATACATCCATTCGTATTGATGTTTCAAGAAATCCAGCCAGTACCAGAATTCCCAAAATAAGATTAATGTTTTTATGTTTTACCAGTTTGGTAATGGAATAAAAGATAATGAAGTAAAGAAAAGGGGCTATTGGTATAATGAATCTGGCGTACATAAAATCACCACCTACCTTTGCAACAAAGAAAATCAGATACAGAATAACAATCTTGGTGCTCACCAAAAATGCACAATTCATTTTATCACTTAAAAACACTTTTAAGTTTTTAATAAATTTATTCTTGATTAGAGGCAGTACAATAAAAAAAGGAAGAATGATGGCAAGAATGGAAACAAAATGCGGTTTGAAATATAACCAGATATACTGAAACCCTTTGCTGTAAAAACTCTCGTTACCCAATTTGTCGTAGTATGTATTCGGGAAAATGTAGCCATAATAATTATATCGCCACAAGAAATAAGGAATGTAAATGATGATGACCGCAAGGTTGAAAAACAAAAGGGTTTTGATAATAGTAACCAACTCTTTTTTCTGAAAAAACAAATTGCATGCGAAAAGTAAATTGGCCAGAAATAGGATTAACAGCGTGTCAGGGCGTGTCATCATAGCCAGACATAAAAACAATCCGGTGAGCATATATCTCTTGGTTTCTTTTATGGATGTAAAAAAGAAAACATAAAAAGCCGAACACAGCAGAAAACTAAAGAATGATGTTTCGAGTCCTGAAGTAGCCCACGTATTGTAATCGTAATTAAGTGCAAGAGCAAGTGTGATGAATGGAATCAAAAAAACTCTGTTGTGTTTTGCAATTTTATAAACCATGAGAGAACTCAGAATAAGCGTTCCGATGGATGATAAAATTCCGAGCACCTGCACAGTGATGGTTGGGTCGCGTTTTAGCCAAGTAAAGAAACTAACTAGCATGATCCATAAAAAATCCGTGAAGCCCTCTACTCTTTCCCCTTTATTGTATACAAGACCGTTTCCACCAACCAGATTTTGTACATATCGTAAAGCAATAAAAATATCGTCTCCAAGCCATCTTAGTTTGTAAGAATAAATAATACTAATCAGAATGGTTAATACAGAAATAAGAATGAATAAATTTTTATTTTCTTTTACAGGTGTTACAGCAGGTTGTGCTTTTGTCTTCGCTTTATTTGCCATATAGGTTTCCGTTTAATTTAGTTTTCAAAAGTAATCAAAAATTGTTACTTCCAAATTCGTTCAACTAAATTAGCACATGGTATTTAAAATCATGAGGATTCGATACTCCATCAGTAGAATGAAAATAAAATCGACTGGTTGGTTTATTCTACTTACATTTGTTAACTAACTTATAAAACACACTATCCATGCAAAAGACAGCACAACTAATTAGCCTGTTCATTCTATTTACTTTTGGTACAACTACCACTTCTATCGCACAAGTAACTACAAAAGCAATTACCGATGCATTCTTTGCGCTTTATGCAAAAGACCCGGGCAAGGCGGTAGAATATGCCTTTTCCACAAATAAGTATATGCTTAAAAAACCGGAAGTGGTTAGTAATGTGAAAACGCAGTTGAAGTCGCTTTCGGGAGTGCTTGGCACATATTACGGTAATGAATTAATTTCGGATAATTCAATTGCTCCAAGTTTTAGGGAAATTAAATTTCTTATTAAATACGACCGCGAACCCATTCAATTTACCTTTCTACTTTATAAACCTTTTAATACCTGGATGGTTCTCAACTTTGCATATAACGAGAATCTGGATAAGGAAATTGCCGGAGCAGAAAAAACGAAATAGAGAATAGATTCTTTAACCGATTTGGCGAGTAGGATTAGTGGTATCGTTTAAAAATGATACCCCTTATAATTTTTGGTAAATTCTTCAGGAGCGATAGGTTGATTTACTTTCATGTCGTGGTATTCGTAAGTTTCAAAAACACCTTTGTCATCAAAAACCTTATTGTTTACAGGGAGCAACAAGTCTTTATCGATTAAAAGCAAAGTAAGTTTTGCATAAGCATTAGGTACCTGAATAATGTCACCTTCTCTCACATCATTATAGTTACTTATTTTTGGGTTGTTTTCCAAAATCATATACTCACTCAGTCTTAGCTTGCGAGCAATGGTAACAAGGTTTTCACCTTTCATCACCTTGTAAGGGCCCCATGCATAATCAGGAAACGAAATGGCCAGTTTGTAGCATGGTTTTCCATCATACATTTCTTCTCCGAAAACAGAAAAAACTTTATCAAGTTTATCTCCCGATTTTTTATAACCGTCTTTTAAAATATCTGCCAGATATTGAAATCCCATTTCATGTATGGTATGATGCTGGTCTTTTCTCATCATTGAGCCATAAGGGTCGAGCGAAAGGTTTACATAAGGAAATGAACCGGGATTAACATACGCTTCTCCTTTGTTCCATCCCTGTATCCATAGTACTTCTATACCTTTTATATAGAGATACAATTTACGGGGGCTTATTTGCAACTTCACTTTCGATTCGGTGTGTTGCATTCTTCCTTTTATTCGCTCATTGCATTGCAGGCTGTATCGAAGTGTTTTTACATTATCTATCGATGTAAAAATTTTTTCAATTAACTCGCGGTTGCCGGGCGTAGAAGTTTTTTTAGTGGAATGAGTAAACGATAATAACACCACACTAATACACAAAAGTGCTCCGTAAACTGCTGTATGATGTAACTTGAATCTCATTTGTAACTTTTCCTTTGTGGCACAAAGATAGTTTTTAATCGTTTCTTTATTCTATTTCTAAAAACTATAATCTTTAAAACTTGTCGAAAATTCATCGCTTGCAAAAACTGGATTGATGAGCACATTAAAAAATTCGTACTCTTCGAAAAGTCCAGCTTCATCATACACCATAACTTTAATTGGGATGAATGTTTTTTTATCTATAAACACAATTACTTTATTAGAATAGGGCACAGGGATTAGTAATGTTTTGCCCTCTTTTATAGTTCCGAAATAGCTCGACAAATCATTCTTGTATCTTATTTTGTAATCGGATGTATTTAGCTTGTGCGAAATACTTGTTACCGTTTCTCCTTTCTGGGTAGTGTATTCAATGTATTTATATTCGGGATAATCAATGATGACCTGATAGCATTCCGTATTGTTCCAGGTTAACACTCCTGCATATTTAAAATGTTTATTAAAATCTTTCGGAGCTTTAATAATGGTATTGGCTATAGTAGCTCCTACATATTGAGTACCCAGTTCAAAAATGGTATGATGCTGATCTTTGCGCATAATACTTCCATAGGGGTCGAGGTCGAGGTTAACAAATGGGAGTGTGCGCGAATGGACAGTGGCATTTCCTTTGTTTTTGCCTTCCAGCCATAGCACTTCAACACCTTTAGAGATACTTCCGAAATAAATCTTTTTGGGAGAGTAATTTATTTTTACTTTCGATTCGGCTATGTGCAGATTGTTATTCACCCTCTCGGTGGCTCTTACCTCATACTTTTGAGTTTTGATATTCTTTATACTGTCCATCATTTGCTGAATGATGTCGCGGCACGAAACTGTTTCGCTGGGCGATGACGCACCAAGAAACATAAGCATAACCATTAGCACCGGAACTATACGCAGAAATCTCATTTCTGCAAACTTACTAAAAATGTTTGGAATCAGTTTATTCGTTTTTAGAAAGAATCATACCCGATTGCTTTTGCCCATTTTGAAGATGAACTTAATCATCAGCATTATTTTTTATTCACATTCCTTTTATCGATGGAATAATAATTTGTATTTTCGTAAAAAAATAAATTCGCATATGAATATAGTTGGAATTATACCTTCGCGATATGCATCCACCCGATTTCCGGGCAAACCGTTGACGGATATAGCCGGAAAGTCGATGATACAACGCGTGTACGAACAGGCCCGAAAAGCTAAATCGCTATCGGATGTGTATGTGGCAACTGATGATGCCAGAATAGAAGAGCACGTAAAATCCTTTGGAGGCAAGGTAATCATGACTAGCGACAAGCACCAGAGCGGCACCGATCGTTGTTTCGAAGCGGTGTTCGAAATTCCGGGAATGGCCGATGTGGTAATAAATATACAAGGCGATGAACCCTTTATTCATCCCGAACAAATAGACCAGGTGGCTTCTTGTTTTCTGTCGCCAAGTACCCAAATTGCCACCTTGGTAATGAAGATGAAAACCACTGTCGACCTTTTTAATCCAAATGTTCCAAAGGTGGTTCTGAATAAAGATATGGAAGCCATTTATTTTAGTCGTCAGGCTATACCTTATATGAGAGGTGTTGAGCCCGAAGAGTGGTTAAATCATTTTACTTTCTTTAAACATGTGGGAATATATGCCTACACAGTTAAGGCGTTGAAAGAAATTACCTCCTTAAAACAATCCACCCTCGAACTCGCGGAAGGATTGGAGCAACTTCGGTGGATTGAGAACGGATATAAGATAAAAGTTAAGTTTACTGAATTTGAGAGCGTTGCCGTGGATGCGCCAGAAGACTTAAAAAAATTACCTAAATTCTTATAAAAATGTAGTACTTTCACGTCCCCAAAAACAGAAATGCAAAAGGTAGATAAACATATAAGCGAATTATTATACGAACACGATTGTGTTATTGTACCTGATTTTGGTGGGTTTGTGAGTAATTATAATTCGGCTGCCATTCATCCGGTTCAGCATACTTTTACTCCTCCTTCAAAAAAAATAGTATTCAATGTTAATCTGAATAACAACGATGGTTTATTAGCCAATCGTATTGTAATAGCCGAAAACACTAACTATCCGGAAGCCATTCGATACATCAGCAGATTTGTGGAATACACCAATGCTGAATTGAAAAAAGGAACAAAAGTAAAAATAGATGAAGTAGGAACTTTATTTCTGGATGTAGAACGCAACATTCAGTTCGAACCATCTTCTACCAATTATCTGTTGCAGTCGTTTGGATTACCTTCTTTCCAATCGCCAGCTATTAAGCGCGACAATATTGGCAAACGAATAGAAAAAGAATTTAAAGACCGCGGGCCTGTGGCTCAGGAACGAAAAAAACTGAACGTAAAACGTATGGTTACGTTGGCCATCGTTACTCCTCTTGTATTCGGACTTATCTGGATTCCGCTGAAAACAGATTTGCTGAAAAATGTAAACTATTCTGATTTGAATCCGTTTGCTCACTCCAAGTCTGGCGTAACCATTCCGGCAGTAAAGGCACCCAAAACAGCCACTTTACCTAAACAAGGTAAAGCTGTAGCAGCCTATCCGGTTAAAAAAGTCGACACCATTGCTTCTGTAACCGAAAACAATGCTCAACCTAATGCCGTGGAATCTGTAAAACCCGATTCAACCTTGGTTAAAAACGAAAAGAATGCAACACTCGATTTTAAATTTCATGTGGTAGCGGGTTGTTTTTCTATCGAAAGTAATGCAATTAATTTTGTGGCTTCCTTGCAACAGCAAAATATAGAAGCCGCTATTATTGGCAAAAACAATAAAAATTTATTTGTGGTAAGTTGCGGCAACTATGCAACATTTAAAGAAGCCAATCAGCACATCAGTGCACTGCGCAAACAGTTGCCTGATTTATGGCTGTATAAAAACTAATCCTTAAGCGGCTTTCTTTTTCTCGAATCTCCTATTTACAGTTTCTTCAAAAATTGGTTAGGGCTTAGTGTTCTCCTCCGGCAAAGCCGTTTTTTTAGCTCTGCTGTTTTTATAAAGTTTGATAGCAATAAGCAAAGTACCTGAGAAGATAAGCAACCCCAGTATTCCGTAAACAAAGCCTGTATTACTTTTCAGCACTATTAAAAACACAATAGATACCAGAAAAATGGTAGCCACCTCGTTCCACAAGCGCAGTTTGAACGATGTGTATTTTATTTCATCGCGTTGCAATTTTTTAAACATTACATGACATTCCATGTGATACAGCACCAATCCGCCCACAAAACAAAGTTTCAAAATAAAATACGCCTGAGGCAGGTACCACGAAGGTATTTCCCATACTATCCATCCTCCAAACACCCCGGCAAGTATCATCGATGGCCAGGTTATTCCGTACCACAATCGTTTTTCCATTATCTTATATTGTGTTTGCAACACTGTTCTGGCAGGCTCTTCCATTTGTTCGGCTTCGGTATGATAAATAAACAAACGAACAATATAAAACAACCCGGCAAACCAGGTTACTACAAATATAATGTGCAATGCAAGCAAATAAGGAAAGGGATGTACCATAATTTTTGTGTTTATTTCCGGCAAAGGTAGGAAAATGTTTATTTGTTCAATGGTTCAATGGTTCATTCATTTCAGATTTAAACTCCGAACTCCTTTACCCCGCCAATCCCATCCTTTCAGCTGCAATGATGAGGCCGGCTTTGCTATTTACTTCAAAATATTCTTTCAAACTCTCTATTTGTTTGTAAACAGTCGACTCCGATTTGTGCACTATTTCTGCTATTTTTTTAGCCGACTTACCTTGGCATAGGAGTTTTAATATTATAATATTCGTTTCGGAGAGTTCTTTTTTGGGTTTGTTTTTAGCTGTGTTTACGGGGGTTTGGGAGGGAGGCACTTTTGCTTTTACTTCTTCCAGAATAACCGGTGCAAATTCGCTGTTGATAAATGCAGGATTATTTTTCAGTTCTGTCACGTAATCCAGAAACTCCCGAATGCCGCAGTGCGAGGGCAAACACACATGCACACCTGCTTTGACCAACTCGGGTAATAGTTCGGGAAAAGTATTGTGCGAACGAACAATAATATGGAGTTGAGGATAATGTTCTACCAGCAAGAACACACATTGATATCCCATGAAATGAGGCATGGCAAGGTTGACGAGAAGAATATCGGGTGGTGATGATTGGATAAACGAAAACAATTCGGAAGGGCTGGAAGTAAGCAAAACCGGTTCTACTTTGTGGCGTCTGATGAGCAAATTTTTTAGCGAGTCGCAGATTATTTTCTGGTCTTCAAAAACACCGAGGCGGATGGGTTGCACATTTTTTGCATCTGTTTTGATCATGGCAGAGTAAGTTATGTGATTAATTTTATTACATCTGTTCTACAAAAATAAACAAAATAAATCGAAATATATTGCGTTGAGTTAAAAATATTTTTCAAACATCACTTACCTGTCAGCGCATTACCCTGTGTTGTGTTCCGAAAACTGGAATTATTAAGTGTAAAATTTGTAATTTTTATTTCCGATTTCTCCACTTTTATTTTCCGAAAACTGCACAAGTAAGCCCCAAATTACTTCCAAAAAGCGAAAAAAAAATTTCCAAATTACCCACCGCAATTCGGTAATTTACTACCGCAATTATTCCATAAGCCCTCCTTAAATTTGTAACACAAAAACTGCATACGTTTTACAAATTGATAAACTAAAAACACAGCAAGAGGTAAACCAAAAACAACAACATCAGTTCGGGACCTACCCTCCCCATTAGGCAATAACAAAAATCCGTCTTCACACCGTAAAACCGAGCAGGAGGTAAAGTAATAAATCAGTATTAATTAGTAAAAACAAAAATCGTTATGAAAAAATTAAATTTTAAGAGCGAACGTGTTTTTAAAAAAGCGTTTCGCAAAAAACTAAAAAAGAGTAAAAAGAGTAGTATTGCCGCTGTAGTGGCTATGAGTATTGTGTTGCCTGTTCATCAGGTAACAGGTGTTTTGATGTTTCCGAAAGATAAAAACGGACGCAAAAACCGGGCTACAGATATAGTGGCCGGTTGCACAAGCAATACGTGGGTAACCATAGATGTAGCCGTATTAACCGCAGTAACATTGGCCATTACCAATTATGGTAGTGCCTTAGCCAGCGACAGGCCGGGGCTGTTTACCATTATGAAAAATGCCATTATCGAAAAATTGTTGGTTCCTTTTCAGGCTGCAGCCAATGCCAATCCGGTAGAAAGCCGCAGAATTTTAGAAAGTGGTGGGTTTAAAGTTAAAGAAGTGGCCATTCCTCAAATAAAGGAATTCAAATGCCAGGATGGTACTTCTTCGGGTTCGGTAGATTTGATTACTGCAGGTGGGCCTAAAAACAAAGCTCATTTGCATCAGTGGTACAGTTCTATAGATGGTATTAATTTTACTAGAGAACAAGCCACCACTGGTATTCGTACCACCATCACTAATCTGCCGGCTGGCAAATATGCCTATTTTACTACCGAATTATGCGTTCAGGATGTCAAACAAGGCATGTCTCAGATTATTCGGATAATGGTAAAATAAGCAAAAAGGCCAAAAACGCCTCCGAAAAAAGTCGAGGAGGACGCTAATCTTGGAAAGGAAGACGGTAATCCAAGAAAGGCGAACGGTAATCTTGGAAAGGCGAACGGTAATCCAAGAAAGGAGGACGGAAATCCAAGAAAGGCGAACGGTAATCTTGGAAAGGCGAACGGTAATCCAAGAAAGGCGAACGGTAATCCAAGATTCACATCCTCCCCGAAAAGTAACAAAAACACCACCCCTCTGTTTGAGCACATCCAAACAGAGGGGTTTTTATGCCCAAAACCTATACCTATACTATTATATATAGTGTAAAACTCCCCCCTCCCCACTCTTGGAGTTAGCCATACTGTCGACTCAATGTATCTTTTGTGCCGTTTAATTGGATTTTTTGTGTATGTTTGTGGGGTGAGGGGGGGGCTTTATGTATTGTCTCGTTCCACAACTGAATGTGAAATTAGAATGAGATGCTCTCAGGAACAGAAAAATAAAAAACTATCGAAACAGCAAACTTTCGTAAGTCTTAATTAAAAGTATAGACTAGCGAAAGTTTTAGTAAAAATGTTTCGGATATGGATATGTTATCAGAAATTTTACGAACGAGTACCAACAACGTCAGCGGAAATTGCAAGGGCGAAAACGGGTTACATTATTTAACAGAACTTGAAAATAAAAAGATAAATTTGCACCCTGTGAATTATAACAACAGAAACTAAATGGGGAAAACATTAACGAGAAATAAAGATTTACCAATATTTTTTGGCGAAGTTCAATTGAAAGGAGAACGCCAACAAGTTGGCGTTGAAGGAAAGGAAAAGGAAGAACGTACTTTATATTACAAACATCCACACGGAGAACTTTGGAAAGGTAACAGCATAAAATGGTTGGAATCATTAGAACCAGAAAGCATAGATTTAATCTTTGCCGACCCTCCTTATAACATTAGCAAAGCAGATTGGGACACATTTGAAAGCCAGGAAGAATACATAAAGTTTTCAATGCAATGGATTGAACAAGCGGCAAGAGTTTTGAAACCAACAGGAACTCTTTTCATTTGTGGTTTCTCTGAAATACTTGCCGACCTAAAACATCCGGCAACAAAGTATTTCAAAGGTTGTCGTTGGATTATTTGGAACTACAAAAACAAAGCAAACCTTGGAAGCGATTGGGGAAGAAGCCACGAAAGTATTCTGCACTTTCGCAAGACAAAAAACTTTACTTTCAATATTGATACCATACGCATACCTTACGGAGAGCATACTTTAAAATATCCAAGCCATCCTCAAGCTGATTCAAGTCAGTTTGGAAAGGGCAAAAAAGAAAAAGAGAATTGGATACCAAATCCATTGGGAGCAAAGCCAAAAGATGTATTGGAAATACCACAAGACATAATTGAGGTTCCAACAACCTGCAACGGAATGCACGAAAAGACACCGCACCCAACACAGAAACCGGAAGAACTTATAAGAAAAATAATTTTAGCTTCATCCAATATTGGCGATACAATACTTGACCCCTTTTGTGGTTCAGGTACAACTCCGGTATGTGCTGAACAATTACAACGCAAATGGAAAGCGTGTGATTTATCACCGGAGTATTTAGATTGGGCGGTAAACAGAATTGAACTTGTGGAAGATTGGGGTATTGACAAATGGATTAAATATGATTTTGAAAATCAGAAACGAAGAAACTCAATAAGATGAATTTAAAACAACTTGTAAATAAAGCCAAAGACAAAAGCAATTTCGTTGACTTGAAAGCATACATTGCTTTTTGTAATGAATACTTGAATTACATTAATGATAATTTACAAGCAACAATCGTTTCTCAAAACGAAAATCATTATCGCTTTTATCAATACAAGAAGGAAGGCAACTTTCAAATCACAAGACCTATTAATTCTACTTTGATGTATGATGCAAAGACATTTTCAAAAGCATCAAAAGAGTTTTTAAAAGTATTGCAGACAATAAAGACCATCAACAAAAATGATGAAACATTACGAAACATTCTCAACAACTCCACTTACACCATTCAACAATCTGTTGGCTCTGCATTAGACGGTTTACCAGCCGGACAATCAAACACAGCAAGAAAATTAAACGGTGATTTGTTTGAACACTTCATTCGTTTAATCATTCGTGAAATTGGAATTCCTTGTAGTGCCGGTGTTATTCAAGTTCCAGTAGTAGTTGAAGGAGAACCTCAATTTAATATGAGTTATCAGCACGACTTAATAATTGAGAAAAATTTTGATGTGAAAGTTATTGGTTCTATTAAAACATCAAGCAAAGACCGCATAGACAAAATTTTCATAGACAAGTTTCTTTACAACAAGCTAACAGAAAAAGCAACCCCTCACATAGCAATTTTCCTTAATGACGTTCAAAGAAAAAATGCCAAACGAGAAAATGAATATGGTATTAGTTCAACATTTCTTCCCGGACATTTCAAAGGTTACACAGTAAAACTTAATCCACTTGACGGAGTTTACTATTGCGACATCAGACCAAATATGAGAACAGAAAGTATATTAAAAGACCACATAAAAACTTTTGACAACTTACTCATTGAAGACATTTGGAAATTTGTATAGACCGCATTGACGAAAGACAAAACTTCTGATAACATAAGTAGCCGTTGCACAACCCTCTTTTTAAAACAAAAATAAAACAGAAAACGGAAAAACCGACCTCAATAGATGCGTTTTAAGAGAGGATGGGATTTTATTCTAAAATTCTGCAACACTAAAATTCTAAAATTTCTGTTCTTCCCCTTGGGGGTGGCGTGTGTATTATCTCATAATTAATAATGCCCCTCACGAGTAAAATAAGAAATTCGCAAATAATCCAGCGGTAAGCACTACCCACCTAGCCGAAATTCGGGTTAACTTATCGATAAAACAAATTTCGAAACAAACTATTTGCAATCCTTGCGCCCTATTTCATTTTAAATCAATAGTAAAAGTTACGAAGAAACAAAGAGAATCGGGATAACTTCGAAACTAAAATGGAAGATTTAGTATAAACCAGCTTCATTAATGCAGATAGCAATATCCGTGTTTTTGATGATAAACTTAGTTAACCTTTGCAAAGAAATTACAATCAAAACGTGTTCGGTCAGGGACACACACCTGAAAAATCGAAAAAGAGATTATGGACCATTGTTCTTATGATTGTACTTTTCATGTTGACTTTCGTTTTAATTAAATAACCTCCACCTATTGATTAGGTGGAAAATTACCCCCCCGCCTGATATTTAAAAATAAGAGTAAAACAAATGTGTTTTTATGCAGTGTGCCCTTTGGATATGCTGTGTGTGCAGGTGCTTTGGTGTTTGCTCTACTCTAAAATTTCCAGTCTGCAATCTGTGGCTAACCCATCCGCCCCTCCCATTTGAAATCTGAAATTTCCCTACAGGAAACCAATCAACTTTTCGTTTACCTTTGCATCCTAATTTTTAGCAAATGACAACCAAATCAGTAGAACTCGTATTGAGCCCCAGAGAGCCGCATTATGTAGGCGATGGCTTTAGAGTACATAATTTTATTCCCGATGGCTTTCGGCTGGATATGCAGCGCATGAATCCGTTTATCATGCTCGATTATAATTCTAAATTTTATTTTCCGCCAACGGAAAAGCCCAGAGGAGTGGGGGTTCATCCTCACCGCGGATTCGAAACCGTTTCTATAGCTTACAAAGGCCGGGTGGCTCATCACGACAGCAGTGGAGGAGGAGGTGTAATAGGCGAAGGCGACATACAATGGATGACGGCTGCCAGCGGGGTGTTGCACAAAGAATATCACGAAAAAGAATGGAGCCTGCAGGGAGGAGAATTTCACATGGTGCAGTTGTGGGTTAATTTGCCGGCCAAGGATAAAATGAGTCGGCCCAAATATCAGGCATTGAAAAACGAAGAAATCAATCGCTATACTCTGCCCGATAAAGGAGGAGAAATAGAAGTGATAGCAGGCGAATACAAAGGAGTAAAAGGTTCGGCATCTACGTTTACTCCCATACACCTGATGAATGCCAAGCTTAACAAAGACACGGTGGCCGATTTTTCGTTTCCGGCTGCCTACAACACCGCGTTGCTGGTAATAGAAGGAAGCATAGTGGTAAATGGGCTGGAAGCAGCGCCTGTCAATCATTTTGTGTTGATGGCTAATGATGGAGAAGCGTTTACCATAGAAGCCTCGGAAGATGCAGTGGTGCTGGTATTGAGCGGAGAAACCATAAACGAGCCCATAGCAGCCCACGGGCCCTTTGTAATGAATACCCGAGTGGAAATAGCTCAGGCCTTCGATGATTTTTACAGCGGAAAATTCGGTCATTTGGAAGATTAAATATCAATAACAGTGGGGCTATTGCGACAATACGGGAGTGCAGTATTTAAGCATAGCTGTATTTCATTAATATTTCGTAATATTGCGCTCCAATAATAAAAATGTAAATAAATGAGTAAAGTAGCATTAATAACAGGTGTAACGGGTCAGGATGGTGCCTATCTGGCCGAATTGCTTTTGGGCAAAGGGTATATAGTGCATGGTATAAAACGCAGAAGTTCTATGTTCAATACCGGACGTATTGACCATTTGTATAAAGACCAACACGAAAAGAAAGTAAACTTTTTTCTTCATTACGGAGATTTAACCGATTCGACCAGTTTGATTCGTATTATTCAGGAAACACAGCCTGATGAAATTTATAACCTAGCTGCACAAAGCCATGTTAAGGTATCGTTCGAAACTCCTGAATATACTGCCAATGCTGATGCTATAGGCACATTGCGTATTTTGGAAGCTATCCGTATATTGAAACTGGAAAAGAAAACTCGTTTTTATCAGGCGTCTACATCCGAGATGTATGGCTATGTACAGGAAATTCCTCAAAAAGAAACAACACCTTTTTATCCGCGCTCTCCTTATGGTGTGGCCAAGGTATATGGTTTCTGGATAACCAAAAACTATCGCGAAGCCTATAACATTTATGCTTGCAACGGAATATTATTTAATCACGAAAGTCCGCTGCGTGGCGAAACATTTGTGACTCGTAAAATAACAAGAGCTGCCGCTAAAATACATTTAAACTTACAGGAAAAATTATTTTTGGGTAACCTCAATGCCGAGCGCGATTGGGGACATGCCAAAGATTATGTGGAAGGTATGTGGATGATGATGCAGCAAAAAGAAGCCGATGATTATGTGTTGGCTACAGGCAAAAAAATTACCGTTCGTAAATTTGTGGAGTTGGCCTTTGCCGAAGTGGGCATAACCTTGAAATGGGAAGGAAAAGACGAACACGAAAAAGGGATAAACACAGCCACCGGAAAAATAGTGGTTGAAGTAGACCCTCGCTATTTCCGCCCTACAGAGGTTGAATTGTTGATAGGAGATGCATCTAAAGCAAAGAAAAACTTAGGATGGGTTCCGAAATATACATTGGAACAACTGGTAACCGAAATGGTGGCCAGCGATGTGAAACTATTCGAACGCGATAAATACTTGCTCGAAGGTGGTCACGATGTGATGGATTTTAATGAGTAAATAGCTCTGAGGGCTGGGTGAATGCTGCATTTTGTTTCAGTATTCAAATTTCGATATTAATAATTAGTTAGGTTACCAATGAACGAATCGAGCAAAATTTACATAGCCGGACACCGCGGAATGGTGGGTTCGGCCATACAGCGCAAACTAATAAAGGCGGGTTATACAAACCAGATTACTCATACGAGTAAGGAATTAGATTTAAGAAATCAGCAAGCAGTTGCTGATTTTTTTGCAAAAGAAACCCCTGAGTATGTTTTTTTGGCAGCAGCCAAAGTGGGCGGTATAGTGGCTAATAACACCTATCGTGCAGATTTTATTTATGAGAATATCATGATTCAGTCTAACATTATTCATCAGGCTTATGTGCATGGAGTAAAAAAACTGATGTTTCTGGGTTCGTCTTGTATTTATCCTAAACTGGCTCCTCAGCCACTGAAAGAAGAATATCTGCTTACCGGACTTTTGGAAGAAACCAACGAACCGTATGCTATTGCAAAAATTTCTGGAATAAAAATGTGTGATGCATACCGCAGTCAGTATGGTTGCAATTTTATTTCGGTAATGCCTACCAATCTTTATGGCAGCAACGATAATTACGATTTGAATAATTCACACGTGTTGCCGGCTTTAATCAGAAAATTTCATACTGCCAAAAATACCAATTCACCTTCGGTAGAAATATGGGGAACAGGAGCACCTATGCGAGAGTTTCTGCATGCCGATGATTTGGCCGATGCTTGTTTTTTTCTGATGCAAAATTACAATGAACCGGGTTTGGTAAACATTGGTGTAGGCGAAGATATTACCATTAAAGACCTTGCTCTGCTTGTAAAACGAATAGTGGGTTACGAAGGAGAACTTAATTTTGATACATCTAAGCCAGACGGAACACCGCGAAAATTGATGGATGTAAGTAAACTTCATGCACTCGGATGGAAACATAAAATAAATCTGGAGGAGGGTATTGCGGGAGTTTATAAGGAAGTGAAGGATAAATTATAATAATAATCACATTGTGTAATATCCCTAATAGGATTTAAAAGCCTAACAGAGATAATTAAAATGAAAAAGCTGCTCTACATACTACTTTCATTACCTGCAATTCTTCTTGCGCAGCAGAATTTGCCATTGAACAGAGAGTGGAACCTCAATGCGGATAAATACAGCAATTATATTCACAAACATAAATCGGGAAATGATACAGTACTTACCGGTAAAGGGGATAAAGCAACAGAAGTAATTGTTGAGCGAAGCCTTTCCTGTTTTAAGCCACAGATAGTAACTCCTGTGTTTGCCAAAAAAGATAAATCGAAAGGTGGGTACATTTATCGTAAACTCAAAAAAGAGAACTTTGTTATCGTAAACGATACAGCCGATAATTTACATCTCACATTAGACCCTATTTTGAGTGTGCAACTTGGCAAAGATTTTATGGACAAAACGGGAGAACGAATATATACCAATACCAGAGGGTTTGTACTGAAAGGTGCAATTGGAAGTAAGGTGGTGTTCGAATCTTCCTTTTACGAAAACCAATCTACTTTTCCGAAGTATATGGATGCATATATTGCTTCAACCAATAATCTTTTTCCTCAAACAGCAAATTATAAATATGCAGTTGTTCCAGGACAAGGACGTTCAAAGCCATTCGGTAAAAACGGATACGACTATGCTCTGGCATCAGGCTATGTTTCGTACAGTCCGTATAAAATGCTGAACATTCAAGTAGGAAACGGAAAGCACTTTGTGGGTGATGGGTATCGTTCGCTTTTATTATCGGATAATGCATTCAATTATCCTTTTGCCCGTATCACCACTACTTTCCGAAATTTTCAATACACCAATTTGTACACATCGTTTATGAACCTTACGGATGGTGGAGTAAAAACACCGCCTCACAGCGAACGGCTGTTTCAGAAAAAAGTGGGAAGCTTTCAGATGCTGAATTATACTATTGCAGACAGAGTTCAGTTGGGGTTGTTTCAGGGTATGATATGGGAGGCAGCCGATTCGAACAATCGTCAGCATGTTAGTTTCAACACCTTCGACCCGGTAATTGGAGTGAATGTGCTCAATTACGGAATGCGTAATACCAATAATATTTTGCTGGGAGCAACGATGAAAGTAAAATTCACTAAATCAATATCTGTATACGGGCAGTTTATGTATGATGACGCGTACTCAGGAACAGAGACCGGAGGGAAAAATAAATACGGATATCAGGTTGGATTAAAATATTTCGATTTATTTACAATTAAAAATTTACATTTACAATTTGAATACAATGCGGTAAGTCCGTATGCCTATGCTGCCAATAATCCGGAGCAAAGTTATACGCATTATAATCAGTCATTGGCACATCCGCTGGGTGCTAATTTTAATGAAGCTATTGGATTTTTGAATTACAGATTAAAAGATTTTTTTGTAGAAATAAAAGGAAACTTTGCTGTTAAAGGGGCTGATAGCTCTTCGTTTAATTATGGAGGAAATGTTTTTAAATCGGATAATAACTTTGGGGTTAATCAAGATGTAATCAGTACCACACTTGGTCAAGGTTTAAAAACTACCATATTGACAGAAGATATTCACTTCGGATATTTGGTAAATCCAAATACAAACTTTACTATTGTGCTTGGAATTACGAATAGATCCGAAACAGCAGGAAACGTTACCAATACTATGCAATTTGTTTACTTTGGAGTTCGTACTTCGTTAGCTAATTTGTATTACGATTTTTAATTTTTAAATATTTTTACCGAATATCGGTAGAAGAAGAGGAGGGATTATGGAATTTTTGATACTTGTTTTTATTACTTCATTTATGGTTGTGTTATTAGCCACACCATCTCTGATTAAAGTTGCCTTTTTGAAGAGGTTATTCGATGCTCCGGGAGAGTCAAGAAAAATTCACGACAGGCTAATTCCTACTATTGGGGGAATAATAATATTTGCCGGTACCTTGTTTTCTTTCTCACTTTGGCTGCCTACAGGATTGTTGCACGACCCCATAATTGCTATCAAAGCAATGAACGATTACAAATATTTGGTAGCAACATTACTTGTCATGTTTTTTATAGGAATAAAAGATGACATTATTGGAACAGCTCCGGTAAAAAAATTGATAGCTCACATGATGGTGAGTATGATTTTGGTACTGATGGCGGATATCAGAATTGTAAGTATGCACGGGCTGTTTGGTATCGAAATATTGCCGATGTGGGCAAGTATATTTCTTTCATTATTTACTTATGTGGTGGTGGTAAATGCTTTTAATTTAATTGATGGAGTGGATGGTTTGGCAAGTGGAATAGGACTTATTGCCTCTTCAGCTTTTGGTGCCTGGTTCGCATTAGCGGGCGACAGTGTTATGGCATGTCTTGCATTTGCATTAGCTGGGTCTTTGCTTGCATTCCTAATTTTCAATTTTTCACCGGCCAAAATATTCTTAGGCGACTCCGGGTCGCTCACCATAGGACTTATTATTTGTGTTCTGGCTATAAAACTAATCAGTTTTGATGTGAGCTCAATACAGAATATGTTTATTCTGCGTATTTCTAAACCTATTTTTGCTATGTCTGTTCTAGTTTATCCACTCGTAGATACATTGCGTATCTTTATATATAGGGCTGCACATGGCATGTCTCCTTTTTCAGCCGACAGAAATCACCTTCATCATCGTTTGCTCGATATAGGTTGTAGTCATCGAAAAACCTCAATCGTACTTTATCTGGTAAATATATTTATTATTGCACTAAGTATTTCGCTCACTTACTTAAACCCAACTTATACATTCTTAATTCTGGGAGGAACCACTGCATTTCTTACTTTACTTCCCTACATAATTAAGAAACAAATAAAGCGTCATGCTAAAGGTGGATAAAAGGTATTCAGTTTTTTTACTATTTGCTTTATTGTGGTGCGGAGAATCATTCTCTCAGCAATTGAATTATACCCTTAATCGTGATTTCTTATGGGGAGTTGATGATTACTTTAATAATAAAGAGCAGAATTTTCAGACGTTTATTAAGCCATACCGTGTTTGTGACATCAATTCAATAAAAGATTCTTCTGCCCGAGTGCATGGTTTACTCGATGGATTGAAAAAAAATAAGCAGAATGACAATAAAAACAAAAGTACTGTTGAGCTAGCTCCTTTACTGATTGCTGAAACAGGTTATCAGGCTAGTTCGCCTTCTCGTTTGACAAGTGATTTGGCTATAGGAGGTAGTTTGGTGTGTACTCTAGGTAAAAAAATTTCCATTAATTTTAAAGCGCTTGCAGGTAAGGCTACCTTCGACAGCCACACCGATTCTGTTATTTCTAAAACACAAGTAATTCCGGGAATGGGATATGCGTACAGAGCCAATACAGATTCGTTGAACCCTATATATGCCTACCAGTATTATTCGGGTTATTTGTCCTATTCTCCTAATAAAATCTTTAATGTTCAAATAGGGCAGGACAAACAATTTTGGGGCGATGGATACCGTTCTTTGTTTTTATCTGACGTGTCGGCTCCGTATCCATACATGAAAATTACGACCAATATTTGGCATCTGACCTACGTAAATTTATATACCATTATGAAAGATGTTACCAATCCGTCAGGTTTCAAATCAGATTGGCTTAACAAATATGCTACTTTTCATTACCTCGGATGGAATGCTACCAAACGCATTAATATTGGCCTTTTTGAATCTGTGGTTTGGCAAGGTGCCGATAGTAGCCGATACAGAGGATATGACGTAAATTACTTGAACCCTGTTATGTTTTTTCGTCCTACCGAGTATTCTCTTGGGTCGAGCGATAATGCCTTGATTGGATTGAGTTTTAAAGTTAAGTTGTTTAAAAAACAACAGATTTACGGACAATTAATGCTCGATGAATTTGTGTTGAAAGAAGTGATGGCCGATATTAAGCACACTTACAAAAATGATTCAACTTCCAAGTCAGGTTGGTGGGCCAATAAACAAGCTTTTCAGATTGGATGGAAGAGTTTCGATTTGTTCGATATCAGAAATCTGAATTTTCAGACCGAATATAATTATGTCCGCCCTTATACCTATTCTCATGGAAGCGTTCAGCAAAATTATGGTCATATGGATCAACCGTTAGCTCATCCATTAGGAGCTAATTTTTGGGAAATAGCCAACTTTATAAATTATCGATTTGCTAAAAGAATATTTGCTGAGATGAAATATGTATTTGCCGTCTACGGTGCCGACAGTGCTGGGACCGATTATGGAAACAATATTTTTATTTCATATACTAATAGACCTGCGGATTTCGGGAATTTTACTACTCAAGGTTTCCAAACTAAATTAACCACAGCATCCATCCGTTTAGCCTATTTATTGGCACCCGATATTGGATTAAAAGTGGAATTGGGTTTTGCAGATAGGATAGTTCAGACCAAATACAATACTACTCAAACTCCATACTTATTTATTGGTTTAAAGACAGATCTGAGTAATTTTTATAACGATTACTAATTTATTTACAAGCGACAGTTCATAATAATTTCATTTTTTTCTTGATTTTATATTTTATATGAACTACTTTCGCAATTCGAATTGAAATTCACCCTTAATAAAACGATAAGAACATGTTTGAATTAAGTAAAAAAATATTGGTAAAAGTTAGTTTTGACAAAACGCTTTTCCGCAAAGAGCTTACCAAAGCCGTAAAATGGCTAAAACCCGATGAGAAAATGTTACTGATGGTATGGTGTCTGACCACTTTTGGGAATCAGTATCAAGATGTGATAAAGGAAGTATTTAAGAATATCACAAAGTCTTAAGAAAATCCAAATTTCTTTTTAGTCCTGCAAATTTAGTTCGCTTAACTGCCGAATCTTTAAAGACACGTTTAAACGTTTCTTCCGTGATTTCGTGCCAATCATTTATTGTCATTTCTAGTAATTCTTTTTCAGGCTTGAAGTAGGATTCTGTATGTGGTTTTGAGAAACGATTCCATGGGCAGACATCTTGGCAAACATCGCATCCAAATGCCCAATTCTCAAACTTTCCTTTTACTGATGTTGGGATATTTTCTTTTAATTCAATAGTGAAGTAAGAAATACATTTACTTCCATCTACCACCTGTGGAGCTACTATGGCTTGAGTAGGGCAGGCTTGCATACATCGATTGCAGGAACCACAATAATCTTTCATTACACCATCGTATTCGAGTTCTAAGTCGATGATAAGTTCAGCAATAAAAAAAAACGAACCACTGTTTTTGTTAATTAGGTTGCCGTTTTTACCCACCCATCCTAGACCGCTCTTTTTTGCCCAAGCCCTGTCCAGCACAGGTGCCGAGTCCACAAACGCTCTTCCATCGACATCACCAATTCGTTCCTTTATAAATAGTAGTAATTGGTTTAGTTTTTCTTTTATTACAAAATGGTAGTCTTTTCCATAAGCGTACTTACTAATTTTAGGAGCAGAATCGTCAACTTGTTTTTCGGAAGGGAAATAATTTAAAAGTAAAGAAATAACAGATTTTGCTCCCGGAACGAGTAGACGAGGGTCTAGACGTTTATCGAAATGGTTTTCCATATACGTCATGCTGCCATTCATGTTTTTATTAAGCCAGTTTTCGAGCCGCGGAGCCTCTTCTTCCAGAAAATCAGCCTTAGAAACACCGCAATATTCAAACCCAAGGCGGTTAGCTTCGGATTTTATAAGTTTAGTGAGTGTAGCAGATTTCAAGATTTTAATATTTTGGATAAAATTAGGGATTTTATTTATTTCGGAATCTAAAAATGTGTCTAAATGAGTTGGCAAAAAAGAAGCCATTTCCTCAGGAAATGGCTTCTTTTCGATAATTAATTAAAGTTTTACTAAATCTTTTTTTTAGTTCTTAATGAACTCAGCATTGCCGATAAGGGTAATTTCATCGCTAACAATTGCTGTTGGAAAGCTACCTCCTAAAGTAAAATCGGAACGCTTAATAACTCCGGAAACCTTAACACCTGTAATCGATTTTTTGTTCATTGGGTTAGTAGCTGTACGGATGAAAGCGTCTAACTCTACAGATTTAGTTACACCGTGCATGGTCAAATCTCCAGTCACTTTAAAAGTGTTATCCTTAACTTTTTTAAATGATTTGCTTTTGAAGGTAAGTGTAGGGAATTTAGCTGCATCAAAAAAGTCGGGCGAACATAAGTGTTCGTCACGTTTTACTTCTTCAGTGTTGATGCTTTTAATTTCAGCAGTAAGGTCTACTTGTGCATCAGAATAATCTTCTTTGTTTACGGTTAATGTTGCATCGAATGTTTTAAACCAACCTTCAACATCTGATACCATCATGTGGGTAGCAGTGAATCCTAATTTCGCGTGAGCTTTATCCAAACTCCAAGTTGATTTTTCAATTGGTTTAAATGCTACTAAGGCAGCAGCAGCAGCTACCATAACGAATATTTTTTTCATACTTTCTTTTTTTTGTTTTTTTTAATTGTTATAAAATAATTTGTTTTTGTGCGACAAAAGTACATATATTTGCTATCCGAAAGTAAGTACTTACGTTTTGTATAGTACTATACTTTGGTATAGTTTAATCTATTTAGTTAGTAGTATGACAAAGAAAAAGGAGTTAAAGACCTATAGTGAATGCACAAAAGCTATACTCCCCGTAAGAGATGCACTTGATATTTTAAGTGGAAAATGGAAATTGCCAATCATAATATCATTATCATTTGGCAATAAAAGATTCAGTGAAATGAAAAAGGAGATACCTGGAATAACCGACAGAATGCTTTCAAAAGAACTTCGGGATTTAGAGGTGAACCATCTTGCAAAAAGAACCGTTTACGATTCGGTCCCTGTTATAGTGGAGTATTCAATGACACCCTATGGTAAATCACTAGAAAGTTTGATTGATGAATTACGTGACTGGGGAATTAGTCATCGAAAGAAAATTATTGAAAAAAATAAGTAGATAATTAAAGTTTGAATTTTTTTAAAACCTCTTGGAGATTTCTTTCCAAGAGGTTTTTTATTTGGGTGCATAAATTTAAATGCTTTAAGATATTATTTTATAGGTATCAACTGTGGATTTAGTTTGGGAATGAAACTTGAATAATTAATCCTATACACTAATTCAGTTTTCGAAATATAGAGTGTTCTTAAAAAAACATAGGAGGAGAATCATGTGAATAGAAAAATAAAGTTTATATAACAATATAGCATATCTTCAACTCTGAACAGATATTACAAAGTGTTGGGAAAGATATTCGTTATTCTTTGGGTAAATTGTTCATTTGCAAAACATAACACGAGTCATATTTTATGGAAAATGGGGTGAAAACAATGATGAAATTTGCCATTTTGTTATTTAGAATCGATATAAATTACCGTGTTTTAACAAATAGTTATGATTTTTATCATGCGCAATAAATGTTTCTTATAATTTTGTCGCCAATTTAAAAAATCAACTCAAGGGTAAAAGAGTAAATCAACTGAGCTAATATAGTTAAAAGCAATATGGATACAAGGTTCAATAAGTCGCAGAAACAAAAATCGGTCATTTTTTCCGTTCTGTTATTTGCATTTCTTTTCAATATCAATTTCGTTTCGGCCCAGGATGGGGAAAAACTATTCAAACAAAATTGTGCTGTTTGTCATAGTGTAGGAAAAAACAAGGTAGTTGGTCCTGGACTAGAGGGTGTTACTTCTCGAGTTCCGAGCGAAGAGTGGATGGCGAAATGGATTAAAAACAATAGCGCTGTTATCAAGAGTGGTGATGCATATGCTAAAAAAATATTAGCGGAGAACAATGGAATGCAGATGACTGTTTTTGCAAGTTTGTCTGATGCAGATATCAAAGCACTGATAGCATATATTAAGAATCCTCCTGTTGTCGTAGCTCCAGTTGCACAGACAGGTGCAGGACAAGAAGAAGCCGAAAAGGTTATTAACCCTTTAGCAATAATTCTTGGTGTTGTAGCCTTATTAATCATCCTTATCTCAATATTAAGAGGATTAACTTTTTCACTAAAGAATGTTCAGAACGAAAAACATGGTCTGCCGTTGGAGAGAAAACAAGGAGCCTGGACGGAATTAAAAGCTTGGATGGGAGCTCACAAACGTTCGGTAGCGCTAATTGTTATTTTTGCTCTTGGAGGTTTCTTATCGGCTGCTTGGGATGGATTGATGGGTATAGGGGTGTACCAAGGTTATAAACCTTCTCAGCCAATTGCCTTTTCTCATAAAATACATGCGGGAGATAATGCAATCAATTGTCAGTATTGCCATTCGGGTGTAGAAAGAAGTAAAACAGCTGGAATTCCTTCAGTCAATGTTTGTATGAATTGCCATAAAGGTATTTCAAAAGGCCCGATAACAGGAACAAAAGAAATTGCTAAAATTTATGCAGCTGCCGGTTGGGATCCCGATAAAGGAGCATACACCAAACCTCAACAACCTATCATTTGGACAAAGGTTCATAATTTGCCTGACTTTGTATTCTTTAGCCACCAACAGCACGTTAAAGTTGGAAAACAACAGTGTGCTACTTGTCACGGAGATTTGACCACTATGACCATAGCACAGCAGTTTACTCCAATGACCATGGGGTGGTGTATTAATTGTCACCGTACGACTGAAGTGCCGGGTATGAAAGATAATCCGTATTATGAAAGTTTACATAAAAAACTTTCAGAAAAATACAAAGGACAGCCTATTACTGTGGATAAAATGGGCGGTATTGAATGTGCGAAATGCCATTACTAATAAGTTAGGAATATAGAATTAAAAACAAAGAATTTTAATAAAGAAATGGGAAAAACACAATATTGGAAAGGACTAGACGAATTAAGTAACAGTCCTGAGTTTGTTCAAAAAGCGGAAAACGAATTTGCTGAACAACTGCCTTTGGAAGATTTTTTAGGGGATAATAACCTTGCTCAAAACAATGGAACCAACCGCAGAGATTTTCTGAAATTTTTAGGATTCAGTGTTACTGCTGCATCGCTTGCTGCTTGCGAGACTCCTGTTAACAAAGCTTTACCTTATGTGGTAAGACCTGAAGAAATTACTCCCGGTGTTGCTAATTGGTATGCTTCCACTTATTTTGACGGTAATGATTATTCTGCCATTTTAGTAAAAACCCGCGAAGGTCGTCCTATAAAAATAGAAGGGAACGAACTGTCAAAGGTTTCAATGGGGGGAACCAATGCTCGAATTCAAGCATCTATCCTTTCTTTATATGACTCATCCAGATTAACAGGTCCAACAGCCAATGAAACTCCTGTAACTTGGGCTATTTCGGATAAAGAAATAATTAATAAGCTAACGGCTATTTCTGCTAAAGGTGGTAATATCAGAATTCTATCATCTACTATTATCAGTCCTTCTACTAAATCGGTACTATCAGATTTTACCGCAAAATATCCTACTACCAAGTTGGTTACTTATGATGCAGTATCATATGCTGGGATTACTTCGGCTAATGAATTAACTTTCGGTAAAGCCGTAATTCCATCTTATAATTTTGCAGAAGCAGAAGTTGTGGTAAGTATTGCTGCAGATTTTCTTGCTAACTGGTTATCTCCAATGGAGTATGCTCGTCAGTATGCTGCTTTGAGAAGAGTTAGTAAATCGCATGCTAAAATGTCGAAACATTTCCATTTTGAATCTAATCTTTCGTTAACGGGTGCAAATTCAGATGAACGCGAACCAATTAAAGTTTCGGAACAAGGAAAAGTAGCTGTGAATTTATACAATGCAGTGGCTAAACTAACCGGAAGGTCAGCATTATCGTCTTCAGCATTGGCTTGTGATGCTACCATAGCAAACGCTGCTAAAGAATTAGTTGAAAACAAAGGGAAATCTTTGGTTATTGCTGGTTCGAACGATACAAACGTACAATTAATTGTGAATGGTATCAACCAATTGTTAGAGAACTATGGTAAAACGATTGACATTGAAAATCCTTCGAACTTACACCAAGGAAATGATGCTTCTTTTGCCGAATTGGTAAACGAGATGAATGCTGGGAAGATTGATGCGGTAATTTATTATAATACCAATCCTGTTTACACAGCTCCGGCATCATTAAAATTTGCTGATGCAATGAAAAAAGTGAAATTAAATATTTCATTTGCTGATCGCTCAGACGAAACTAGTCGTTACGCAAATTATATCTTCCCTGATCATCATTACTTGGAATCCTGGAACGATTTTAATCCAAGAAAAGGACATTACAGTTTGTCTCAACCAACCATATCTCCGTTGTTTGCTCAACCAAGAAACGAAGGGACTCGTCAGGCACAAGAATCATTGTTGTTGTGGGCCGGAATTTCTACAGATTATCACAAATACATTCAAAATGTTTGGTCAGCAACAGTTTTCCCAATGCAGGGCAAATACATGATGTTTGCTGAATTTTGGAATAATTCACTTCATGATGGTGCCATTGAAGTGGCTACTGGTGAAGAAAAAGCACTAGCCGAAAATTCTAAAGACGACAAAAAGAAAGAAACTAAAAAGAAAGAGGACAAAAAAGAGGAAGCAAAAGTTGTTGCTAAAGTAGATTTAGGTGCGGTTGCACAAAAAGTGAATTCTGTTAAAGGGGGAACTTTTGAGCTTGCCCTTTACGAAAAAGTAGCGATAGGAAACGGAAATCAAGCAAACAATCCTTGGTTACAGGAGTTACCCGACCCTATTACAAAAATTACCTGGGACAATTATGTTACAATGTCTCCGGCCGACATGGAAGGTAAATACCTTTTGATGAAGCGCCAGGACAGAGAAGCTTCTGTGGTAAATGTTACCGTAAACGGTGTAACTGTGAAACTTCCGGTTGTGCCTCAGCCTGGTCAAGCTAAGGGAACCGTTGGGATTGCCCTTGGTTACGGTCGAGACAGAGCCGGATTATTGAGCACTCAGGTTGGAGTAGTTGGTCAAAATGTATTTCCATTTATTGGAGTAGAAAACGGAACATTGAATTATGGTTCACTAGATGTTAAAATTGAAGCCGCGAACGAAACAACAGAAATTGCAGGAACGCAGGTTCACCATACCATGATGGGACGTGAAATTGTTAGAGTAACATCTCTTGAAGATTATAAAAAAGATCCTACAGCCGGAAACCATCCGGAAATGCTTCATACCAACAGTGGTGCGGTTAATCCTAATACCATCGATTTATGGAATGAACACGATAAATTAGGTCACCGTTGGGGAATGACTATTGATTTGAATTCTTGTATAGGTTGTGGTTCATGTGTGGTAAGTTGTACAGCAGAGAATAATGTGGCTGTGGTTGGTAAAAAGATGGTAATGAATACCCGTGAAATGCACTGGTTACGTATCGATAGATATTATTCAACTAACTGGCCTTCGGAAGTAGCTGAAGCGAGAGAGAAAGCTAGTGAAAAAGGTGTTGGAATTAAAGATATGTACATGGATATGGAAAATCCGGCGGTTGAAAATCCTAAAGTTGTTTTCCAGCCAATCATGTGTCAGCACTGTAATCATGCCCCTTGCGAAACAGTTTGTCCGGTATTGGCAACTAATCATAGCAGTGACGGATTAAATGCAATGGCTTATAACCGTTGTGTTGGTACTCGCTACTGTGCAAATAACTGTCCGTTTAAAGTAAGGCGTTTCAATTGGTTTAATTATAACGGTAATTCTGACTTTAAATTCAATCCTACTCAAGATGATTTAGGGCGTATGGTATTGAATCCGGATGTTGTTGTTCGTTCCCGTGGGGTAATGGAAAAATGCTCTATGTGTGTTCAACGTATTCAAGCTGGTAAACTGGAAGCTAAAAAAGCAGAACGTAAACTAGTGGATGGAGATATTAAATTGGCGTGTGCTCAAGCTTGTCCTACCAATGCGATTGTGTTTGGAGATTTGAATGACGACAACAGCGCAATTGCGCAATTGAGAAAAACAGACGAACGTAATTATTTTATACTTGAAGAAATCGGTATCAAGCCTACAGTTTCCTATCTTACTAAAGTAAGAAACTGCGAATTGGAAGTACCTGAAAAAACGGAGGTAAAAACAGCAGAGAAAGCATAACAACGAATTGTCTGAATAATAAAAGTCAGGCAAGGTGAACAATAAATAAAGAGAATTTTACATAAAGAAATATAACAATTTAATAATAATATGCACGCAGAATCGGAAATAAGAGAGCCTCTAATTCTTGGTAATAAGACATATCATCAGATAAGTGAGGATATCGTTCGCCCAATAGAAGGGAAAGCCACCAAGCAATGGTATATGCTACTTACCTTAGCTACCATTTGCTTTTTATGGGGAATAGGATGTTTGGCTTACACCATCGGAACGGGTATTGGTGTTTGGGGGTCAAATAATGGTGTAGATTGGGCTTGGGATATTACCAACTTTGTATGGTGGATTGGTATCGGTCACGCTGGAACATTGATTTCTGCAGTGTTGTTATTATTCCGTCAGAAATGGAGAATGGCTATTAACCGTTCTGCTGAGGCTATGACTATCTTTGCGGTAATGTGTGCTGCGATATTTGTTGTATTGCATACAGGTCGTCCATGGTTAGATTATTGGTTATTTCCGTTGCCAAATCAGTTCGGTTCATTATGGGTAAACTTTAACTCTCCATTATTATGGGACGTATTTGCGGTTTCAACTTACTTCTCCGTATCGTTAGTTTTCTGGTATACTGGTTTAGTTCCTGATTTTGCAATGATTCGAGATAGAGCCGTTAAGCCATTTTCTAAAAAATTGTATAGTTTATTAAGTGTAGGCTGGGGCGGAAGTGCTCGTCATTGGAGTCGTTTTGAAGAGGTGTCTTTGGTACTTGCCGGACTATCTACTCCACTTGTATTCTCGGTTCACTCTATTGTATCAATGGACTTTGCTACTTCTGTAGTTCCTGGTTGGCACACAACCATCTTCCCTCCTTATTTCGTTGCCGGTGCGGTATTCTCCGGTTTCGCAATGGTGCTAACATTATTGTTGATCATGCGTAAAGTGTATCGTTTGGAAAATTACATTACCGTTAAACATATCGAGTACATGAACATTATTATTATCGTAACAGGTTCCATCGTGGGAGTTGCTTACCTTACTGAGTTGTTTATTTCATGGTATTCAGGGGTGGAATACGAACAATATGCATTCTTGAACAGAGCTACTGGGCCTTACTGGTGGGCTTATGCTGCTATGATGACTTGTAACGTTGTATCCCCTCAAGTTTTTTGGTTTAAAAAATTACGAACCAATTTTGCATTTACATTTGTTATGTCCATAGTGGTTAACATAGGTATGTGGTTCGAGCGTTTTGTAATTATCGTACCTACACTTTGCCGTACCTTCATTCCATCTACTTGGAATATGTATCATCCAACATTTATTGATGTGGGGATATTTACCGGAACCATTGGGATGTTCTTTACATTCTTCCTATTGTTTACCCGTTACTTCCCTGTTATAGCTCAAGCCGAATTGAAATCGATAGTAAAATCTTCCGGTCAGGAGCATAAAGAAAAAGCTAAACATCATCACGCACACTAAAACAGACTAGATTCAATAGACATTTAATTATATAAAAAGATGAGTAACGTAACAATTCACGCAATATTTGATGACGAAGAGCCGTTGTTGGCAAGTGCAAAAACACTTCGTTCCAATGGTATAAGCATTAAGGATGTATTTTCACCATTTCCTGTTCACGGTTTAGATGCAGCTATCGGGTTACCAAGAACCTGGATTGCTATTTGCGCATTCATATATGGCTTAACTGGATTAAGTTTGGCTACACTAATGATGTGGTACATGATGGTTCATGACTGGCCTACTAACATTGGCGGTAAACCAAGTTTTGCTTACTACATGAATATGCCTGCATTTATTCCTATTTCATTTGAGAGTACAGTTTTCTGTGCTGCTCATGGAATGGCTATCACTTTCTATTTAAGATGTTGGTTGGTACCAGGAACTAAACCGAAAAATCCGGATCCACGCACAACAGACGATAAGTTTATGATGGTGATTGAAACCAAAGAAGAGAACAGAAGCAACATCGAATCAATGTTGAAGAAAGATGGAGCTATTGAAATTAACAATAGTGATTTTAAATACAGGAATTAGTTCTTCGAAAAAATAGAGGAGGACAATTAGAATTAATTAGTTGATATGAAAAAAATAACAAATATTATTGCTGTAATCGCAGTTTTGGGCAGTGTTTCGATTGCTGTTACTTCTTGCGGAAAACATGACCCGAATAGTCCGGGTGTGGAATATATGCCAGACATGTATCGTTCTCCGTCTTTCGAAACCAATTCGTTTTCGTTAATAGCTCATACTGATGGAACTTTTGACACCATCGAAACTAACAGACTTCCTGTTGCAGGAACCATAGCAAGAGGATTTTTACCATATCCTTATTCGAATGACACAACAGGTTATGCTAATGCCGGAAAATATTTACACGATCCATTGCCTGTTACAGAAGCAAATGTAAATGAAGGGGAAGCTCTTTTCGGAAAATACTGTGTTCACTGCCATGGAACAACTGGACAAGGCGATGGAAAAGTTGCTGGTAAATTACCTGGCCCTCCGCCAAGCTATACAGGCCCTGTATTAATGGCTTTACCTGAAGGGAAAATGTTTCATACCATTACCTACGGAAAAAACTTAATGGGATCGCATGCAAGTCAGTTGAGCAAAGACGAAAGATGGAAAGTGATTATGTACATACACAAATTGCAATATCCTAATGGTATGCCGGTGGCAGCAGTTGCTGATTCCACAGCATCAAAAAAAGAAATTAAAGGAAAAGCAAAAGGCAAAAAAGGATAGGCCGATAAAGCAAATCAAGAATCAGTATTTAGATAATAGAATTTAGAATTTTAGAAATATGAATAACTTAAATTATACATTTACCAACAAAACCAAATACATTACTTTTGGTTTAATGGCAATAGGCTTACTTACCATTATAGCCGGATTTTTTCAGGGCCCTCCAGAAGGGGTGAATCCGGAAGGATATCAGCATACCAGAATGTGGGCAATATTGCTTGTAAATGGATATTTCTTTATGGGAATAGGGTTGTTGGCTACTTTCTTTATGGCATTGCAATATGCTGCTGAGGTTGCTTGGTCGGTGGCTGTAAAAAGAGTGTACGAAGCTGTTTCGTGTTACTTACCTGTTGGGGCTGTTATTATGTTTATTATTGTTCTAGCTGGTCAGTTGCATTTACATCATTTATATCAATGGATGGATCCGGATGTGATTGTAAAAAACCTTCCTGACGGAACTCCTAATCCTAAATTCGATCCGGTTATTGCAAACAAACACGGATATTTTAATCCTGTATTTTTCTGGGCACGTACTATTGCATATCTAGTTGTGTGGAGTTTGTTTCAACAAGGATTCCGTAAACGTTCATTGGAAGAGGATTTACAAGGAGGTACTGCCATTCACTACAAAAACATGGGTAAAGGCGCTTTATTCCTTGTTTTTTTCGCGGTTACTTCTTCTACTTCGGCTTGGGACTGGATGATGTCATTAGATGTACATTGGTTTAGTACCATGTATGGATGGTATGCATTTGCAGGTATGTGGATTTCGGCAATGACCACCATTTTGCTTACAGTATTATTTTTGAAACGTAAAGGTTACTTAGAAAATGTTAACGACAGCCATATTCACGATCTTGGAAAATGGATGTTTGCAGTTAGTTTCTTATGGAGCTACTTATACTTCTGTCAGTATATGTTAATTTGGTACACCAATATTCCTGAAGAAACCATTTATTTCCACGACCGTTTACATGGATTTGGATACATGGGATTAATGTGGACTGTTTTCTTTATGAATTTTGCGTTCCCGATGATCTTATTAATGAGTCGCGATGCTAAACGTAATTATTATTTTCTTGTAATAGTTGGAACAATTATTCTAATCGGACACTGGTTAGATGTTTACAATATGGTAATGCCGGCTACTGTAAAAGGCGATCATCACCTTGGATGGATGGAAATAGGAACTGCTTTAGGTTTTGTTGGATTAATCATTTTTGTAATCCACAGATCGCTTGCTAAAGCTCCGCTTACTGTTCAAAAACATCCTTATTTGGACGAAAGTTTGCATCATCAGTATTAACAGAATTTTTTATGTAGTTCGTTTCATATATAGTTTAAACTAAAAATCAACCAAAAAAACCAATTATTAATCAACCAAAAACTTAATTAGTATGACAACCTTTTTATCTTACACAGCCTTTGCATTAGCGGTAATTGCAGTCCGCTATCTGGTAAAAATCTTTGACCTTGTTCAGATCCTGAAAGGCAGAAAAAGAGCCGTCTAGAAATGATGTTTTTAACATCTTATCTTCGTCAGAAATAGTTATAACATCTGAAAAAAGTAAATTTTAAGTGTACTTGCTCGGTAAAAGTGTATCAGTTAAGTTAATAATTTCCTGAATCAGACGATTAATATTTCATACAGAATAATCAGTTTTTAAATTTTAATTCCCAAAACATGACTAAGTTATTTATTTACGTTGCCATAACGTTAGCCCTATTTGCAATCGGGTATATGGTTAGAGTGTATGAAATTGCTTCTAATATAAGAGGTAAAAAACAACACATCGTTACCGATGAAGACAATCGGAAAATGGGTAAACTTATGTTTACCTTCCTGTTTGTTTTATTTGCGTTTGTAAGCTGGACATTGATTACCTGTGTCCCTAAAATGCTTCCTCAGGCTGCATCCGAAACAGGAGCAACCTTAGACTGGCTCTTTAATTTCAATATGGCCATTCTGTTTTTTGTGTTTACCATAACACATATTTTTCTGTTTTACTTTGCCTATAAATATTATGGACGCACCGGAAGAACAGCTACCTATTTTCCACATAACAATAAACTGGAAATGATTTGGACCGTTATTCCGGCTATTGTGTTGGCTGTTATCATTATTTTTGGATTAAAAGCATGGACTAAAATTACCGCTCCTTGCTCCAAAGATGCTATCGTAATTCAATTGTATGCAAAACAATTCGACTGGACTGCACGCTTTGCAGGTAAAGACAATTTGCTTGGTGAGTCGAACTATAAACTCATTACCGATGAAAACACATTGGGAATGGACAACAAAGACAGCAAATGCAATGACGACATTATTGTAAAAAATGAAATTCATATTCCGCTAGGAAAAGAAGTGGAATTTAAATTGAATTCGCGCGATGTTATACATAGTGCTTTTATGCCTCACTTCAGAGCTCAGATGAACTGCGTTCCGGGAATGACCACCATGATGCACTTTACGCCTATTATCACCACTGCTCAGATGAGAGAAAAACTGAACAACGATAAGTTTGACTACATTTTGCTTTGCAACAAAATTTGCGGTGCAAGTCACTACAATATGCAAATGACAATTGTGGTGGATACTGAAGACGACTACAAAGCATGGCTAAGCAAACAGCCTACCTATAAGCAACAAATCACACCTGCTGCTACACCTCCTGTGGCCAGCAAATAATTTTAGATTTTTTAAAAATTAGAATTTAGTACTTAAATAAAAATATAATATGTCAGCAGAAGCAATCACACATCACAATGTCCACGCAGGTCACGATGAAATGCACCATGAAGAACACTGGGTAACCAAGTATTTCTTCAGCATGGATCATAAAGTTATTTCCCGTCAATTTTTGATAACCGCTGTTATTATGGCAACTCTTGCAATGGGGATGTCATTACTTTTCCGTTTACAACTGGCTTGGCCTGGCGAAAAGTTTGGTGTTATTAATTTTTTCCTTGGCGACAAATGGGGCAAAGATGGAATTCTTGACCCGGGTATGTACATGGCACTGGTTACCATTCATGGTACCATCATGGTGTTTATGGTACTTACAGCAGGTTTGAGCGGTACGTTTAGTAATCTTCTTATCCCTTATCAAATTGGAGCAAGAGATATGGCTTCGGGCCTTCTTAATATGCTTTCTTACTGGTTTTTCTTTTTATCGAGCATCTTTATGTTAGCTGGTTTCTTTTCCGAAACAGGGCCTGCTTCGGGTGGATGGACAGTTTATCCTCCATTAAGTGCATTGCCTCAAGCCATGGAAGGCTCCAAAATGGGAATGACACTTTGGTTAATTTCCATGAGTTTATTTATTGTTTCTTCTTTGCTTGCCGGTCTTAATTACATCGTAACCATTATCAACTTGCGTACAAAAGGAATGTCGATGACTCGCTTACCGCTTACCATCTGGGCATTTTTGGTTACCGCTGTGCTTGGTGTACTTTCGTTTCCGGTGTTATTCGCAGCTGCGTTGCTTTTAATTTCTGATAGAAGTTTAGGAACTTCGTTTTACCTTTCGGATATTTACATTGGAGGACAAGCATTGGAACAAACTGGTGGAAGTCCTATTTTGTACGAACATTTATTCTGGTTCCTTGGTCACCCCGAAGTGTACATTATCATTTTGCCGGCATTGGGTATAACTTCCGAAATTATTTCTGTAAATTCTCGTAAACCTATCTTTGGATACCGCGCTATGATTGGTTCCATTATGGCCATCGGATTTTTATCGTTTATTGTTTGGGGGCATCACATGTTTATCACCGGTATGAATCCTTTCTTAGGTTCGGTGTTTGTGTTTACCACCTTGCTTATTGCCATTCCATCGGCTGTTAAGGCATTTAACTATATCACCACTTTGTGGAAAGGAAATATACGATACACCCCGGCTATGTTGTTTGCCATCGGACTTGTGTCTACCTTTATTTCCGGGGGATTAACAGGTATCATCCTTGCCGATTCGGCATTAGATATTCCGGTTCACGATACGTATTTTGTGGTAGCCCACTTCCATATTGTAATGGGTGTGTCGGCTATTCTCGGTATGTTGGCCGGTGTTTATCACTGGTACCCGAAATTGTTTTTACGCCACATGAACAAAAAACTAGGTTATATCCATTTCTGGGGAACTTTTATTTGCGCTTACGGTGTGTTTTTCCCGATGCACTTTTTAGGATTGGCAGGCGTACCCCGCAGGTATTACTCCAACACAGCGTTCCCAATGTTCGATAATTTGGTAAACATAAATGTGTTTATCACCGTGTTTGCTATGCTTGCCGGATTGGTGCAGCTGGTGTTTTTGTTCAACTTTTTCTACTCTATGTTTAGAGGGCCAAAATCGGAACAAAACCCATGGAATGCAAACACACTGGAATGGACCACGCCTATGGCCAATACACATGGCAACTGGCCCGGAGCATTACCGGTAGTTCATCGCTGGCCTTACGATTACAGCAAACCAGGCAAAGCCGAAGATTACTGTCCTCAAACCATTCCTTTGGAAGTAGGCGAAGTGGATGGTGGAGGCCATTAGCATTTATTAAGATTTTATTTTTTTATCCCGCTCTGAAATTTCAGAGCGGGATTTTTTTTGGTTAAAAGTTTAAAGTTGTAAGAAAAAGGTATGTGGATGTTTATGATTTGAAGAGATAAAAAGAGTTTTTTAAAAATTCTTTTCAGTAAAATCAACAATTTTTAAATTATTTTTCAAAACATGATATAAATCATATCGTATTAAATTTACTGTGTTTACATTTGGCCCCAGATAAAATAATTAAATACAGTTTTTCAATGATTGTAATTCTTTTAAATATCGTTTTCCTACTCCTATTATATAGAGTAATATTTAACTTACTCAATACTCA
>CAIYIS010000046.1 GCA_903926385.1 uncultured Bacteroidota bacterium
CATTGAAAAACATTGGCTCCCGCACCTAATCCTGTAATTGTCGGTGTGGGAGATGCAGGCGTTGTAATGGTTCCTATTCCGCTTATCAATGTCCAAAGTCCGGTTCCTACAACAGGTGTATTTCCAGCCATAGTAGCGGTTGTTCCGCAAACAGTTTGATTAGCTCCGGCAACGGATGTTGTGGGGCCTCCAGTATTAGTTATAATAACTTGAGAAGTGGAAGCTACACATGGTGCATTAGAAATGGTCCATTGAAAAACATTGGCTCCTGCTCCTAATCCTGTAACGGTGGATGTTGGAGATGTTGGTGTTGTAATCGTTCCACTTCCGCTTACCAAGGTCCATAAACCTGTTCCTATTGTTGCCGTATTTCCTGCCAGTGTTGCTGATGTGGAACAAATGGATTGATTTGGTCCTGCATTCGCAACAGTTGGTGAAGCTACAGAAGTGATCGTAACTTGTGATGTACTTGGTGCGCACGGTAAATTATCTATCTCCCATTGATAAACATTGGATCCGGCACCTAAGCCTGTAATAGTTGTTGTTGGGGATGTAGGAGTTGTAATTGTACCTATTCCGCTTATCAATGTCCAAAGTCCGGTTCCTACAACAGGTGTATTTCCAGCCATAGTAGCTGTAGTTCCGCACACAGTTTGATTTGTACCAGCCACTGAAGTTGTCGGGCCTCCTGTATTAGTTATGGTAACCTGAGAGGTAGAAGCCACGCATGGAGCATTCGAAATAGTCCATTGAAAAACATTGGCCCCCGCTCCTAATCCTGTAACAGTTGATGTTGGAGAAGTTGGTGTTGTTATCGTTCCGCTTCCGCTTACCAAGGTCCATAAACCAGTTCCAAATGTTGCTGAGTTACCAGCTAGTGTTGCAGAGGTAGAACAAATGGATTGATTTGGTCCAGCATTCGCAACGGTAGGTGAAGATAAAGATGTAATAGTAACTTGCGATGTACTTGGTGGGCAAGGTAAATTATCTATCTCCCATTGAAACACATTAGCTCCCGCTCCTAAACCTGTGATGGTCGTTGTTGGCGAGGCTGGAGTAGTAATGGTTCCTGTTCCGCTTATCAATGTCCAAAGACCTGTACCTACAATAGGTGCATTTCCTGCCATAGTAGCTGTAGTTCCGCAAACAGTTTGATTCGTGCCAGCAACCGAAGTAGTCGGGCCTCCTGTATTCGTAATTGTAACCTGCGAGACTGAAGCAACACAAGGCGCATTAGAAATAGTCCATTGAAAAACATTGGCTCCTGCTCCTAATCCTGTAACGGTTGATGTTGGAGAAGCAGGTGTTGTAATTGTTCCGCTGCCGCTTAACAGGGTCCATAAACCGGTTCCTATAGTTGCCGTATTTCCTGCCAGTGTTGCTGATGTAGAACAAATGGATTGATTTGGTCCTGCATTGGCAACGGTAGGTGAAGATACTGAAGTAATAGTAACTTGAGATGTACTTGGTGGGCAAGGTAAATTGATAATCGACCATTGAAACACATTGGATCCAGCACCTAATCCCGTAATTGTGGTTGTGGGAGAGGTAGGTGTTGTAATGGTTCCTGTTCCGCTTATCAATGTCCAAACTCCGGTTCCAATTGTTGGGGTGTTACCGGCCATTGTTGCGGTTGTACCGCAAACAGTTTGGTTAGTACCTGCAACAGATGTTGTCGGTCCGCCTGTGTTAGTAATGATCACTTGAGAAGTAGTCGAAGCACATGGAGCATTCGAAATCGTCCATTGAAAAGTATTTGCACCTAATCCTAATCCTGTAACGGTGGATGAAGGAGAACTAGGCGTTGTAATAGTTCCTGTTCCTCCTACCAATGTCCATAACCCGGTTCCTAAAGTTGCATTATTCCCAGCGAGCGTTGCAGAGGTTGAGCAAATCGATTGACTTGCTCCTGCATTGGCAACAGTAGGCGAAGCAACTGAAGTAATTGTAACTTGAGAAGATGATGGGGCACAAGGTAAATTGCTAATTGTCCACTGAAAGACATTGGCTCCTGTACCCAACCCGGTAATGGTTGTTGTTGGCGATGTTGGAGAAGTAATAGTTCCTGTTCCGCTTATCAATGTCCAAAGGCCTGCACCTACAATAGGCGCATTTCCTGCCATAGTAGCTGTAGTTCCGCAAACAGTTTGATTCGTACCAGCAACCGAAGTAGTCGGTCCTCCTGTATTGGTAATGGTAACTTGAGAAGTGGATGCAACACATGGTGCATTCGAAATAGTCCATTGAAAAACATTGGCTCCAGCTCCTAATCCTGTAACAGTTGACGTTGGCGAAGTTGGAGATGTAATCGTTCCGCTTCCGCTTACTAAGGTCCATAATCCGGTTCCTACTGCAGCTGTATTTCCAGCCAACGTAGCAGAAGTAGTACAAACCGATTGATTCGCTCCGGCATTAGCAACTGTAGGTGATGCAAGAGAAGTAATTGTTACTTGAGAAGAACTAGCAGGACAAGGTAAATTGCTAATTGTCCATTGAAAAACATTGGCTCCGGCAGCTAAGCCTGTAATAGATGTTGTTGGGGATGTTGGTGTTGTTATGGTCCCTGTTCCGCTTACTAAAACCCAAAGTCCTGTCCCTACAACTGGTGTATTCCCAGCCATTGTAGCTGATGTTCCACACACAGTTTGATTGGTACCGGCTACTGAAGTAGTTGGTCCACCTGTGTTTGTTATGGTCACCTGTGATGATGATGGAGCACATGGAGGAAGTGTTATCGTCCATTGAAAAACATTGGCTCCTGCTCCTAAGCTGGTAACAGTTGTATTGGCCATTGCAGAATTTGTAATGGTACCTGTACCGCTAACTAATGTCCATGTACCAGTTCCAACTGTTGGCACATTCCCTGCAAGAGTAGCAGTGGTTGAACATACCGATTGATTCGCTCCGGCAACTGAAGGTGTAACTCCTGCATTTACTGTTACAACAACAGCTTTTCGAAACATCCCTGGACAAATTCCTACATAATACGTAGTAGTAGCTACCAAAACTGGGGTTGTGTAAGTAGTGCCGGTGCCCAATATAGAACCTCCTGTTGGAGCATTATACCAAGTAATTGTTCCAGGAATTGTTCCAACAATTGCAGCTGTTAATGTGGCTGAACTGCCTGAGCAAATTGATACGTTGGCTGTAGTTAAAGTATCTATTACCGGAACAATTTCGTTGGGTAAGCCTACAGCTCCTTTTGTTGCTCCATTAGGTGTAAATTCTGTCAATGCTGCTGAATTTGAAGTCCCGTTATTTCCTGGTGCAGCTGAAATGGTAGGTGCCCCGTTTGTGCGAGCTACGTATCCACCACCACCACCACCACCAGGACCTTCAGATTCATTTACACCACCACCTACAACCTGATTACCGCCAGCCCCGCCTTGTGCATTAATAAGAACACCTGAGATAAGACCAACTGAATTAAGAACAACGGTTCCACCACCACCTCCTCCACCAGCACCATCAATTCCTGTGTTTCCTCCTGGATTTCCATTTGATGTAAATGCTGCATTTGCACCCGTACCGGTTATCGTTCCATAACTTAGTACATAAATCATTCCTCCTCCTTGCCCACCGGTCCCTCCTGCATTATTATCTTCGTCACCGGCACCTCCGCCACCACCTAAAAATAAACGCCCGGTTGAATAATCCAGAGGACGGCCACCTAAACCACCATTGTTTCTGCGGTAATCTCCATTCCAGGCATTGGTTCCACTTACCCAAGGGCCAAGCGTTGTTGCATTCTGATTAGTGGCTGCAAACGAATATCCTCCTTTTCCACCTCCCGGAGAAGTGTGAGCTGAAAAGCCTGCTGCCTCTAAGTTCCATGCCGAAACCCATCCTGCTCCTCCCGAAACATCCGGATTACCCAACCCATCCCAGCCAACAATATTTCCAGCGTTTGCTCCGCCTCCTCCTGCCGAATTATGACTGTCTCCTCCACCTCCGGCATTGGCTCCTGCTCCTCTGGCTTGGCCTCCTCCTATTACATTATAATCGGTTTGATAACCTCCAATGCCTTCTCCTTTTTGCGCTCCTTCACTTATACTTGTAGCACTTACCTGGCCACCTCCATAATTCGTATTATTACCGGATAAAGCCCCTCCTCTGAATCCAAGGCCAGTAGCATTAAAGCTAGTGTTCGCTGCCAGAATAGTATTCCCTAAAACTTCTACTGCAATAACACCCCCGATATGTGCAGCTCCCCAGGCTGTACAAGCAATGCTTCCCGGGTTGGTTAATGTTAATGAACTCAAACGAGGCACTCTTACAATCTGAGTTCGCCCTGTGGCGGTGTAAGCATGCTGAAGTCCGCAATCTATAGTAATGGAGCTTGCATTCGGAACGGTGGCAACCTGGCAAAATTCGTAATTACCGCAGTTGTTATAAGCTATTACCCCTCCCGAAGTATTATCATCAGGAAAGCCTAAGTATGTACCGCTTCCAACGGGCCATTCGACAGAAGTGCCGCTTAATGAAGCTCCCTGCATTTGAATAATCATTATTAAATCTCCGGGAGCAAGTGAGGCCGTAAACCTTGCATTGGCATTTAATCCGCTTGCGGCAACTGTAATAGAAGTAGATCCGGCAGCAGCATCTGCGGTTAAAGTAGTATATTCATTCAATATTCTGTTGGCAGTTGTTACCGTTAAACTTCCGTCTTTTCCACGCTGAGCAAAGGAGAAAAGTGAAGCAACAGTAAACGCAATCAGAATAAAATATCTGGTAAATTTCATTTTAAAATCTTCAAGTACTTAATAAAGCGTACCAAAATAGAACATTTTTTCGGACTGAAAAAATAAATAAATATTAAGTAGATTAATTGCCGGTATCATGGGGTGGAAATGAGGATGAATAATGTGTTTTGTAAATTAATCAACAGACATTCATTATTCTTCTTTAAATGGATTTCTCGGAATCCAATCAGTAGGTTTAAGATAATCTATAAACGGCTTGATAATTCTGTTGGATAAAGGATTCCGGTGACGGATGTAACACTTGAGTTCATGGGCCTTTGCGCCAACTGTACTTTTTATTTCCGAAGCGGTACGGCCAAGAAATAACTGCGCGGAATGATTACCGATGGCTTCTTTTATATAATCATAAAGGATGTTCTGATATATCTCAAGTTCTTTATTCAACCCATAATCTAATCCGATGAAATGAGCTTCCACGTGTTCTTTCATAACAAATGATGTTCGAAAACCTGCCATTTTACCGTTATAATAATAAGCAGTAAATACAAAGGACTCTTTTAAGGCGGATTGCAATTCAGCAAAATAAGTAGGAGTTAGAGTGGCCATTCGGAACTTTGCTTTGTGATGTACATTATTATAAAGCTGTTCTATTTCCGTATGGTTTGAAATAATGTCGGCTGCTGAGAATGTTTTACGCTCCAGCACCTGGCCTTTGCTGACAATGCTTTTAGCTCGTTTTCTGTATTTCTTACTCATGGCATTCAGATACTCATCAAATGTGTTCCATTCAATATCCACAATCATATTGGGCTCTACAAAAAAATCGTGGTAATTATATTCTTCGAGTTCTTTTGAATACGGAAGCGAAGTGGAGTAAAAATCTTTTACCAGAACAGCGGCTATTTTTCCTCTTAGTTTTTCGGCACGAGAGATTCGATAGATTACATCAGCCAAAGCATCAAAAGCCTTCGTTTTGTTCAAATCGGGAATCATGGTAAAACCGTGCTCACCGCTGATGCAGGCATTTCCGCAAATAAGCAAGCGCATATTTATTTTATCCGCATTGCGCAAAATATGATTGGCGACATGTTTCTTTATGTACCCTCCCACAAGGCAACTGAACTCATCTTGCTCTAGTGTCATGGAGTTGCCGAAACTTTCGGAAGAAAAATCGATAACCTGAAAGTAAGCTATGGCAACCGGTTTGTTTGCCTTATACAATATGGAATAATGAAATCGCATATTATCTGGATGTTCTTTTTCCAAAACATTCAGATAATTGAGTTCTAAAAATTCGCTTCCGTGTTTCACCACACTGTTCCAATGTTCGGTGTTTATCATCGATGCGGAATCGTAAACAGCAAACGAAAAATCGGATGGCTTTTTACGAATAGCTGATTTCTTTTTATTCGGAATTTTATCGCAATGAATTAACATGATACTAGTAAATTGTTGGTTGGCTTATACAAACACCACAGCCTGCGTTGGGCACACAGACAGTGGTAAAATAAAAACTATTTTTTGGTTTGATTCATTTCTACAAGCATTAGTTCCTTTATGTCTTTAACAGGAGCGCTGCCGTAGCTCAGAAACTTTTCATGGAACTTTTTTAGGTTAAATTTATCTCCCATTTGTTTTTTAAGTTCTTCCCGAAAATCATAAATCTCGGTGTATCCTGTAAAGTAACAACACAACTGCACCTGAGTAACGGATACTCTTCGCCATTTATTTTCGGCTTCTGTTTTTTGCTGAAAAGCTTCGTTCATCAATAAGTTCATGGCTTCTTCTTTACTCATATTCTTGGTATGAACACTATAATCCAGAATGGTGTTACAAGTACTGCGCAAGTTCCATTTGTAATACATCAACCACATTTCATCTTCGTTGTTGCCATAACCATTTTCGAGCATCATGCGCTCTGTGTATACTGCCCATCCTTCAATCATGGCATTATTACCAAACAATGATTTAATCAAACTAGGAGATTGATTGCTATACACAAGCTGTGTGTAATGTCCCGGAATGGCTTCGTGAATATTCAGAATCTGAAGTATGTATTTGTTGTATTCTCTCAAATAACTTTCGGCTTTGTCTTTATCCCAGGCAGCAAGGCTTCCCACATTGTAATAGGTGTTTCCGTTTTTATCATACGGCCCCGGAGCGGATATAGATGCACCCGCAACTCCTGCCATGTATGCTGGCTCTTTGCGCACCACTAGCGGTTTGGAAGGGTCGATAAAAATTAAATCTTTATCTTTAATAAATTGAATAAGCACCGGCAATTGCTGTTCAATTGCTGCTTGAAACTCATCAGGCTTACCATGCGTTTCCGAAATTTTGTCAATCACATTTCTTATTTCCACAAGTTTATCACCCGGCTTCGGGGTTTTGTTCATATACTTTTCCCACAAACGGTCGGCAAGCTCAAACATTTTTTCGTGAAGTTCTTTTTTATGAGCCAATGCTTTCTCGTAAATCTGGTCTACAGTGTAGCCGCTTTGAATATCGAACTCAAACTTTTTTGCATACAATTCTTTTCCCAGTCTGAAACTTCTTGGCTTATCGTTTTTCAGTTTCTTAAGCCAGTCGGCAAAGTTCTTAATGGCTTTCACTGCATCAGCAGCACGTTCGTTGAGTTTGCTTATTTCATCTTTGGTTAGTTTCGATTTTTTAATGGCATCTGTCAGGTCTTTTTCGAATACCGAAACACCTCCCAGGTTTTGTTCGATAGCCAGCTGAGTATGCTCTAGTGTGGGGTCTTCTATATTTTTACGAGCAGCTTTGTAAAACTCCGGTACATTTCTAAGCTTCTGACTGAAATTATGAAGTCTTACATCCAGCGAATCGTAAGTGCCGTTTAGTATTTCGGCAAAAGCACTGCATACATTGTATTCAGAAGGATTCCACTCCCACGACTTTTGTTCTTTTACTGCCCACACTGCCGACAACAACTGATTTTCTATCATTCGATAATCGGTTTTGTTATTATCCGAAAGGGCTGCTAAATCAAATGTTTTTAATGTATCCAAATTGGCACTTGCAAATCGAACTTCGGCATCGCGCTCGTTCTGATCGGGGATTACCAGTATGTCATCATACTTATGATACCCCTGACTGCTGGCCCATCCGGGATAAACTTTCCAAAGGTTTTCAATAAAACTATTTTTGAAAACTTCGAAACGCGGATTGGCATCGGCCACTGCTTTTGTTTCTTTTTTCTGTTCGCTGCCTCCGCATGAAGCCAAAGCAATACACAATACAGGAACTATAATTTTTTTCATCTCTCCAAAATTTTAAAATGGGTATAAAGGTAGGTAAAATTTCAAGTTTCAAGTTAAGGTTTCAAGTTTCGGGTTGGACCTTGCAGCGAAGCGCAGCAATCTCTAACTATCCCTTATCCCAAACATCACACATCTCCCTCTCTATGCCTTGAGAGGACTCTTTGCCATGTAATAGTCGTTAATGACTTTTTAGGTCATGTTTTCTATTTTATTTTTACAAACCTTTTTGTTATTCGCTTTTTGCTATCAGCTATCACTGCTATGTAAGTTCCAACAGGAAGTTCAGAGGTGCTGATTGTTGTTATGCCTGTGCTTATAGTTTTGTCGAGCCATAATTTGCCTTGCAGGTCGTAGATTTGTAAAGAGGCTTTTTCTCTTACATTTGTTTTAACAGTAATAAATTCTGATGCCGGGTTAGGATATAAGTTTAATTCGAAACCGGTTTCGGTATTCGAATTTATGCCAACAGTTGCATTGTTTCCGCAATTGCAATCGGTAGTGAACACTTCGAACTCTCCTAGGCGATAATACCCCGCATTGTAATTGGTCAAGTCTAATTTAACATAGCGCCCACTTACATTTTGAAGATAACTATATAAATCAACTGCTCCGTTTCCATTTATTGATGTGGCAATAGTGGTGTAAGTAATATTATCATTTGACACTTGAATGGTATAATCTTTTCCAAAGAAAATCCAATCCCAGTTTAATTTAACTGCCGATATTTTTTTTACACTACCTAAGTCAATAACAGCATTGCAAAGCGGAACTCCCCAAAGGCTGCTCCATGCAGAATTCATGTTCCCGTCAATTAAATTTGTGCCTGCATTTACAGCAGCCGTATCAGCAACAGAAGAAACGGTAACGGTTGAAAACCTTGACTGTGCCGGCCCGGCATTGGTGTAACTGCTATCCACCCATACAGGAACATTTTCTGCATTTACATTTGAACCTATTGCTTCAAATTGTGCTTTGGTCATATAATGCACTCTTGGCAAATAGCATTGCATAAAGCCATTTCGCCAGTTGATGCCAATTAAACTACTATCATATAAAGTGCCCGACCAATCGGAATGTGAGAAATCCAGATTTGCTTCGTGGGGATCGTAAGGGAATGTCCATTCTGGTTTTACATTTACCCAGCGCATTAATAATCCAATATCGCTTTGAGTTCCGTAATTAACCCAGCTTACTCCATTGCCTGCATAGGCATTGGTTGGGCGTTCGGTATCTCGCGAATAACAAATTACATAATTTCTGTTTCCATCTATGGTTACCTCATCATCGGTAATAGCATGAATTGTAGTGGCAGGCATAGGCGAAAGCGGGTCCTGGTCGAGGCCGATGATGCTCCAGTAACGAACATCGGCAGAGGTCATGGTTGGTTCTCCATTTCGGGTAGATGGAAATGTGGGCAATTTACCCGTTAATACAGCTACCATTCCGGGAGCAAGCGATACCGTTCGGCCAAGATAGGTTGCATAATTATTAGTTGTGGCGTGAGGTTCGTAATTGCCGGGTGCAGGTTGAAACTCCCCTCTGCCTGTCCAACCCAGGTCGATGGCTCTTACTCTTGCCGAACTATCCGGACGATGCCAGTTATTAGAAATACATACACCGTTTAACATGGAACGAGTGATGCCCCACGACTTGTACCAGCCGGCAGCAGGGCCATAACCACTCTGACTTCCTGGAGCAGTTACTCGGTTGGCTATGGTGGTATCGGCTCTTCTCTGTAAGGCAGAAAAATCGGAACCTACAAAATACTTATCTCCGTTAGGTAATTGAAAATAGGCTTTAGGAAGAGGAACACCGCCCAATCTGTCCACATTATTATCGGGTTCGTAAATACGAATCCAGACAGCGCCCAGATTCCAATCGCCCTGTTGATTGGCCGGTAATGCAGTTCCTATTACCGTTTGATGTCCGAGCGGGCCCTGATACACCATCATTGCTCCTTTTCTGTTATTGGTGTTTTCGCGGTAAGGGTATTGAAAGGCCGTGTCGTTAAGGGTTACAGGGTCGCCTGTGGTTAAATCTACTTCTACTTTATAACTTCGGTTGGTTGCATTTCTGTTGGCACCTACTCTGAAAGGGTTAATACTACCTGCGTTTGGCTCTATGTCGGCATCGGCCCAACCTACTTCGGCTGTTCCGAATTGTCGCTGGGCGTAATATTCTTTACCATTTAAAGGTGGTGTAACCTGAATGGAGAAAAAACGGCAGTGAGGAAATTCGCCTTCTATAATTAGCTTGCTTCCGAAAGGTGCAAGCGCAGAGCCTAAAAACAAGTAGGTAACTTTAGGGTCGGGAATGCCGCCTAACAAGGAGTCGTGGTTGATGGGTTTTGCATAGCGCACCGCCCAGGTTTCGAAACCTGTTGTTGAATCGGCATTTTTTAAATAAAAGTTTCGTGAATCGGTAATGCCTTGGGGAATGAGGCTATCGGGGATACTGTTGGGAACTAATCCTTGTGTCCATTTAATAATGTAAGATTCTAAACTGTCGGAAAGGGTTTGTGCCTGTGCTACTATTGTTGTTGGGTTTGCATTGGGATAAGGTGTGGAGGGTGGAAGGCAAGCGTATAATGTAGTTGCTATTATGGTAAGGTAAAGCAGTTTCTTCATTTCGTATTGTATAATTGTTCAAGGTCAAGTTTAAAGTGTCCGAATATGTCTTTTTCAATAATGTTTATAACCAAAACAATAAAAACACTCGTGTGGTTTGTTGGTAATAAGATATGTTCAAATGTGTTCAAAGAGTTTCTATAAACTTTCTCAACTATTTGCTTTTCTAAAACATATTTCAAAACGATGTTGTCTATTGAAAGTTGTTCTACGTATTCCCAAATATCAAGTACAGGTTCAGCCGTTTCTGTCACGTCAAACATCTTGTCCCCAAATGTACTTTTAAATTGTTCTTCCGTTAATTGTTTTGTCATACTCCAGCTGTTTATTTCAGTTTATGTTGTCGTGTCGCTATCGTTTACACTCGGTCTTACACTTGCTTCCAACAACCATCCCCGCAACAAAATTAAAAAAATATCATTGATAATCAATTTTAGTAAAAAAATCGTGCTCTTAGGTACAACTTATTGAGAAATTTATTAATTTTGTTTTCGGATGGATGCTGACAGAAGTTTTCTTCCTTAGGTTTCCCTCCTTGCGATAGGTATCTTTAGTGTGTATGTCCAATGGGCAAGCGTTTTTACTCTTAATCTCTTTTTATGTAAATTAAATTAAGTATTCATTCCATCTGTTTTCCCACATGTCAACTCTGCCCTCCTTAAATTACCTATTGGAATTAAAAGACGAATCGGGTTTTGTCAAATCTGCAGAGTTGCAGGAAATAGAGTATGGAAGGGTGCAGGAAGATGGTAATAACCTTTATGTGTGGGTTAACAATGAAAAGTTTAGTTTACCCAAGTCGCTCAAACAATTTATAAAATTTGCACAGCATCTCGACTTATATATAAGAGTTCACAGGAGTTATTTTGTAAATATTAAATATGTCGACCGGCATTCTGCAAAGGAACTTAAACTACTATTAAAATCTGGCGGAGAAATAACCTGTACGAAAGAAGGATTGGCGCTTTATCTGGAAATGAAAAAGAAACACAACGATTCGAAAACCTGCAACGAAGGTACAAGCCACCATAGCTGTTTGGGTGCAGCTTGCCCAAATTTTAAAAACTGCAGGTCTAGAAAAAAGTAAACCAAGAGGCTTGTTTTGAAATCCCCTTTTTATGAAACAAGACCTCACCCCCGCCCCCTCTCCGAAGGAGAGGGGAGATGCTTCCAGACGTACTTTGTGTGAGAGAAGTAGGGTATTTGCTTTTTTTAAAATCCTTTTTAATCCGCGTCATCTGAGTCATCTGCGTTCCGTTTTTTTTCAATCCTACATCTAACATCCTACAATACGTTTCTCATCTGTTTCCCCCTCTCCTTTGGAGAGGGGATAAAGGGGTGAGGCTATTATAATCTTAGATTACTGCCAATAAAATTTAATTCCTCCAGCAATTTTAATTCAAAACAAGGAGGACGAAATTCCAAACTCCATTAAAAAAGGTGTGAACTCCATTTTTTTTGGTGCGTTCTCCATTTTCTTTTTCCGGGCATTCTTTTCCGTTGTAAGTTTATATCGCAATTTCCATTCATCATCCGAATCAGAAAAAGCAAGTAATAACGTTCTTTAAAAGTCTTTTAAACGAGAAAAAGGGGTTGAGAAAAGAGAAAAAGCGGCATTTGTACAAATCGTGTAGTGACTTGTACAAATTGTGCAGTGACTTGTACAAATTGTATAATGATTTGTACAAATCGTGTAGTGACTTGTACAAATTGTATAATGATTTGTACAAATCGTGTAGTGACTTGTACAAATTGTATAATGATTTGTACAAATCGTGTAGTGACTTGTACAAATTGTATAATGATTTGTACAAATCGTGTAGTGACTTGTATAAATTGTATAATGATTTGTACAAATCGTGTAACCATTTGTACAAAAGTTGTAACATTTTAAAGAAATGGTGTTTTTGGGTTTTTAAATAAAAATGTACCAAATCAAGAAATTCAAAATGGAACGCCATTTTCCTTTTTTCGATAACAAAAAACGAAATAATTGGCTTAAAAATTAACAAAACACAATGCAATCGGCATAACCCTCGCCTCAGTTATGAGGTTGCATCAATAAATAATAAATAACTAAAACAAAAATTAACGGGGCAAAATAAAAACACAATGAAACTAGCAGAAAAGTTACTTAAATTTCATTTCTATTATAAAGCTTTTGTGGCTTTTATAATAGCGCATTTTTCAGATTTGATGGTGAGCGAAGCTCAAAAAGACATTTTATCTGACGACTGGGACGACTGGGATGATAAATTTACAGCCTATACCACTCCCGACACGCACAATACACCAAGTATTTCCGACATCAATGCAGCCTACGAACTCTACGCTCCGCGAATGGAAGCGGTGAGAGTGCAAATTAGAGACAATACGGCCATTACACTTAACGGTATCGAGATGTCGAATTTGAATATTAAAATGGTCGACAAAAACCCTACTAAAGTACTACCTCCTAATTACGCTCCATCCATCGGTTTGGTGTCGGTTGGTAGTCTAACTGTAAATTTGTTTGTGTTCGACCCAACACATACAGGAAGCAAAGCAAAACCTCCAGGAGCAAAATTTATTGGTTCAAAGGTGGCGTTCACTGGGGTAGATGCAGGAGCACCTGCATTAACTGAGTATTCCACACGCGTACCCGAAGGAAAAACAACATTTCCAATTCTTTATTCGTCAGATAAAGTAGGCAAAAAAATGTGGATTATTTGCTGGTACATGAGCCCAACCGGAAAACCCGGTCCGGTAAGCGAAGCTTTCTCGGTGGTGCTTACGTAGGGCAGCTAAGCGGCCTCTCCCCTTAATCCCCTCTCCGAGGGAGAGGGGGAAGGGCGGGAAAGGTTTGGGGAAAAGAATTTAGAACAATTGAACAGACGAATAGTGAATTTTGAAGTGAGTTGCATCATTCTTAATTCAATTGTTCTATTGTTCAGTTGTTCTATTGTTAATTGAATATCCAAAAATCCTGCTCCGAAAGGGGTGGGATTTTTTTGGGGAAGTAGGTTAGGCGGAATGGCTAAAGACTTTTCTTTTTTATATAAATTCATTATTTTTGTAGTCACAAAATTAATTTAGAATCACCTTATGATAATTTATGATTAGTTAAAAACTAATAAGTATTGAATAAATAAACCAGTTAAGTTATGTTAGTACCATCCATGACCATGAAGGAAATTAGAAAGGAGATAGAAAAAGATTTCCCCTCTGTTATTCATCATGCATCTGTGGTACAAGATAATTTGATGAAAAATCATCGCCAATTATTCAATAGGCGAATTGTACATGTAGGAGACATGGTTTCGAATCAAAAAAACAATTGGATTTATAAAATAGTTTTGAAAAGAAAATTGCAGACAACAAATTTCCTGGCTTATTATTTTAATGATATTGGATTATCAGCTGTAGAAGCAACAGTAGGGCCATACATGCTGTTTTTCACTACTCACTTTTTTAAACGATACAACGAACGATTAAAATTAAACCTTGTTAATCCTTATGATATACTTCACCATTATATGAAATGGCATAGTGTTTATCAGTTTAAAACTGTAAAAAAAATTACTGAAAATTTAGTCGAGGTTTTCGGTGTTAACGAGCAAGGAGCATTACTCGGAACATTAGATACTGAACTTAACTTTTATAAGATTAATACATTTATTACAAATGAAATGTTGAAAGGAGAACAGATGGAAGAAGAGGCACGAATAAAAGCATTAATGGAAAAATATATGGAAACGTAAAATTACCTCCCTGCGGAGTAAGCTCCTTTCCCTCGTTCAGCTTATTAAGTAACGTCTCGCCACTACACTGAACACTTAAAAATAATTAAGAATTCACATTGTAATTTAATCAGTGTATCTGTGGCTAACCTTCACACCTCACCATCTGAAATCTGAAACCGAGACTTACCGAATGGAATTGGAAATTAATTTCTACTTTTAGGGTCTCAAAAAAAACGATGATGAACAAAAAAATTATACCTATGATTTTACTTTCGGCACTTGCAGGATGCAACGGTGGAGAAAAGAAAGAAACAAAACCAGCATTGACGTATGTAAAAACGCGTAAGTGCGACACGGTGGATACGTATTTCGGAACTAAAGTGGCCGACCCTTACAGATGGCTGGAAGATGATAAGTCGGCCGAAACGGGGGAGTGGGTGAAGGCTCAAAACAAAGTAACGTTTGATTATTTGGCGAGCATACCGTTTAGAGATAAAATAAAAGAAAGGCTAACCAAGATTTGGAATTATGCGAAATGCAGCGCTCCGGGCAAAAAGGGGAAGTATTATTTTTATTCGAAAAATACAGGGGTTCAGAATCAGAGTGTGTTGTTTGTTCAGGAGGGTATAAACGGTGAAGCTCGGCAACTGCTCGACCCAAACACACTGGCTGCTGACGGCACAGCATCGCTTGGAACTATATCGGTTAGTAAAGATGCAAAATATATGGCGTATACTATTAACCGCGCAGGGAGCGATTGGGAAGAGATTTTTGTGATGGATATAGCTAGCGGAAAGAATTTGAAGGATACGATTAAGTGGGTTAAGTTTTCGGAGATAGCCTGGAAGGGTGATGGATTCTATTATTCGGCTTATGATGCACCGGGCAAAGATGCGCATGCGCTGTCGGGTAAAAATGAATTTCACAAAGTGTTTTATCACAAAGTGGGCACTGAGCAAGGCAAAGACGAGCTTGTGTATGAAGATAAAAAACATGGGTTGAGAAATTTTTCGGCTTCTACTACAGAGGATGAAAAATTGTTGTTGCTTTACGGCACGGAATCTACATCGGGAACATCGCTTGCAGTAAAGGATTTGACAAAGCCTAAATCTGACTTTGTAACATTGGTGGATAATTTTGAAAACAATTATGGTGTGGTGGATAATGATGGAAACAACTTGTATGTGTTGACAGATAAAGGTGCGCCCAAATATCAATTGTTGAAAATAGATATCAGCAAAAAGCCGGTGTATGAAAACTGGGAAAAGATAATTCCGGAAGCAGGAGATTTGCTGGAGAGTGTGTCGATATGTAACGGGAAATTTGTTGCCAAGTATTTAAAAGATGTAACTACTCGTTTGTATGTTTTCGACAAATCTGGAAAGAAAGAAAACGAAATACAGTTGCCCGGAATATGCAAGGTGGGCGAGTTTGACAGTGATAAGGAAGATAGTGTGGCTTTCTTTTCGTACAACACGTTTACGGCCCCTGCTGTGATTTATAAATATAATATTGTTACCAATAAAATGAATGTGTGGTTTAAACCGGAAGTGGATTTTAAATCGGACGACTACGAAACCAAACAAGTGTTTTATGCAAGCAAAGACGGGCAAAAGATACCGATGTTTATTACCTGCAAAAAAGGAATTAAACTGGATGGAAACAATCCATGTTTTCTGTTTGGTTACGGAGGGTTTAATTCTTATTACTCTCCCGAATTCAGAACAGACAGAGCTTTGTTTCTGGAAAACGGAGGAGTGTATGCTATTCCGGGATTGCGCGGAGGTGGAGATTATGGAGAGGAATGGCATAAGGCCGGAACCAAATGTAAAAAGCAAAATGTGTTTGATGATTTTATAGCGGCAGCTGATTATTTGGTAAAAGAAAAATATACTTCTCACGAAAAACTGGCTATTCATGGTCGTTCTAACGGAGGATTGTTAATAGGAGCTGTGATGACTCAACGCCCCGATTTGGCTAAAGTGGCTATACCTACTGTGGGAGTAATGGATATGTTGCGTTATCATAAATTCACTATAGGGTGGGCGTGGGCCAGCGATTATGGTACCAGCGACAGTGCGGAGTATTTTAATTGTTTGATTAAATATTCGCCATTGCATAATATTAAGGAAACCGAATATCCGGCAACACTGGTAACTACCGGTGACCACGATGACCGTGTGGTGCCAGCGCATTCGTTTAAATTTATTGCCACATTGCAGGAAAAACAAAAGGGCAGCAATCCCGTTATTGTAAGAATTGATACCAATGCCGGACATGGTGCAGGCAAGCCTACTTCGAAACAAATAGAAGAATATTCGGATATCTGGAGTTTTGTGTTTTATAATTTAGGTATGAAATATTAAACAAGAAAAAAGGAAACAGATTTTCTATAAATGGCCGAACTTAAAACCAAAAAGACCAATCAAAGTGTTGATGAATTTATCAATACTATTGCGGATGAACAAAAGCGTAAGGATTGTTTGGCTATCTCCAAACTAATGGAACAGGTTACTAAGGAAAAACCAAAGATGTGGGGACCTGCAATTATAGGCTTTTGCGATGTGCATCTTAAATACGAAAGCGGAAGAGAACTAGATTGGTTTCATATCGGGTTTTCTCCCCGCAAATCGAATATTACTCTTTATATAGGTGGCGAAATGCACCAACAGTCGGGATTACTGAAACAATTGGGTAAACATAAATTGGGAGGAAGCTGTTTGTATATTACTAAACTGGCAGATGTAAATACGGATGTTTTAAAACAAATGATAGAGCAATCGTATAAAGCACGGGCCTTTCATAAGTGATGATAAGGTTCGTTTCGGAGGATGGTCATTGCTCTGTAAAGTTGCTCAACAAAAAACAAACGAACCATTTGATGAGAGAATGTCATTTTGGAGAGAGAAATTTTTCCATTCGCGCGTTTGTATACTTCGTCTGAAAATCCGTAAGGACCGCCCACAACAAACACCAGGTTCTTTATTCCGGAATTCATTTCCTTTTGAATGAATTGAGAAAAACTAACAGAAGAATGTTCTTTACCGTTTTCGTCAAGCAGAATTAACTTGTCGGACGGTTGCAAGCCCTTTAATATAAGTTCGCCTTCTTTTTGTTTTTGCTGTTCAATGCTCATTGCTTTTGTATTCCGGAGTGCCGGAATAACGGTTGTTTCGAAAGGAATATAATGTTTCAAACGCTGTTCGTACATCGAAAACCCTTTTATAATATAATCGTCTTCGGTTTTGCCGTTAAGAATAAGTGATATTTTCATGTTTAATTTATTAAATCAATGCAAAAAAACTATATTTTTGTTTCGGATTAACAAAGGTGTTAATTATTAATTAAAAATGTTGTAAAAATAATTTCAAATAGGGATAAATCTACAATGGCTTAATTATTGCCAAACCGAACGAAACAAAAGTAACAATGAAAAGTAAATCTATACTGGTAATATTTATAATGTCTATCACTCTGGTGGCTTTCAGAACAGATGTAATAGATGATATAGCTTCAGCAATCCGTTCGGGCAACCCTAAAAGTATTTCAAAATACTTTATTGAAAGAATAGATATGAAAATGATTGATAAGGAAGATGTGTTTAGCAAACAGCAGGCAGAAATGATATTAAAAGATTTTTTTGATAAGCATGTTATCAAATCGTACACGGTAGCTCACAAAAGCGAAGCTAAAAATGGGTCGCAATATGTAATAGGAACTTTGGACACTTCGAACGGAAAATTCAGAACTTACTTTTTAATAAAAACAACCGGAGACAAAACACTTGTTCAGCAATTCAGAATTGAAAATGAGTAAAAAATCAGTACCCGAACGTCTCTATAATATTAATCTCAAAAAATTTATTGCCTCTGCTCTTGCTGAAGACAGAGGAGATGGAGACCACACTTCGTTGGCTTGTATTCCTGCTTCGGCCAAAGGAAAAGCTCAATTACTGGTTAAAGAAAACGGAGTGCTTGCCGGTGTGCAACTTGCTGTAGAAATATTTAAAGTAGTTGACAAAACACTAAAAGTAAAAGTTCTTATAGCAGATGGCAGTACTATTAAAATTGGAAATGTTGTGCTGACTGTGGAGGGCAAATCTCAATCTATTCTTCTTGCCGAACGACTTGTGCTTAACTGTATGCAACGTATGAGTGGCATTGCAACCAAAACTAATTATCTGCTTCAGTTGTGTAAAGGCACTCATGTAAAAGTAATAGACACACGTAAAACAACACCTAATTTCCGTGCTATGGAAAAATGGGCAGTGTTGCTTGGAGGTGGAGCTAATCATCGAATAGGATTATATGATATGATTCTGATTAAAGACAATCATGTTGATTATGCTGGAGGAATAAAACAAGCTATTGATGCAGCCAACAGCTACCTTAAATCAAAAAAGAAAAAGCTAAAAATTGAAATAGAAACTCGTAATCTGGAGGAAGTAAAACAAGTTCTGAAAGAAGGAAGAGTGCATAGAATAATGCTCGATAATTTCAGCACGGGTGATTTGAAAAAGGCCGTGAAACTCATAAATGGCAAATATGAAACAGAAGCATCGGGAGGAATTACGGAACAGACTATTGGCAATTATGCTCGTTGCGGAGTAGATTTTATTTCGGTAGGCGCACTTACCCATCATATCAAAAGCCTTGATTTAAGCCTAAAAGCTATAAAATAAATGCAGCGCAAAAACATTAAACGATTAGTAAAGTTTAAGCCCGTTTATAGTTTAATTAAGGCAAGCAGAAAAATTGTAATTCCCGGTTTCGAAGGATTATCATTCTATATTGTTTCGAAATTTTTCTTTAAGGGACTCCGAAATGGAACACTCAACATGCGAGCTTCCTCATTATCGTTTAGTTTTTTTTTGGCGTTATTTCCAACTATTATCTTTTTATTCACACTCATTCCCTACATACCGATAGCGCATTTTAAGGATTCGCTGTTTACTTTACTGCAAAGCATCATGCCTAAGTCGGCCTTTGCTGCTACTGAAGATACCATAGTAGACATTATCCAGAAACAACGTGGAGGATTGTTGTCCATCGGTTTCTTTTCGGCTCTATATTTTTCAACCAATGGTTTTAATGCTATGATAAATGCTTTTAACGAAACGTATCATGAGATAGAAACTCGTCACCCTTTGCATCAACGGTTGATATCACTCTATATGCTTTTTATAACTGCTATACTTATTTCACTTTCCATTACATTAATTATCGGGGGAGATTCGGGAATCCATTACTTTTTCCATAAACATAAAGTCCTTATTATAGTTATGAATATTCTGAAATGGATTATTTTGTTCGGTTTGTGTTACACCCTTATTTCTTTCTATTACTATATAGGACCCAAGATGAAAAAGGGGTGGAAGTTTTTCTCGGCAGGCTCAATGTTTTCTACCGTACTGATAATTATTGCAACCTTGGTCTTTTCGTATTATGTAAACAATTTTGGAAAGTACAATAAACTCTATGGTTCTATCGGAACATTAATTGTGGTGATGATGCTTATTTACATCAATTCGTTTATTCTTTTACTTGGCTTCGATTTAAACTCTAGTATTCACACAGCCAAGCGCCATCACGAGTTATTCAAGAGAATTCGATTGTCTAAATAATATCGCGCTTATCGCTATTGGTATCGCGTTTTCGCTTCTCTTCCTTTCTTCGCATTCTTACATTCATCATTTCAACAAAGAAGGAGAAGGCGATTGATATGTAAACAAATTTCTTGTCCACTTCTTTATGAAAAGATTCTAATATCAGCATCACACCAATCATTAGAAGAAATGATAAAGCAAGAACTTTAATGGTTGGGTTGTCATTTATAAAGTCACTCACTTTTCCGGAAAACAAAATCATAATAATCATTGCAATGATTACCGCTGCAATCATGATAAGAAGATTACTAACCAAACCTACTGCAGTAAGAATAGAGTCGAACGAAAACACAATGTCAATAATTACTATTTGAAATACGATAGCATTAAAGCTTTCTTTACGAACCTTCATTTCGTTTTCTTCATAACCTTCAACTTTATTGTGTAATTCGATAGTGGTTTTATATAGTAAGAACACCCCTCCTGAGAATAGTATAAGGTCACGACCTGTGACTCCAAAATCGGCAATGGTGAATAAAGCATCTTTTAAATTGGCAATCCAAGATATGCTAAAAAGTAAAATAATGCGCATTATTAAAGCTAGTAATAGCCCTATTGTGCGGGCCTTTCCTTGCCGGTTTCGAGGCAATTTGCCTGAAACAATTGAAATAAAAATAATATTATCTATTCCCAGAACTATTTCCAGCACTGATAAAGTAAGCAAACTAATTAATGAAGCAACAGAAAAAAGTTGGCTGAAATCTTGAGCTAAATGCATACTAATATTTAATTTCTGCAAAAATACAGAGATTTTAGACAATCCTGCTAAATTTTTTCTCATTGAAAATTAAGCTACTGTATAATATTTGGTACTATGTGATGCAAGGTACTAAATATTATATATATCTTTGCATCGCAAACAGAAAAATAAATATCAAAGAACATTTAAATTATGAATATAGAAAACACAAAAGCTCAAATGAAAAAAGGCGTACTTGAGTTTTGTATTTTGTCAGTCCTGTCGAATGGAGATTTGTATCCATCCGAAATAATTGAAAAAATGAAAGAGGCAAAACTGATTGTGGTAGAGGGGACGCTTTATCCATTACTTATGCGATTGAAGAATGATGACCTTTTAAGTTATCGTTGGGAAGAATCGCTAACAGGCCCACCTCGGAAATACTACAAGCTAACCCCATTAGGTAAACAGTATTTAAAAGAGCTAAAAGCCACCTGGGCCGAATTGGTTACCTCCGTAAACAAAACAATAGAAAAGAAATAATACGAAATTTATTAAAACTAAAATCCAATAATTATGAATCGTACAATAACAATGAACCTGAGTGGCATCATTTTTCACATCGAAGAAGATGCGTATGAAGTACTCAATAAATATCTGAATGCAATAAAAGGATATTTCAGAGATTCGGAAGGACGTGATGAAATAATGAAAGACATTGAAGCTCGAATTGCGGAAATGCTCGAGGAGAAAGTAAGCAATATTAAACAAGCGGTATTGCTTATGGATGTAGAAAGCGTGATTGCTGTGATGGGAAAACCAGAAGATTTTGCAGGTGAAAGCGAAAATTCGGAGCAGACAAATACAAACACTAATTATTCTGAAGCCTCGAATACGTCTTATCCCAATAATAAAAGAAGACGTGTGTTCAGAGATGAAGACAATAAAATTTTGGGAGGTGTGTGTGCGGGTGTAGCTAATTATTTCGACTTAGATCCAATTTGGCTCAGAGGAGCATTTGCAATAAGTTTCTTTGCTTTTGGTTCAGGATTTCTATTGTACATTATATTATGGATAATTATTCCTAAAGCTAAAACTACAGCTGAAAAACTTGAAATGCACGGAGAAAAAGTGGACGTAAATAATATCGGTAAAGCGGTGAACGATGAATTCGAAGATTTCAAAAAGCGGATGAATGAATTTGGCAACAAAGCCAAGTCGCCCGAAACAAAGGATAAATTGAGGGATACTGCCCAAAAAGCAACAGGTTTTGTTGGGGACATTTTTTATAACATGGTTCATATTGTAGGAAAAGTTGTAGTCTTCTTTCTTGTTTTTTTAGGAATAGCGCTTATGGTGGCCTTGCTGGCAACTATTTTTGGACGAGGAACAATTTCTGTTTTTAACTCACCCACAAGTAATATTCATTTCTCGTTATACGAATTTGGTTCTGCAGTTTTGCCTTCAGATTTATCCATAACGCTTGTGGTTATTGCCATCATTCTGTTTTTGGGAGTGCCTTTGTTGTCCCTTATTTATTCGGGTATCCGACATCTGTTTGGTATCAAACACAAAAATAAAATTGTAAAATATACAGCAAACACGCTTTGGTTAATCGGACTAGGTCTGGTAATCTATATTGGTGTCGAAACTGCAAATGATTTTTCTGAAGAAGCATCGGTGAAACAAAAAGTGGAGATGGTACAACCGGCAGGTAATGTGCTATACCTCGACTTAAAGCCTTTGCCAGATGATGATTTAGATGTTACCTATTATCGCCACAAAAACCACAAACTTAAACTTGGTGACTGGACGATGGTATCGAAGGACGAGAACAATTTCAGCATTGGATATCCTATTATGGATATTGTGAAAAGTGAAACGGACAGTTTTCAGGTGGTAGTTGTAAAAACTGCCAGCGGTTTTGATAAGCAAGATGCCACCTTCCATGCTAAGAATATTCAATATTCAGTAGTGCAAAAAGACTCGACATTTATTTTTGACAGCTACTTTGATGTAAACAGCAAAGATAAACTACGTGCTCAGGGTGTAAAAATTATACTCAAGGTGCCAAAGAATAAAGTGATTTATTTGAACAAACGAATGGCTAAAATTATTTACGACATTCATAATTTAAATGGGGCGCTTGACAATGAAATGGTGAACAGAAAATGGGTGATGACAGAGCAGGATCTGGAGTGTTTGGATTGTAAAGGATTGGAACCTGCTAAGAAAAATTAAGGCGAAAATCTTATTAGTTGTTTTCAACTTTATAAAATATTCTATAGCAGTTGTAACTTTTTTATAGGTTCAATCGTCTTATTGTAAAATTTCAAACAATAAGAAAGATGAAAAAACTAATAATGATTATTACAATTATGGTGACGGGCTCATTGCTGGCAAACGCAGGAAATGGGAAACAAATTAACTCATTACTTTCAAAACATCTTCGGATTCCTGCTCAACTGAAAGAAAGCAAACTGAATGAAAATGTGAACGTGATGTTTCAGGTAGATGAAAATGGGAAAGCAACTGTAATGAATGTAGAAACACATAATCTGGACCTGAAACATTATATCTTGGAACAAATTCCGAAGATTGAATTCAGAGGGGTGAACGAAAAGCCTGAAGAGACTTATGTTGTAGATATTAGTTTTAAGGTTTTGTAAAATAGGATATATCAGAATACATGAGTATAGTTAATAGGGAGGGGGTTTAAGTATTCGTGCAATGAAAATAAGGGAAACAAGTTTGTAGCATTTCTTGTTTCCCGCCCCTTTTTCTCCCATCATCCATCTTTATTTCATTTACCCAATTTGATTCAATATCTTTGAATCAAAAATCGCAAATTATTTCACAGCTACTTTTCTTTTTGTACTTTTGTTGCTCAAACTTCAATTATGAAAAAGATTATCCTACTCTTGTCAGTTTTTTTGCTTCATAAAATCGGTGTTGCACAAGACACAATTATGAAGCGCAACGGTGACCGCATCATAGCCAAAGTGACCGAAGTTAACACTACAGAAATAAAATATAAAAAATTCAATTTCCAGGATGGTCCTGTTTATATTGAAAAAAAATTTGATATTGAAAGTATCACTTATTCTACAGGTCTAAAGGAGCGTTTTGAAAGAGAAAAACTACCTACGACAGATTACTACAAAGCGCCTCAGAGAGACCCTGATTATTATGGAGGGCCTGTGGGACAAAGTCCGAGTAATAAAATTACCGAATTCGGCAGTAAATATAACTATCAAAACAGAAGGATAGGCGAACGGGAGTTACACAATGTATTAATGAGTACAAATGACAAGCATATAATGGGCCTAGTTCAATCTGCCAAAGAAGCTCACGGCTTACAATTCATTGGTTTTGCTGGAATTCCTTTGGGCATTGCTGCTGTATATTGTTTAGCCGCAAGCCAAATGAGTACAACTAGTGCTTATAATTCTCAAACAGGAGGTTACACTTACAGCAATCCTAACCAGAACGGATTACAGGCGGCTTCTGCAATTTGTGCTGTTATTGGTTTTGGTTGCCCTATTGCATCCACTGTTTTTAAGTACAGAAAGGCTAGTTTAAATCGCGAAGCAATTCAGCTCTATAATCAGAAATATTAAGATGGAAATCAATTTAGGCTTATTTTGAATGGCAAAAGGAATGAAATATTTCATCATAACTTTATCAATTATTGTTTTTCATTTCCAAAAAACATTCGCGCAAGATACCATCATAAAAGTTACAGGCGAATGGGTGATAAGTAAAATAACAGAGATAAGTGATGAAGAGGTTAAATTTAAAAAATTTAACAATCAAGATGGACCTGTTTATATAGAGAAGAAATATGCCATAAAAATGATTAAGTATTCTAATGGCATTGTTGAATTAATGGGGCCAAGAGAAAAAGTTCCAGTAAAAAACCAACCAATTGATATTACTATTGATAAAAATGCTCCGACTAATTCGGTTTCTGGTAAAATAGAAGATTACGGAACTCATTTTGTTTATAAATCACAACCTTTAAACGAGGAGCAAATTCAGGGGGTTTTGTTTCAAAGTGGAGACAAAAGAATAATCAATTTGGTTCAAAAGTCTCAGCGTTCGCGAAATCTTACAGGCATTGGATATGGTGGTATTGCATTTGGAATATGCGCTACCATTGCAGTTCCGTACTGGGCTTTTTTAGCTATTGAATACAATAATAATGGTCCCGAAAAGTATTCGTTTTCTGAACGCAATAAGTACGGGGCATTAGCCGCTTTGGCTGTGGCCGGAAGTATTGCATGTCCTATTGTCGGTGGTATTAATTCTACCAAACGAAAATATTACAATTCGAAAGCTATCTTAATTTACAATCAAAATTATTAAGGATTTATTTTCTACTCCTTAATAATTTTCCTATTCACTACATTTTTTGTTTATTGTGTTGGTTTTAAGTAAATCATTGTTAATTTACGGAGGGGTTGACTTAAAATGTATATCCCTATTCCAACGTATGTTGAGTAACCCCTCTTTTTGAAATGAGCAATTCAATTTGTCAGAAAATTCATCATTACACATCATTTTTCACCAAAGTGGCCACAAATTGTAGTTTTTTGTTCTTTTTTCGAAGAACTCGACCCTTAAAGAGCAGAAATATGGGAGGTGAAAGGAAGAATAGAAAAACTATTGGGTTTTTTCATTCCAATATGAAATAAAAAAAACTCCCGAACACGTTCGGGAGTTTTTAAATTTTTAGGGAAGTGAACTTACATCATCCCACCCATTCCGCCCATTCCCGGGTTACCCATTCCTCCGCCTTTTTCTTCTTCTTTAATTTCGGCCAACACACACTCGGTGGTCAAAAGCATAGAAGCGATAGAAGCAGCATTTTCTAAAGCTACTCGGGTAACTTTAGTAGGGTCTATTACACCCGCAGCGTATAAGTTTTCGTATTTATCGGTACGTGCATTGTATCCAAAGTCGCCTTTTCCTTCGCGTACTTTCTGAACTATCACAGCACCTTCAACACCTGCATTGATTACAATCTGACGCAACGGCTCTTCAATAGCACGAATTACAATTGCAATTCCTGTTGTTTCGTCTTCGTTAGCACCTTTCATTTTTTCAAGTCCGTCAATAGCGCGGATATAAGCCACACCACCTCCCGGTACTATTCCTTCTTCAACGGCAGCACGTGTAGCAGCCAAAGCATCGTCAACACGGTCTTTCTTTTCTTTCATTTCCACTTCGGTGGCAGCGCCTACATAAAGCACGGCAACACCTCCGGCTAGTTTAGCCAAACGTTCCTGAAGTTTTTCTCTGTCGTAATCAGAAGTAGTAGCTTCTACCTGAACTTTAATTTGATTAACACGTGCAGTGATATCGGCTTTTTTACCTTTTCCGCCAACCACAGTAGTATTGTCTTTGTCAATGGTAACTTTTTCGGCCGAACCTAACATGCTTAAGTCAGCATTTTCAAGTTTGTAACCTCTTTCTTCCGAAATTAATGTTCCACCGGTAAGTATGGCAATATCTTCCAACATCGCTTTTCTTCTGTCGCCAAAACCTGGAGCTTTAACGGCTGCAATTTTTAACGAACCACGAATTTTGTTTACCACAAGTGTGGCCAACGCATCGCTGTCAACATCTTCAGCAATGATGATGATTGGTTTTCCTGTTTGTACTGCTTTTTCAAGCACAGGAAGCAATTCTTTCATGCTCGATATTTTTTTGTCGGTAATCAGAATAAGGGGGCTATCCATAACTACTTCCATTTTGTCAGCATCGGTAACAAAATAAGGAGAGATATATCCTCTGTCGAATTGCATACCTTCAACTACTTCCACAGTAGTTTCTGTACCTTTAGCTTCTTCAACTGTAATAACACCTTCTTTTTTTACACGTTTCATTGCTTCTGCAATCAGTTTCCCGATAGCATTATCGTTGTTAGCCGAAATGGTGGCAACTTGTTCAATTTTTTTGTTGTCATCACCAATTTTTTGCGATTGTTTCTGAAGATTCTCAACCACAGCTTTCACCGCTTTGTCAATTCCGCGTTTCAAGTCCATTGGATTGGCACCTGCAGCAACGTTTTTCAAACCTGCTGTAACAATAGCTTGAGCAAGTACAGTAGCCGTAGTGGTACCGTCTCCAGCTGCATCAGCTGTTTTCGAAGCAACTTCTTTTAGCATTTGCGCTCCCATGTTTTCTACAGGGTCTTGCAATTCTATTTCTTTAGCAACGGTAACACCGTCTTTGGTAACCGATGGAGCTCCGAATTTTTTGTCAATAATTACATTTCTTCCTTTAGGGCCTAATGTCACTTTAACTGCATTAGCCAATGCATCAACGCCTTTTTTTAATTTGTCGCGAGCATCTACATTAAATAATATTTCTTTTGCCATTTTGTTTTTAAATTAAATTGTTATTTTTTTAGTAATAATTTTAAAGCTTCATACCTCCCTTTCGAGGAGGATAAGAGGGGCTTATACTATTGCGAAAATATCGCTTTCTCTCATTATAAGAACATCTTTACCGTCTACCTGAATTTCAGTTCCAGCGTATTTGCCATACAATACTGTATCGCCCACTTTAACTGTCATAGGTTCGTCTGCCTTACCGGCACCCACAGCAATCACTTTACCTCTTTGGGGTTTTTCTTTAGCTGTATCCGGAATAATAATTCCTCCAGCTGTTTTTTCTTCAGCGGCAGCTGGTTCTACAATAACTCTGTCTGCCAATGGCGTAATGCCACCTTTACTCGTTGTTTTTGCCATTTTTTTTATTTTGTATTTAAAGTTAAACTTAATTTTTAATTTTTACGTGCGCCCTAAGTCAGATATTGTACCAAAGTTGTTTTTTCTGACAATAGCAGACAAAATTTCAGTTATTCGTTATTGGGCAAAAAAAATGTCAGAAGTGTAAGTGACACTCTGACATTTTTTCAGTATTGTTAAATGCTATTATTTTTTCCCTGGCTGAGGTACTGGTGTTGCAACCGGAGCGCCTGGTGTTGCTGCTCCCGGAGAAGGCATAGTTGTTGTTTTCTTATCTCCACCCGGAGCTGATTTGGTTCCGCCTATTTCGCGGGTTTTTGATGTCGAAGTTCCTTCTGTGCTTGCTCCCTCAGTTGTTTTGTTGTAAGCAGCTGACCCTAGGCTCAACGCCAATAATGCTATAGCAAGTGTCCATGTAGCTTTTTCCAAAAAGTCGGCTGTTTTACGAACTCCCATTACCTGATTAGATGATGAGAAAGAAGAAGCCAAACCTCCTCCTTTAGAATTTTGTACTAATATGACTAATATTAGCAGTACACATACGATTACGATTAAAATTGAAATAATGGTTCCCATTGTTTTTTATTGCTTTTGTTGATTAATTAATTTCCTTATATTTTTAATTTGGGCTGCAAAGTAAAGCCTTTTTTCCGGATATTTCAAATGTAAATTTTCATAAGCTTGCAAAGCCTTGCTGTAATTGCCTTGTAGCGTGTAAATTTTTGCCAGCGTTTCGCTCACAAAGGTAATATCATCGGCAACCGACTGTTTTGCCATATTAACCGGATTGTAAAATTCGGCTTTAGGGCGAGATAGCTTTGGTTCCTCTTTAATAAACTTATCAATCAGTTCAAACGCATCCATTGGTTTCTCTCCTTTTACCGGCTCTTCGGCTACCATAGTTTTCTCCACTATTGTATGGCCGGCATCCAGATGTTTTAACCAGTCGGTGAATGACAATGAATCTGAATCCACCACCACTTGCTCTGCTACTTTAGTCTCTTCCGGTTTCGTTTTTTCTTCTACACTTTCCTTGACAGGTGGCTTTTCTTCAATAATGTTTTCAGAAACAATAATTGGTTGAGGAATGATGGGCTCTGAATTATGGAGTTCAATTTCGAAACGGGCATTTATTGCCTCTGTTCTGAATTCGCTTTCCAAATCAACGAAAGTATCTTGTTCTATTTCTTTTTCTTCCGTTTGCTCAATTATCTCCTCCACCTTCTCCATCACCTGTTCCTCGGCTTTTTCTCTTTCCGGCAACTCTGTTATTACAGATTCTGTTTCCGCTTCGGGTATTTCTTCTACAACAGGTAATAAAGAGTGTTCCGCAATTTCTTCTTTCACACTATTTATCACCGCCAGTTTTATCACGGCAGTTTCTGTAACTTCTGATGCAGGTGATTTTGTCTCAGGAACTTGTTCCGGATCAATTTGACTGATTACAGGAACAATAGTATGCTCTGCCACCTCTTCGGTTACAGTGTGTTTAACACTTTGCATTATTTCAGAATCTTCCGTTTTGGCAATTGTTTCTTTAATAATCGTGTTCTCAACTTCAGGTTGAATAGTTACTTCCGGAGCTTTTACTTCTTCAACAAAAGGTGTGGTTGAAGGAAGCGGAGTAAGAACAAGCTCGAGGTCTTCACCCGGTTTGCTTGTAATTAGTTTATGAAGAATTCTTCTGTCAGATGCATAAGCAGCTGTAATTTTTAGCTGATTATTATAATGTATGCTGTTCTGGTTATGCAGACCTTTGGTATAAAGTAAATGTGCGGTCTGAAAATAAGGGAAGTTTTTAAGCAATTCCCCAAGCAATGCAGCATCACCTACTGATAATTTATCAGGGTTTTCTACATACGATATGAACTGGTTTTTATTCATCAATTACCAATCATTTAATGCTCGGTTAAAAATATCCTGAACAAGTTGTTCGTTTATATCTTTTAATAACTGGTCTTCCACAGCTGTTATGGTTTGTGCACTGGAATAATCTGAAAATCGGGAAAAGGTTTGTTCGAAATTTTTCTTTTCGTCAAACGAGCATTTGTATTTCACATTTACAGTAATGGTTAGCCTGTTCATAGCAGCCTGATCCGTACTTTGAATGGCAATGGGGCCGGTAGAATAACCGGTAATGTTTCCTTCAAAACTCAAGTCCCCACCCTTGTTTACAAGTGCCAATCTGGTTTGAGAGCTTAATTTGTCGCGCAATGCTTCGGTAAACGCTTGACTCAATGTAGGAGGAGCAAGGGATGCGTTGTTTTGAAAATATTGAACCGACACAGTTTTCGCTTCTGGAGGTATAGAAGCTCCGCTAAATGAGTAATGTACTTTACATCCCGATAAGATGACGAGTGCAAGAATGGAAAGCTTCAACATCCGAAGGGAAAGGAGGAGTATATTGTTATGTTTGTTCAATCTCAATTTAAGCAGAGGTTAGTTAAGAATTATTTCTTTTTAGCGTTATAGTATATTGTATTCAGTAATTTTCCTGTACAACGTGCGCTCTGATATACCTAGCTCCTTTGCAGCTTTCTTTCTTTTACCTTTATATTTTTCAAGCGCTTTACGTATCAATTCTTCTTCTGCACCTTGAAGTGAAAGAGGTACTGATTCTTCAACAGCATCTTGAACCGGTTCGTTGGCAGGTTCTAGTTTTACCATAGGTTCCTCACTGCTGCTTGTGTAAGCTAATTGTATAGGCGATTCGGCTGTGCCCACTTCCTGATAAAGTTTTTTGATGATTTGAGCATTCTCCGGATGAAAATCCTGATTCAGTTGGTTATCGTTCTCTATTAAATCTATTACAATTTTTTTCAAATCGGTTAAGTCCTTTTTCATGTCGAACAGTACTTTGTAAAGTAAATCACGTTCGTTAAAGTCGGTCTGTTGATTATTTCCTCCAATTCTCATTGGTAATTGCGAGATTTGTGATTGGGGCAAATAACTCGATAGGATGGGAGCTGTAATATCCCTTTGTTTTTCAATCACCGAAATTTGTTCGGTAATGTTTTTTAATTGACGCACATTACCCTGAAAGTTATAGTTGGATAGCATTTGCTCGGCTTCTGCATTTAACTTTATAGTAGGCATTCGGTATTTGCTCGAAAAATCGGAAGCAAATTTACGGAACAATAAAAAAATGTCTTGTTTGCGGTCGCGCAAAGGTGGTACATTGATAGGAACTGTGTTCAATCGGTAATACAAATCCTCTCGGAATTTCCCTTTTTCAATTGCTTGTTGAATATTTACATTCGTTGCGGCCACTATCCGAACATCTGTTTTCAAAACCTTTGAAGCCCCCACTTTCATAAACTCTCCCGATTCAAGCACTCTCAGTAGTCGGGCTTGTGTAGCCAAAGGCATCTCGGCAACTTCATCCAGAAAAATTGTTCCACCGTTAGCCACTTCAAAGTAACCTTTGCGCGCTTCGTGTGCACTCGTAAAAGAGCCCTTTTCATGCCCGAATAATTCTGAATCTATCGTTCCTTCGGGTATAGCACCGCAGTTAACGGCAATGTACTGCCCGTGCTTACGAGCACTCAGCGCATGAATAATTTGAGGGAAAACTTCTTTTCCTGTACCGCTTTCTCCGGTGATAAGCACGGTTAAATCAGTTGGTGCAACTTGCTTTGCGATATCAATTGCTCTGTCGAGCAATGGTGAACTACCAATGATTCCGAATCTGTTTTTAATCTCTTGAATGGTCATATAAATATGTTTAAAATTTAATCAACCGCTTTCCCTATAAGTGTTCCGCCAGTGCAACTTTCTACAAGTACATTAACGTAATCCCCTTTTTTATAATTCTTCTTCGGAAAAACAACCACCGTGTTTTGTGAATTTCTTCCGTACAATTCTTCTGCCGATTTTTTGGAAACTCCTTCCACAAGCACCCTGAACACTTTCCCAACCCCTTCTTTGGTACGTTCTGCTGAATGTTTTACTTGTAAATCCACAATTTCCTGAAGTCTTCTTTTTTTAATCTCTTCCGGCACATCGTCTTTGTATGTTCGTTCTGCCAATGTTTTCGGACGTTCACTGTAGGCAAACATATAACCGAAATGATATTTAACCTCTTCCATCAAAGAAAGGGTGTCTCTGTGTTCTTCTTCTGTTTCTGAGCAAAAGCCTGTGATGATATCCATAGAAATAGCTGCATCCGGAATAATGGTTCGTATAGCCGCAATTCTGTTGATATACCATTCGCGGGTATAACCTCTGTTCATCATCTCAAGTATTCTTGAATTACCCGATTGTACTGGCAAATGCACATAACTGCAAATGTTATCATGTTTTGCAATAATATGAAGTACTTCGTCACTCATATCTTTGGGATGAGATGTGCTGAATCGGACTCTCAAATCAGGATGAATGAGTGCCACTTTTTCCATCAATTGAGCAAATGTAGTTGCTTCTGATAATTCTTGTGCTGTAGGGTTTTCTTTTTTCAATCCTCCACCTGTCCATAGGTACGAGTCCACATTTTGACCAAGTAAAGTTACTTCTCGATAACCTTTTTCGAACAAATCTTTTGCTTCGTTAACTATGGTTTCTGGGTCTCGGCTTCGTTCGCGTCCTCTGGTAAAAGGAACTACACAAAACGCACACATATTATCACATCCGCGAGTAATGCTAATGAATGCAGTCACTCCGTTGCTTCCCAAACGTACCGGAGCAATGTCTGCATAGGTTTCTTCCTTCGAAAGTAAAACATTTACCGCTTTCTGTCCGGTTTCTGCTGTTTCTATCAATTGAGGCAAACTACGGTATGCGTCTGGGCCTACAACGATATCCACCAATTTCTCTTCTTCCAGAAATTGAGATTTCAGTCGTTCGGCCATACATCCCAACACTCCAATAATTAAATCAGGATTTGTTTTTTTAGCTTTTCGGTATTCGGTTAAGCGTTTACGAACACGTTGTTCGGCTCCTTCGCGAATAGCGCAAGTATTAACGAATATTACATCTGCTTCAAAAAAGTCCTGTGTAGTGGAAAATCCTTGATCTTTTAGAATTGATGCAACAATTTCGGAATCCGAAAAGTTCATAGCGCAACCATAACTTTCAAGGAAAAGTTTTTTTCCTCCTTTGGCAGCAGGCGATTCTATCATTAAAGCTTCACCTTGTTTACTCTCGTCTATTTCTTTGTTTTCGTGCATCTTTTTTTTATGGGATGCAAAGGTAATAAAAATAAGAGTCTGACAAAATGGCAGTGTCTCGATTTCGGTTTAATAGAAAGAACAAGACGGGCCGTGTTCTTTTAATGAATTATTAGGTAAAGTGAATTGTTAATCATTAAAAAGGGTAAAGTGAGTAAGAGATGTTGTTAAATAAGTATATTTGTCGGGAAATTTTGAATTGAAAGAGCGAGGAAATATAGAAGCAAAATCAGCAACGTAAACTCACTCTGAGGAATTGAAGTGGGGGATTAAAAGAAAGTATAAAAATACAAATAATAAAAATCAATAAACACAATAGAATACTTATGAAAAGATTACTACTAATTACAATCCTGTTTCTTTCAGTAAATTTAACAAATGCTCAATGGCTCCAAACAAATGGGCCATTAGGTGGCAATATTACAAGTATTATTATAAGTGGAGCAAATGTTTTTGCAGGAACCAACGGAGGTGTTTATTTATCTTCAAATAATGGTTCAAGTTGGGTGGCTGTCAACAATGGATTATCCAATCTGGATATTTTATGTTTGGCTGTAAATGGAAGTAATTTGTTTGCCGGAACAGCAGGTGGAGGTGTTTTTAAATCAACAAATAACGGAGCAAGCTGGACAGCCGTGAATACAAATCTTGGTAATTTGAATGTGCACGGAATTGCCACAGATGGAGTAACTCTTTTTGCGGCCACTTATGGGGGGGCAGGTATTTATAGTTCACCAATCGGAAGTATTAATTGGACTATTGCCGGAGCGATGCTCCCAACAACTTTAATAAATTCGATAGCCATCAGTGGTTCCACTTTATTTGCAGCCACTCAGGGTGGGGGAGTGTGTACCAGCACAAATAACGGACTTAGCTGGGCTACCGCAAACATCGGTTTGTCATCAACATTGATTAATTGTATTACCATTAGCGGAAGTAATGTGTTTGCAGGCACTTTGGGTGGTGGGGCTTACATTTCTCCTGTTAGTTCTATAATCTGGAGTACCATAAATTCAGGTTTAACAGCAACTGACGTTAACGGATTTGCCATTAATGGCAGCAACCTTTTTGCAGCGACAAGCCTTGGAGTGTTCTTATCAACTAACAATGGCAGCAACTGGACACAGGTGAGTAGCGGAATAACCAGTTCTCCTGTTCTGTCAATTGCAGCCAATAGCACTTTTGTTTTTGCCGGCACTCATGGTGGTGGAATGTTTACTACTAACAATAATGGAACTAGTTGGACTGTTGCCAATACGGGTTTGAATGGCTCTACGGTTACAGCAACAGCTATGATTGGTAGCAATATTTTTGCAGGTACTGCTGGTTCAGGAGTGTTCATTTCGGGAAATAATGGAAGCAGTTGGACAGCTGTAAACTCAGGGTTGACTAATTTGAGTATTCATGCGCTGGTTGTTAGCGGTACCGATTTATTTGCAGCTACCGAGGGAGGTGGCGTGTTTTTGTCTTCTAACAATGGAGGGAGCTGGACTGCAGTTAACACAGGTTTAACTAGTCCAAATGTGATGGCATTGGCTAGTAATGGTTCTGTTATTTTTGCCGGAACAATTGGTGGAGGTGTATTTAAGTCGGTTAATAATGGAACAACATGGACTCCTGTAAACACTGGATTAACTGTGACTACTGTAAATTCATTAATCATAAGCGGAACGTATGTTTTTGCAGGAACCAACGGAGGAGGAGTGTATCGTAATTTGATAACTGCTAACAACTGGAACGCTGTTAATTCTGGACTTACCAGCACAGATATCAGAGCATTTGCAATCACAGGAACAGATTTGTATGTCGGTACATGGAATGGAGTGTTTTTGTCAGCTAATAATGGTACAAATTGGGTGGTCGCAAGTACTGGTATCACCAACTTAAACATTACATCATTTGCGGTAAGTGGCACCAGCATTTTTACAGGTACTTATGGTGGAGGTGTATTTTATTCTGCCAACAACGGAACTAACTGGTCGCCTGTGAATTCTAATTTGACATCGCTTACCATAAATTCTTTAATAATAGGTGGAGCTAATGTTTTTGCCGGTACGCATGGAGGAGGTGTATGGACACGTCCGGTATCTGAAATGGTGGGAATAAGCGAAAACGAACTTTCGACAGAATTCAACATTGCTCCAAATCCATTCAGCAATCAAACTGTCATTACCTTTAATGAGGAACAAAAGAACACAAGTATTACTATAATAGACATTCTTGGGAAAGAGATTAAAACGGCCATTATGAAAGAAGGCAATCGTTTTGTTATTGAAAAAGGATGCATGACCCCGGGGGTATACTTTGTTCAGATAACGGATGAAATGAAAAAAGTGGTCAATCGGAAAATAATAGTTGAATAAAAATTTCTTCTTAATAAAAACTCCCGACATGTTTGTCGAGAGTTTTTTTGTTCCAAACAAAAAGTCATTAAACGGAGACGAAAAAACATTTCGCCCTTGCCCGCCTTATTATTTGTAATTTCGCCCAAAATTCAGAAATAGAACATGGAAATAAAAACAGCTCAATTTGTAATGAGCAATACGGAAGTGGCTAAATGCCCAAAACCTGATATGCCCGAATATGCATTTATCGGAAGAAGTAATGTAGGGAAATCTTCGCTTATTAATATGCTTTGTTCCCGAAACAACATGGCGAAAACTTCGGGCAAGCCTGGAAAAACCCAATTAATCAATCATTTTATTATCAACTCTAACTGGTATCTGGTCGATTTGCCCGGATATGGTTACGCACAGGTGTCGAAAGATAGAAAAGATACGTGGGTGAAATTTTTACAGGATTACATCCTTGAACGCCAGAATTTGATGTGCATGTTTGTTTTGCTCGATTCGAGAATTCCTCTGCAAAAGATAGATTTGGAATTCATGAACTGGTTGGGCGAAAATCAAATTTCATTTGTAATGGTATTCACCAAAATGGATAAATTGTCTAAAAAACAGTTTGCTGATAATATTGCTCGATACAAGGAAGAAATGAGTGTACATTGGGATGAATTGCCAATCTGTTTTTACACTTCGGCCGAAAAAAAGACCGGAAGAGAAGAAATTTTGATATTTATCGGGGATAGTAACAAATTGTTTAAAAAGGTAGTTTAAGAGAATTGCCTCAGGAAAAGGAATAAAAACTACCTTCTGTTCAATTTAAAACACTTTTTTTAATTAAAAGTGGGCAAAATATTAAAAATTAGCAGTTGCTAAGGTAATAGTTGGTTCACCAAATGTCGTCTTAGAATGTGCTAAGGTAGTATTTTGTCAGCCAAATGCTACCTTAGCACATTCTAAGGTAGTATTTCGTCCGCAAAATACTACCTTAAGAGTTACCAAGGTAATTTTTAGACAGCCTAGTATTACCTGGGAAGGTTCTAAGGTTACATTTTGGCAAAAAAAACAAACCTTAGCAAGGGGTTTTAACAATTTCAAAGGAAAAATTAGGATTAGAACCTATTGGCCTTTGTGAAAAAAAATATTTGATTCTGAAAAAATAAGGATATTACCTACATTTTTAGGGTAAAAAATAAAAAGTTTTAGAATTTGCCAAAGAATCTTATATTTGCACCCCCAAATTTAAAAATAGGGAGAAGAAATTTAATAAACAACAATTAAACAAAATAACAATTAAACAAATGAGTGTTTTAGAAAGATTACGTAAACGTTCGGGATTATTAGTAGCCATCGTAGGATTAGCTTTATTAGCTTTTGTACTTACCGGTCTGTTCGAAAAAGGTTCCGGAGGTTTTGGGCGTTCCGAAAGAGCGGTTGGCGAAATATATGGCAAGTCAATAGACTATAATATGTTTGACGGTAAAGTGAAAGAAGCACTTGAAAACCAAAAAAGAAATACTCAGAAAACTACCTTGTCGCCTGAAGAAACGGACCAAACAGTTCAACAAGTATGGAATCAGACCATCAATGAAAATGTGATGAATAAAGAGTATGATAAATTAGGGATTGCTGTTTCTGATGATGAATTGTATGATTTAATGGTAGAGCACCCACACAGCGCACTAGTTCGTAATCTTAGCGACCAACAAGGAAAAGTTTCTCAAATGTTTGCTGACCCTGCAACTGGTCAGGTAAGTCCTGCCAAAATAAAAGAGTTTACTCAGAAAATGACAGACGAACAAGAGCAAAGCTGGACTAAATTGGAAGAATACATTAAACAAGTTCGTACGGTAGAAAAATACAATAACCTTATTAAAAAAGGAATGTATATACCAACTGCTTTTGCTAAACGCGAATTCATTAGTACAAATTCGAATGCAACGGTTAGGTTTGTTACTAAGAAATACAAAATGATTGCTGATAGTACCCTTAAACCTACAGATGCTGAACTTGACAACTATTATAAATCACACCAAAACGAATTTAAACAAGAAGCTTCTCGTAAATTTGAATATGTAGCTTTTGATATTTTGCCGTCTCAAGAAGATTTTGATTTAGCTAAAAAAGCTATGGAAAACACTGCGACAGAATTCAAAACCAAGAAAGCCACTGAAGATTCAGCTTTTGTTGTTTCTGAATCTGAAACAAGAAACTTTGATATGACATTTCATACAAAAGGAACTCTATCTCCTTTGGTGGATACAGCCATGTTCAGAGCAGAAATCGGAACAGTAATGGGGCCTTTTCTTGAAAATGGTTCTTACAAGATTTTTAAACTGATTGCAAAAAAGACATCTGCCGATTCAGCAAAAGTTCGTCACTGTCTGATTGCATATAAAGGCGCACAAGGAGCACCTCCTAATGTTAGTCGTTCAAAAGAACAAGCAAAATCGCTTGCAGATAGTTTATGCGCATTGTTAAAGAAAAAAGGAAACTTCAAGGATTTTGTTGCTAAATACTCTGACGATCCAGGTAAAAACACACCTTTGCCTAAGGATAAAAAAGAAACGGATTTTGTAATGGGTCGCAACGGAGAATACGGTTGGCTAAATGCAAAAAGCGGTTTTGTTGAACCATTCAAAGACGGAGGGTTGGATAATAAAAAAGGAGATTTCGTAGTTATAGAAGCTCAATTTGGATACCACATCATGGAGATTCTTGATTCGAAAGGAAAACAAACCAAAGTTCAGGTGGCTTCTATAGAAACTAAAGTTGGGCCAAGCAGCAAAACTATGCAGGGTGTATATGTTAAAGCATCAGAATTTGCAGGGAAAAATAATACAAATGAATTGTTTCAAAAAGCTGTAATAGACCAGAAACTAAACAAACGTATTGCCGATAATATTAAAGAAAACGATAAAACTATTGCCGGTATCGAATCTCCACGTGTTTTGGTAAGATGGATTTATGATAACAAAAAAGGTACTGTTTCTGAAGCTCAGGAATTCGGTGATAAATTTGTAGTAGGAGTTATTACTGACGTAAAAGAAAAAGGTATCGGGACTATGGAAGATGTAAAAGACGCATTAACTGCAAAAGTTTTGAAACAGAAAAAAGGAGAGCAAATAACTAAGGAGTTTGAAACAGCAATGGCTGCAGGAAAAACAATTGAAGAAATTGCAGCAAAAATGAATTTGCAAGTTTCTCAACCTGTACCTAATGTTAATTTTACTTCTAATGGTGTTCCAGATTTAGGTAATGAACCAATATTTGCTGGAACAGTTGCTGCTTTGAAAGCTAAATCGATGAGCAAAGCCATTGCCGGAAGTGAAGGTGTCTTCGTATTATATGTAGACTCAAAAGTAGACGCACCAGCGCAAAAAGATTATAAAGCACAGCAAACTTCTCAATTATCTCAAGCCGCTCAACGAGTAGATTCTGAAGTGTACGAAGCATTAAAACAAAATGCTAACGTTACTGAGCACTTGGTAAGATATTATTAGAATACTCTACCTATTTACACTAGGAATAAAAAATCCTGCTTCATTCAGTTGAAGCAGGATTTTTTATTTGTAAGTTAATCTTCTTACTAAGTTTTAGCATAGAAATGCCAAAAACGATGATTAGAATCATTGTTTTTGTTGTCCCCCCCCCCTTTAATTTTACTTTTTTGTGTAATACTTCACAATTAATTCTGCTTTTTGCAAGTTTTAGGGGGGTGTTAATAAATATTTGATACTTATTTTAACTTGTACCCCGTGAATTTTTAATTTTGTCCCAGAAAAATCATTTTTTAATTAATAAATCATACTAAATAATATCAAACATGGCTTTCCACAGATTTAAAGCATTAGAAACCGTACTTTCGAGAGTGCCGGTTAATGTTACAATGCCAAGTAACAAAGTATCTGAATTTTTTGGCGAAAACGTATTTGGCATAGATGCCATGCGTGAGTATTTATCCGAAGAGGCTTTTAAAAGCGTAATGTCGGCAATGGAACTGGGAACACAGATAGACCGTAAAATGGCCGATCAGGTGGCAGCTTCCATGAAAGCATGGGCTAATTCGAAAGGTGCAACGCATTACACTCATTGGTTTCAACCATTGACTGGTGCCACTGCCGAAAAGCATGATGCGTTTTTTGAACCTACCGAAAACGGTAGAGCTATTGAGCGATTTGGGGGTACTCAGTTGGTACAGCAAGAATCGGATGCTTCCAGTTTTCCTAACGGAGGGATTCGTAATACTTTTGAGGCAAGAGGCTATACAGCGTGGGACCCAACCTCGCCTGCTTTTGTAATGGGGAAAACACTATGTATCCCGACCATTTTTGTTTCTTATACAGGAGAGGCATTAGACTTTAAAACTCCTTTATTAAAAGCACTTCATGTTTTGGATAATGCCGCTGTAGATGTTTGTCAGTATTTTGATAAAAATGTAACCAAGGTTATTGCAACATTGGGTTGGGAGCAGGAATATTTTTTGGTGGATGAAGCTTTATACAATGCTCGTCCCGATTTGGCAATGACAGGTCGTGCTTTGTTTGGGCACTCTCCCGCTAAAGGGCAACAACTCGAAGACCATTACTTTGGTTCCATTCCCGACAGGGCAACATCATTTATGCGTGATTTTGAAGTGGAATCTTTGAAACTTGGCATTCCTGTAAAAACACGTCACAACGAGGTTGCTCCAAATCAGTTTGAATGTGCTCCTGTTTTTGAAGAATGTAATTTAGCTGTTGACCACAATCAATTACTAATGGATGTAATGGAAAAAGTAGCTCGCAGACATAATTTCCGTGTGTTGCTTCACGAGAAACCATTTGCCGGAGTAAACGGAAGTGGTAAACACAATAACTGGAGTATGAGTACCAACACTGGTAAGAACTTGTTGAGTCCGGGAAAAACTCCAAAAACAAATTTGCAGTTCTTAACTTTCTTTATCAATACAGTTAAAGCAGTTCACGACAATGCCGACTTACTGCGAGCTTCCATTGCTTCCGCTAATAACGATCATCGCTTGGGTGCCAACGAAGCTCCTCCTGCTATTATGTCTGTTTTCTTGGGAACCCAACTTTCGAACGTATTGGATGAATTGGAGACGAAAGTAAAAACAGGAAAAATGAGTCCTGACGAAAAAACAGCATTAAAACTGGGCGTTGGAAAAATTCCTGATATTCTTTTGGATAACACTGACCGCAATCGGACTTCTCCTTTTGCTTTTACCGGTAATAAATTTGAATTCCGTGCAGTTGGTTCTTCTGCTAATTGTGCCGGACCAATGACTGTTTTAAATGCTATTGTTGCTGAACAATTGGTAAACTTCAAAAAAGAAGTGGATCAATTGATGAAAAAAAATGTAGAGAAGGACGAGGCCATTTTCCAGGTATTACGCAAATGCATTATCGACTCTAAAAAAATACGTTTCGAAGGAAACGGATATGGAGAAGAATGGGTGAAGGAAGCAGCCAAAAGAGGACTTTCGAACATTAAAACTACTCCGCTTGCGCTTTCGGCTTTTGTTTCACCTAAAACAATCGATATTTTTACTCGCAATGGAATTATGAACGAACGCGAACAACATGCTCGTTACGACATTTATCTGGAAACATATACCAAAAAAATTCAAATCGAATCGCGAGTTATGGCCGATTTGTCGCTGAATCACATAATTCCTACAGCAATAAAATATCAAAGTTCGCTTATCGAAAATGTAAAAGGATTAAAGGAAATTATGAATGCTTCCGATTTTAAAAAGAATGCAAGTATTCAATTGGGAATGATTACCGAAATATCCGACCATATTAATTTTATTAAAACCAATGTGGACGCAATGACCGAAGCACGTAAATCGGCAAACAAAGTGACTGATGTGAAAAAACAAGCCGCTTTGTATTGCGATAAAGTGAAAGCCTATTTTGAATCCATCCGTTATCATGTGGATAAGTTAGAACTTATTATTGATGACGAAAGCTGGCCATTACCAAAATACAGAGAGATTTTATTTACGAAATAATTTCGGTTAGTTTTTGACAAAAAAATCCCGCTTCGTTTGTTCGAAGCGGGATTTTTTTTTAAAGTTGGGGAGGAAAATGGAATTTTTGAATTTTAGATTTGTAGAGTTTTAGAATGAAAAAAGAGTTTTAAATTTTTTTTATTAGTACAATCAACAATTTTTAAATTATTTTTCGAAACATGATATAAGTCATATCGTATTAAATTTACTGTGTTTACATTTGGCCCCAGATAAAATAATTAAATACAGTTTTTCAATGATTGTAATTCTTTTAAATATCGTTTTCCTACTCCTATTATATAGAGTAATATTTAACTTACTCAATACTCA
>CAIYIS010000047.1 GCA_903926385.1 uncultured Bacteroidota bacterium
AATATTACCAAGTACATCATAAATTTCCATTACTATTTCCTGGTCTTTATCAGCTGTTATATCCATTGTAAATTCAGCCGATGTAGGATTAGGATACACATTAGAGAATGTGTTACCTCCCTCAGTATTCATCGCATCAGGGCTTAAACAACGAGTGATGGTGGTTGTTCTATACAACGATATGTTGCCGCAGGTATTGGTTTCGGCTACCTTAAGAGGCGATACTGCTGTTGTACTACCAACTGATGGAGCAATGTTAACGTTAATAACGTTTGTGCCTTGTCCTGTCCCCCATGTCATACCAGTAGCTAAGCCCCAAGTGTAAGAAGCTGCATTAGCCACCGGAGCAACAGAATATGTTGCTGTAGTCAATCCGCAAGTATTAAGCGGACCGCTTATCGTTCCCGGTTGAATTCCTGATGTTACAAGGTTTAACGCTCTGTAAGGACCCGTTCCGCAAAGGTTTGTTCCCGCCACCGAAATAACTCCAGGGCCTGCAAGTATAGCTGTAACGGTTGTTCCTGTGTTAGAACCACTGATGCTGTTTCCAGCTCCTGTTATTATCCAGTTATATCCTGTTGCTCCTGCCACTGCAGGTATAGAATAGGTTCCTGTGGTCAATCCGCAAACGTTAGCAGGTCCACTTAGGGTTACAGGAATAGCTGGTGAGTTTCCGGTTATATACAATCCTGTTCCCGGTACGTTACCGCAAGCATTAACAGCCGATACTTTTACCTGTCCATAGATAAAGGCAGATGCAATGTTTACAGTTATTGAGTTCAGGTTAGATGCTCCTGAGGCTGTCATACCTGTTGGTAAGGTCCAGCTGTAAGAGGTTGCTCCGAATACTGGTGCTATAGAATAAGTAGCCGATGTTTGTCCACATGTTGAAGTAGGACCTGTGATAGCTCCCGGTACTGCTGGTTTTTTAGTCACCGCATACGTTGTAGTAGCACTGCTTCCACAGTTGTTGCTTGCAGTACAAGTTACATCTCCCGAAACAGTTCCCGGAGATATGGAAACGTGTAATGATGTAGTTCCTTGTCCTGAAGTAATCGTCATACCGGTTACCCCTGTGGGTACTGTCCAAACATAGTTAGTAGCTTCAGGTACCGGTGCACAAGTGTAGGTTGCAGATGTTAATTGGCAAACTACACTAGGTCCTGAAATAACCGGGGCTGCCGGAGCTGCTCCCACGGTTACATTCACCGTAAATGGTGAACCCACACATCCTCCCGGAGAGGTGGGTATTACGGTGTACTGAACCACACCATAAACAAATCCTGTATTTGTTAACACATCGGCTATGGTTGTTCCGCATCCTCCCGGACAATCATTGTTACCAAATACTCCTCCTGTGGTTACAGCAGATGTCCAGGTATAGGTGCTTCCCGACTGGGTTGCATACAAAGCCAAATTGCTTGGGTCTCCGTTACAGATTACCGAATTGGCTGCCGAACCCACCGGCAGGGTGCTGCATACAGGGTTGGCTTGTTGCTCCCCTTGTGATAGCATGTTGTTTGCACTGCTTAAGGTGGTGTTATAGGTTTCGCCCATAGTCCACGATAAGCTGTTGCCGCCCCCGGTGCTGTAACCGCCCGATGCGGGGCTTACTGTGGGGCTTAGCGTTTGTGCATGGGTAATGATATTGGCTGAGCCAAATATGATTACGAATAGGATGATGATTTTTTTCATTTCTGTTTTTTAAGATTTTAATTCCACCGCTTCGCTAACTTGTTTAAAAAGCCCTGATAGCGCGGACACATTTATAGTCGCCCTTCCAGTTGTAGTTGTTCATAGTGCCATCATTGAAGTTCAGGCTATAGGCACTACTATTGCCGACCTCCGAAGAACTCCAATAGTAGCCAGTACTAAAGCCACTAAATACTGATCTTTGATAATAAAGTAAAAGAAGCTCTGCGTGCGAAGGTAAGTACCAATCTCCATAATTTACTCCACCAATAGTTACATAATATTCATTACAAATCCTTGCTGCATAATTTGTTCCATCCCCAAGACCCTGATTAGCAATTATAATTGCCGTATTTTTTGAGCCGCTTCCTACACTTAAACCCCATGCCAATGAGTTTGTAAAGGTAGCAACTCCATTAGTACCAGGATACCATTTAATACTGGAACTTTGATCTGCGATTGCCGCTATTAAGCCGTGTTGTCCATTGTCATATACAAAAAAAACTTTTCCACCCATATAATTTTCGCCTATAGTATGCACAGGGTAGCCGCCTGTAGCACCAGTTACACCTTGAGTACCTTGTGCACCTGTTGCGCCTACTGCCCCATTAGTTCCGTTGGTTCCATTTGTGCCTGTTGCTCCAGTTAAACCTTGAGTACCTTGCGCTCCATTTGTTCCGTCAATTCCATTTGCACCTGTAGCACCAGTTAAACCATTTGTTCCGTTGACTCCATCTGCTCCATTAGTTCCATCTGTTCCATTTGCTCCCATTGTTCCATCTGTTCCGTTTGTTCCATTTGCTCCCATTGTTCCATCTGTTCCATTTGTTCCGTTTGTTCCGTTTGTTCCATCTGCTCCCATTGCTCCATCTGTTCCATCTGTTCCGTTTGTTCCATCTGTTCCATTTGCGCCTGTGGGTCCTGTGGGACCTATAAATCCAATTGGTCCTTGTGGTCCATTTGTTCCGTTGGTACCGTTTGTTCCATCAATTCCATTTGCGCCTGTTACTCCTATTAAACCATTCGTTCCATTTGCTCCTGTAGCACCTGCTATACCTTGAATGCCTTGAGCGCCATTAGTACCATCAGTACCATTTGCACCCGTTGCGCCTGTTGCTCCTGCAGGTCCTGCATCATTACTATGTGCGGCATACAATGCATAAGGTACACTCATCATTTGTTGGGTGCCCATGTCTATATAAGTGGTGCCTCCTGTGGCATCCATTTCTACTTGGGTAAACTTGGCACCTGAGGCCCAATTGATGGTAGAAAAGCTTCCGCTAACAGGTGTTCCTTGTCCAATGTTTACTGAAAACAAACCCAGTACGTTGGTGGTTACCGTTTGCGTTTCCTGAAAAACAGTTGTTCCAGTGGCAGTACCATCGTGTAGGGTAAAGCGTAAACTGATGTTTTGACTTGCGATAAGATTACCGCTTGAGTTACGTGCTACTGCCTGATAAGGAATAGCGTTTGGCGTTTGTGCGTATCCTGATGTAGGAAAAGCTAGTTGAGACATGAGCCCCACTGCAATGATGTAAATGATTTTTTTCATATTATTTTTTACTTTTATACTGTTAAAATATGGGCACAAAATAACATTGAAAAAAAAGGGATTACAAGCAAAGCTTGACAAGGATTGTGCTTGCAATGGTGAAAAACTTTTTACAATTGGTTTAATTGCTTTAGTTTTCAATATGCTAAGAAAGAAAAAAAAGATGTGATTATTATAATAGCGGGTGTATAAAATAGGTTATCTGCCAACTATGTAAAAGATTTTACATCAGATTTGTAAAATCTTTTACATGGTAAAGGGCAAAAAAAGTCAAAAAAATTGTTTTTGTGTTTAGGGGGACGATAAATTGACGTCAATTGGCAGACAACTTTACTACCTAAAGAGCTTAACTAGCGCTTCAGGGCAATAAATCAGGTTCTTCTATTGGTTTGTGAGTGGAATTGCAAATAAAATCTCTATAATAGGTAGGTTTAACACCTGTAACTTGTTCGAATGCATTATAAAACGACTGCCTGCTTCCAAAACCAACCTCCTGTGCAATTGCTTCGATGGTATAGTTAGCGTATTTGCGATGTTCGAATAACAGCTTCGCTTCATTTACTCTATAATTATTAGTAAAGGCATTGAAATTGGTATTGCAGTTGTTATTCAGTATTTTCGCTAATGTTCTTTTTGGAATATTTACAGCAGTTGATACATCTTCTATTTTAAGTTTGGCATTATGAAATGGGCGCTCTGTTTCGTAATAGGTATTTAATGTATTCAGTAGGAAATCATCATTTTGAATTTGATTAACATCTGGTGCTATAGTTATTATTTTCTCCTCCTCCTTATTTTCATTTCTTTGTTCGCTTTCGTGCTTATACTGCTTCATCAGAACATCGTAAGCCATTTGGCGCTGCTTGTTGAGCACGTTAATCCGCCATAACAAAAGAGCTAGAATAAAAGAAACAATTAAAAGTAACAGAATGATGACAGAACGAGCGATAAGGACTTTGTTTGTTCTTTCCAATTCCGATTTCAATACTTTATTTTCCAAATCTTTTTTCTCCGATTGGTAATTGGCTTCCATTTCGTGTATTGCAATTTGTTTTTCAGCCGACTTGGTAGAATCGTTAAATGTCTTTATTTCCATGGCTAACAAATAGGCTTCTTTATAATTGTTATATTCTTTGTAATTATCTTGCAGTTGTTCTTTTAATGACATTTTTAAACTGGTTTTCCCTATCGAATCAGCTAATTTTATAGCACGTTGTAGGCAATCAATTGCCAAGTTTTTGTTTTTTAGAGAAAAATAAACAAACGACATCCCGCTATAAGCATACGACATTCCCTCATAATTTTTTGCAAGTCGAGTTTCTGTTAAAATAGTATTAAATTCTCCAAGAGCCTTATCATATTCCTTTTTGTCGGTGTAGATGTTTGCTTTATTATATTTTGCTGAAACAACAAAAATCGGGGTGCTCCCTGCCGGCTTTAGGGCAATCACCTTATCGTAATAATACAATGCACTGTCAGGATTTTTTGTTCTGTAATAACGCCCCAAATTACCCAAAGCACTCATTATATTTGCCGTGTCGTTAAGTTTTACCGCTGCATCAACAGCAATTTTGTAATATCTTAATCCTTCCTTTTTACTGCCAATAGCAATAAAGTTATTAGCAATGCTAATACTTATATAATCCAAATCTTCGTACTTGTTCAGTTTGTCAAATACCTTATATGCTTTCAGTAAATATTCTATCGCTTTTTTATAATCCCCTTTATTATTTAAAAACACACCATAATACCCATTTGCCATCGCTTGAGTATATTCATCATTCTGGTGCTCCAAAAGTTTAATAGCTTTTGGGATATACTTTTCAACCATATACAAATTGTCTTCATCCAGTTCAATACCTCCAATCAATACAGCTATTTTAGCTTGTAGTGAAACATCAGAATTGTCCTCTGCTTCCTTATAACACCTTTCTAGGAACACAATGGCCGTATCTATATTGTTTTTGCTTTGATAGGCTTTAACCTTTATTGTTATAAGCGAAAATAGGGTATCAGTATTTTTAAAATCCATTTTATGCATCAGCTTTATAGCCGAATCAGCATAAGTAATGGCACTATCGTTATTGCTCGTGCTGAAAACCAATGCCTGCTTTTTGGCTGAAGAAAAAGCATCGGCATATTTGCTGTTATTACCATCTGGTTTGCCACTTCTGTTGCACGAAAAACTGATGAGCAACAA